>CAYMBA010000215.1:0-3960 GCA_964388535.1 uncultured bacterium | reverse complement strand
GTGCTCACCTCCGAGGGAGCCGAGCAAATCGAACTGCGCATACCTTGGGCCGCAAGTCCCCCAGATGCGGAATCTGCTGAGGCCTGGGGCTTTCCCCCAGACCCTCGCACCTTCGAAGAGCAACTGGTACTGGAGACCGCCGGGGAGCTCACGGAGCAACAGAGGCAGGCGATCTCCCTGGCCTACCGGGCGTACGCGACTGTGGGACGAGGGAAGGTGAAGCTGGCGCGCGAGGCGCTCAGGCTGTGGCCTGCTCTGTCAGACCCCTACGTCGTGCTGGCCGAGTGGGCTCGCCGGGACCGCGAGAAACTCGAACGCTACCAGGCTGGCGTCGACGCAGCCGAAGGCGGAATGGCCGAGGCGATCGAGCGGGCTCGCGGCTACTGCTCCGAGAATCCCCTGCTGTGGGGCTACTTGCGCGCCCGGCGAGGAATCGCAGACACGCTAGTGCGGATGGGGCGGCCGAATGAGGCGATAGTAGTGTTGAAGGAAAGCGTTCGCCTCGACCGACCCGACCGGGAAGGCAACAGATTCCTGCTGCTGCAACTGCTCATGGATCTCAAACGCGATGCCGAAGCCGAGCGACTGGTCTCCGCCTACGAGCACGAGCCCTTCTGCGAATGGGCCTACGCGAAGGCTCTTCTCAGCTTCCGCCGCTTTGGAGCATCCCCGCATACAAACGCGCTGCTCGAGGCAGCCTTCCACATGAACCGCTATGTCCCAGACATCATCCGCCGCGGCCGTCCCCTGGGAACCCCGAGAGAGGCGCGCTGGGAGCCCTGCAGTGAGGGGGCGGCGCGCCTCTGTGCCTGGACGCTGGGTGATGCCTGGCACCACGACGAACACCATGCCAGCGACTGGATGGAAGAGCGGTTCAAGGAGTACGCGTACAGGCACCACATAAGGCGCGCTGACGAAGAAGTCTTCCGCGTGAAACTCAGCCCGCGGAAGCGCAGGAAAAAGAGACGCTGAGGTATAGACAGGGGCGATGCTTTCGCACCGCCCCTGTTTGATCCGCGAACGAACTCAGGCCGCCCTACTTGTACAGAGCCTTGATGCTGCTCCAGCTCGTCTCCTCGACCGGGGTCTCGCAACCCTCGCCACTGTGGACATCCTCGAGCTTCCTGGGCAGCAGCTGGAAGCCCTCGGTGTAAGGCGACTCCGGATCATACTGGCCGGCAATACCGAGGCATGTGAAGGGCTCCTCGGGCGCAGGGCTGCCGTCGATGTCGGTGTCCCGATCGATCCTAAGGGTGACGGGAACCTCGGTCGCATCGACGACCTCGATGTTGGCGTTCTGGCCTTCCTCGGGCCACGGGTCACCACCAACGATGTAGAGACCGCAGATCGAGATGAAGCAGCTCTCGTAGTCGTTGCCATTGGTGGCCAGCTCCTCGGTCGTGATCTCCTGAGGCTCGGGCAGTGGGTTGCCCGTCGAGACGACCTCGATCACCAGCCCCGGACCACTGATCTCGACCTTGCCGCGGTAGAAGGAGATCGTGCCCGTCACGTCGATCTCATCGCCTTCGTTGATATCGGGATCCTCATCGAAATCGAACAGGTAGACGCAGCACTCACCGTCGGTGGCAGCGTGGTCGAGATGATCGGCCGAGAAGGTGCCATGGTTGTTGAGCACTATCATGGTGCCCGTTATGTGCACCAACTCTCCGTAGTGAATGGGGAACCCATCAGCGTCCAGCTCGATGGCCTCACACAGCGACATCTCTACAGGCCCGCCACCGCAGTCATTCGGGCCTCCGGGCGTCGGGATCGTCTCGGCCGTATCAGCCTCGTTGTCGTCGGTGTCCTGACCGTCGGGGCAGCGGGAGATGCTGTTGCCGGAGCTGACGTCAGGGCCGTTCGTGCCCCCTTCGCACTGCAGATTCTCCGAGTAGCCATAGCAGATGCCGTCGACAACGATGATGCTCTCCCCGCCGTCATCGTAGCGCAGCTCGACCTCATCGGGGCCGTTCTGCCAGTCGACACCCGGATCGATGTAGTCGGCCTCGGGGACCGTCTCATCCTGGGCTATTACCAGGTAGCCATCATCGGGGATGACCATACCATCGAGGTAGATGGTGCGGTACTCGGAGCCGTCGCTACCATTGATGCCCACGAGCATGTAGTTGTCGAGCACCGTCCCCGGAGGTCCGAGCAACTCGGTGAAGGTACCGGTATCGGTTCCGGGACCATCGTAGTAGATCTCGTTGATGACGATGTCCGTCTGAGCCGAGGCGGACGCGACGAGCGCCACGGCTGCAGCCAGCAAGAAAATCATTGCACGCATGGGAGTCTCCTTTCCCAAAGACCAAGCAAGGGTTGCCGTTGGGCCTTTCTGTTGCACAGGACTGGTGTATTCTACAACGGGTTCGAAAACAGATCAAGAAACGCCGCCTGCATGGGTTCGTGGCCAGCCTCTAAGGGCCTCGGACCGAGGCGCAGTTGATCCTCGGCGGCCCGTGGTGTATGCTCGTTCGTCTTGAAGTCGGCGCGGCCACAGCAGGCTGCGTCACAGGTCCGAAGCGAGCAGCAGGCAGGGGAGGAAGATGATCAGGCCAGTCTTGCGGATCCGGCCCCGCGCCGTTCTTCTCTGCCTCGCTCTGTCCCTCCTGGTGGCTACTGCCTCAGCAATCACGGCACCAGAGAAAGTTCGTGCTGGCGACACTCCAGGCGACGGGGGTGGTTCGATCACCATCAAGTGGCAACCCGTCGAGGGTGCCGTCAGGTATCTCATCTTCCGGCAGGTAGAGGGGGGCGAGCGGGAGCAGATTGCGGCAATCCCCGTAAGGGGAGAGGTGCCGAAGGAGTACAAGTACGCCGACGAGGCCGTCCATGACTCGCTGCGCTACTCATACGCAGTCGCCGCTGTGGCCTCAAACGGCGATCAGGCCACCTCGGAGCCCACGGCCTTCGTGCAGAGCAAGCCCCAGTGGTTCCGCACGAACCTGACCGGCGTGGCACTCGGCATCATCCTCTTCACAGCGGTGGTGATCTGGTACATAGCCAAAGCCCGGAAGGGAGAGGAACTATTCGTGCGCAAGATCGCCGGGCTGGAGGCGGTGGAAGAGGCCGTGGGCAGGGCTACCGAGATGGGCCGGCCAGTGCTTTACGTGCCCGGCACTGGCTACATGTCAGACATAGGTACGGTGGCCTCGATGAACATACTGGGCGAGGTCGCCAAGAAGGTCGCCGACTATGGCACGCAGATCAGCGTGCCCAACCGGGACCCCGTAGTCTACACCGTGGCCCGCGAGGTGGTCCGCGGGGCCTATACGGAGGCCGGCAGAGCCGACATCTACGATCCGAAGAGCGTATACTTCCTCGTCGAGCACGTGCTCGCCTACGCTTCCGCAGTCAGCGGCATCATGGTGCGCGAGCGACCGGCCACGAACTTTCTCCTTGGTCCTTTCGGTGCAGAATCGCTGATCCTCGCTGAAACCGGAGCCTCGACGCAGGCCATCCAGATCGCTGGCACCGACTCGGTGACCCAGCTGCCGTTCTTCGTTGTGGCGTGTGACTATACGCTCATGGGAGAAGAGCTGTACGCCGCTTCGGCCTACCTGGCACGGGAACCCCTGATGCTGGGCGCACTGAAGGGCCAGGACGCAGGTAAGTTCTTCTTCCTGATCTTCCTTATTACAGCTTCTATCTTCTCGCTGTTCGGAATAGACGCCGGGTGGTTGCTCTCCACGACCGGCTACTAGGAGAACCGGCATGAAGGAGAAACTCCCGCTCACATTGCTCATCGTGATGGGTATCCTAGGCATCACCTCCAGGTTCATCCCCCATCCGAGCGCGGAAGCCTTCAACACCTATCTGAGAGACACGCTGCTCAGAATAATCTCGGCCTTCGCACTCATCCTGGGGCTAGGCAACCTGATCGGGCGGCATGTAGAGCGCATCAAGCGCAAGGAAGAGCACTGGGGGCACTCCTGGGTGCTTCTGATAAGCCTCGTTGCC
>CAYMBA010000214.1:0-3961 GCA_964388535.1 uncultured bacterium | reverse complement strand
TTCTCGATGAGCTCGACCCATGCACGTCCCAGGATCGGCCTGTGAACCACCGCACTCTCCACACTGGGGAGCTTGTCGAGGCGCTCTAGGAGTTCATCCTCGTCCAGGCGTCCCCCGGGCAACCTGCTGGCAGCCACAATCCGCTCCAGCCGACGCGCCTCGATCAGCCCCGAGCCGTGAAGCCTGAACTCCAGGCACCCTGGCAAGCCCCGGGTGCCCCTGAGGGCAGCCACGCCCCCTGCAGCCACCAGTGCCAAGCCCAGAAGGCTCAAGAGCACACACAGGGGGCTGTTCGTGCACGCTGTCCTATGCACTTGAAGCGCCCTCACCCAAGTCTTTGCCCGTCCCGACTCGGTGCTCCTGCCCTTCGGCTCCCACAGCTTCCATTATGGCATCACCCCACTTCCACACGTCGCCCGCACCGAGGGTCAGCAGAACATCGCCCTTACGCAGCAGGGGCGGCAGTACCCGAAGTACATCCTCCTTGCGGGGTGAGTACAGTGCTCTGGTTTCCCCATGAGAAAGGACCTCGGAAACAATGGTCTCACCCGAGATGCCCTCGATGGGCAGCTCGCCTGCTGCGTATATGTCCGTGACGACGACCAGGTCGGCCTCGTCGAAACAAGAGGCGAACTCGCTGTGCAGCGCCGCGGTCCGCGTGTAGCGATGAGGCTGGAAAAGCACGACCAGCCGCCGCTCTCCGAAAACCTGCCTTGCTGTCTCCACTACGGCTTTCAGCTCCGTGGGATGGTGACCGTAGTCATCCAGGTGGGTGACGCCCGCAACCTCCGAGCGCACCTCAAACCGCCTGCCAACGCCCTCAAAGGCAGAGAGAGCGTCCCGCACGAGGTCCAGGTCCACCTGGAGGAAATGGGCGACAGCGATGGTGGCAAGGGCGTTGCGCACGTTGTGAACGCCTGGAAGTGCCAGATCGAACTCCCCAGCGTCCTTTCCATCGACTTGAACATCGAAAGAGCTCCGCCTGCCCGAATGCCTCACCCTGATCGCCCGCACTGTAGCGCCCTCGGCGAGCCCATACGTGATGACAGGGCGATTGACCTCACGCGCAAGCGCTGAGAGCCGCTCATCGTCTTTGCAGAGGATCGCAGCCCCGTAGAAGGGAACGCTCCTAGCAAAGCGCAGGAAGGCCTTCTCGATCTCGGCCATGTTCTTGTAGTGATCCAGGTGCTCCCGGTCGAGGTTGGTCACCACAGCCACAGTAGGGAGCATCTCAAGAAAGGAGCCATCACTCTCGTCGGCTTCTGCCACAAGGAGATTTCCCAGCCCCAGACGGGCGTTCGACCCCAGCGAGCGCAAGCGGCCCCCTACCACCACCGTCGGATCCAGTCCAGCTTGCTGCAGGGCAAAGCCTATCAGTGAGGTCGTAGTAGTCTTACCATGCGCGCCTGCCACAGCTATTCCCTGACGCAGGCGCATGATCTCAGCAAGCATCTGCCCACGCCTCAGTACGGGCACTCCCCTCCTGAACGCTTCGCGAAGCTCGAGGTTCTCATCGCGTATCGCCGAGGAAATGACAAGCAGATCACACTGATCCAGATGCGCTTCATCGTGGCCCTGCCACACCCTGGCGCCAAGGGACAGCAACCTCTCGACAGCCTCCGTCTCGACGTTGAGGTCACAGCCGCTCACCTCGTATCCGAAAGCCAGCAGAATCTCAGCAAGGCCGCACATACCAGTGCCACCTATGCCGACGAAGTGTACCCTGCGTATGGCACCCGCCGGTGGCGGGGAAGAAAGCCCCCACGGCAACCTAGCCTCCGTTACCATCACCATCACCCCTCGCGTAGGCCCGAATGCGCCCTGCGATCTTCCTGGCGGCATCCGGTCTTCCCATCAGCAGTGCGTTGCTCGAGAGACGCCTCAGCCGCCGGGGCGAGCCCATGAGCCTGGCAATCGTGCGCGCAAGACGCAGGGAATCCAGATCAGCATCCAGGATCATGACAGCGGCCCCTGCATCGACGAAAACCCGAGCATTCTCTTCCTGGTGGTTATAGGCCGCATGCGGATAGGGCACAAGGATGGACGCCTTCCCGCAGGTGGAGAGCTCCGCGAGCGTCATCGCTCCTGCTCGCGCCACAACGAGATCCGCGGCTGCGTACGCGCGGCCCATCTCTTCGATGAACGGCAGCACCACTGCACGCGAACCAAGCTGCCGCAGCTTCCGAGAAACCCACCTGTGATCGCGCCTACCAGTCTGGATGAGAAACTGCATCGGTGAGCGCGCCACCAGCCTCGGGACCGCCCCAACGACCGCGCGGTTTATCGACCTGGCTCCTTGGCTCCCTCCCATCACGAGAACTGTGGGACGATCCGGCGCGAGCCCAAAGGATTCCCGCGCTTCGAAAGGGGAACCGGACTGAAGCAAACCAGGCCGGATCGGATTGCCACTCAGTCTGAGATGGCGCCTCTTGGGAAAGAACTTCCTAGCTGTTGGAACGTTGAGATGAACCTCATCGGCTATCCTCGAAAGCAATCTGTTCGTAAGGCCCGGTACACTGTTCTGCTCATGGAGTAGAAGCGGCTTCCTAGCGGCCTTTGCGGCGAGAGCGACCGAGGCCGAGACATAGCCACCGGTTGCAAAGACCACGTCCGGATCGAAGGAGCGCATGATCCCGAGCGAGGCCAGAAGACCGCGCACGGCACTCCAGATTGCGGCCGGCACAGCCGTCAACTTCTTCCCTACGAGCCCTCTGGCAGGTACGGCGACGAACTCGAATCCGGCCTGGGGCACAGCCGTCGCCTCGAGGCCGTCTCGGCCCCCGACAAAGAGGATCTCAGCGTCGGGCTCCAGCTCGCGGAGAGTCTCAGCGACCGCAATACCCGGGTAGACATGTCCACCCGTACCCCCTCCTGTCACGACGACCTTCATCGGTTCCCTTCCCCCCGCAATCCATGCAGGAAGAATGCCTCGTAGCCCAATCTGGGGACCTCGGCGTTACCCATCCTGGATGCCGAGACAACAATTCCCAGCCCAGCGAGGGTGGCCACAAGGGCGCTTCCACCGAAAGAAACCAACGGATACGGCACCCCCGTCACTGGTGCCAGACCGAGGCAGACGGCTGTGTGTGTCAGAGCAGCCAGCATGAAGTGGAAGGCCACGCCGGAAGCCACCAGGAAAGCGAACCTCGACCCGCACCGCCGGGCAGCCCTGAAAGAGCGCAGGACGATGACCCACGTCAAAGCAAGCAGGGCCACAAAGCCAAAGAACCCGAGCTCCTCGGCCACTATGCTCGCAATGAAGTCGGTATGCGGATCTGGAAGGAAGAAGTACTTCTGCAGGCCTTTGCCAAGGCCCATCCCAAAGAGGCCCCCCGAGCCAACGGCCAGCAACGCCTGCTCGGCTTGCCCGCCGCCGCCCCTTCCGTCTCCGAGGTGCAAGAAGGAAGTCAGTCGCCCCATCTGGTAGCTGCGCGCCAGAAGCAAGGCCGGCAAGGCCGCTGCCGTCCCCACCAGGGCCAGATTGCGCAAACCCGCGCCAGCAAGATAGAGAACGACCAGACCCACAACCCCGGTCATGAGAGCCGCGCTCAAATGCGGCTCGGCGGCGATCATCGCGGCCGTTGCGACCACCACGGCCACAGGTGGTGCCAGGTGGCGCCACTTCCGCAGATCCGCGCCGGGCCGGGTAGCGAGATATGCCACCAGCAACGTCATGGAAAGACGCGCGAATTCCGAAGGCTGTAGCATTCCGCCGCCGATGCGCAGCCATCTGCGGGTTTCGCGCACTGGCCCCGAGAGACCCAGAAGCAAACCAGCCAGCAGGACGATCGAGAAGCCCCACAGGAGCACCGCTCTTCGCCCGAAGAACCACCTCGGATCGAGCCTGGAGAGACCAAAGAAGATGCCCAATCCCAGCAACCACCGGAGCGTCTGGCTTTGGAAGTACGCAAAGTCCCTTCCCGTCCCACCTGCCATCGCCAGGGCGCTGCTGCTCGAATAG
>CAYMBA010000213.1:0-3971 GCA_964388535.1 uncultured bacterium | reverse complement strand
GCTTTGCGAAGCCCTTGACCGTCTCGACTAGGTTCGGGATCAGGTCATACCGCCGCTGCAGTTGATTCTCCACTTGGGCCCACTGAGCCTTCACCTCCTCATCGAGGGCAACCAGGCGGTTGTAGGTTCCAATACCCCACGTGATGACCCCGACCACTAGTAGGGCAACGGCCACAAGTAAACCGAGTACCACACATCCGGTTCTTCCCATTGAAAACCTCCAGAAGGACACAGAGCCCGGAGTCCTACGGGCCCTCAAACGCCTCCCCAGCGGGATCCCGTTGGGGGTAGCCAAGGCCATCGAGCTCGGCCCGCATGGAGAGGGCGAGCTCGTGGCGAGGCTACTGCGAATCCACCCACTCGACCAGGCGCTCGATCTCCGAAAGGTAGCGCCCCATCAGTCCGATGACCTCCTCCCTGGGCGGCAGCTTACGCGCGAAGCGAAGCTTAGCCACATCCCCCAGGACCTCTTCGTCCACCCCTACTAGGTCGTGCGCAGCCCTGGCGAGATCGGCTCCCCAGAGCGCATGCTCCTTGCCGCCCACAAAGAGAAGGCCCTGAAGCGTCGCTACGATCGAAGGAAACGAGCGCACCATGAGGCGTGCCAGTTCCTTGTGCCGCTCGCCCGCTTCGATCACACCGGCGCGCAGGAGAAGCAGCTTTCCCCGAAGCTCCCTCTCACATTGGAGCCTGACGTCGCGTGGGTCGAACTCCAGGCCGGCCAGGGGATCCTCACCGAAGACGACCTCATAGGCTGCCTTCATCCCAAGGAACTCGAGTGGATAGGAGTCCAGGGCCCGCTCCAACATGCCCGGCTTCATGATCACCGGAGGACTGACATGCCGCTTGCTCCATTTTTTCGTATAGCCGCCGAGCGCTAGAAGGCGATCCAGCCCTGCATCGTCCACCAGAAGCAAGAAGTTGAGATCTGACCTGCCCGGAACGAAGTCGCTGCGCGCAGCACTCCCGTAGAGCACGACGGACTTCAGGTCCTCCCCAAAGACCAAATGGACATCGCTCGCAAACTCTGCGGCGATCTCCTTAGGGTCGACAGAGCCCATCTTAGCGCCCCCCCAATTCCCGCCTGCTACATCCGGCGAACGAAGGCCTAGTATGAACGTCCCGCACCTCCGCCTCCACTCAGTCCGCCACCGAACCCCCCGGCTCCGCCAAAGCCCCCGAAGCCACCTCCAAAGCCTCCCCTGAAACCGCCTCCCCCGCGAGGGCCGCCAAGCAGAAGCAGCAGGGCCAGCCAGGGGTGCCGGGCTGCGAAGAGAAGGAACAGGGCAAGGAAGAAGATGCCGAGCCCCGAGCCGCATCTTCCCACGCTCCTTGGCTGCCTCAGGTGCACGTTCACGCGCCCGCGCGCGAGCATCCGCTGCAGTTCCTTCTCCCCCACAGCGGAGGCAACCAGGTTCAGGATACCCGACTCATACGCCTGCGCATACTTCCCCGCCTTCAACAGGGGAACGACGGCGCGGTCGAGGATCCGGCCGACGCGCGCATCCGGCAGGTCGGGCTCGAGTCCATAACCCACCTCTACTTCAATACGCCGTTCCCGGATCGCATGCAGGATGAGCAAGCCCCGGTCGTCACCCTTCTCCCCAACTCCCCATGCCTCGTAGAGCCTGTTGCGCACCTCAGCCGGTGGCTCACCCTCGAGGCCGGGAAGCACAGCGATGGCTACCGCGATGTGCCCTTCTTTCCATATCGTTGAGCAGAGCGACTCCAGCCTGCGCTCCTCGCCGGGGGTCAGAACCCCCGCGAAGTCATTGACATAGCCCCTTGGGGGTGGGACGACGAGGGATCCCATCTCGAGCGCGCGGGCCGCCGTCGCAACCCGTGCCCCCAGAAGCAGAGCGAGCGCAATCAGGATCGCCAGCTGCCTCACCTTAGGCGACCGTAAACGCAAGAGGCCTTGCATGAGAAAACCCCTGACCAACCCGTCCATCAGCCTTAGGATACCCGGGAAGGTAAACCCTGGGGCGCCCTGCGTCCACGGCGACTGGGCCGCTGGGAGGCCACTGCGGGTGGAAATGCGCATCTGGTCGATTGCATTCACGCACTACGAGTCGGACCCCCGAGTTCGCCGGGAGACCGAGAGTCTGGTTCAGTCCGGGTCCCGGGTTACCGTAGTTTGCCTCAGGCGCCCTGGCCAAGCCCCAGAGGAACAGAGGGGCGCCGTCCGCCTCATAAGGCTTCCCATAACCAGGAGGCGTGGAAGGGCCCGGACCAGCTACCTCGCCCTCTACCTCCGTTTCATGCTTGCTGCCTTTGCTCGCACAACCCGCGCCGCACTGGCGGGCCAGATCGACGCCGTACACATCCATACGATGCCGGATTCCCTGGTATTTGCGGCACTCGCCCCCCGCTTCTTGGGGAAGAAAATCGTCCTCGACGTGCACGATACGATGCCCGAGCTCTACTCGGCCAAGTTCGGTACTGGCGGCAACGGCCTCGCTGTCCAGATGCTGCGCCTTCAGGAGCGCCTGGCAACGGCCTTCGCAAGCCAGGTCATCGCAGTGCACGACCTCCACCGCGAGCGCCTGATTGCAAACGGAACGAAGCCTTCGAAGATAACTGTGCTCATGAACCTCCCCGACGAGCGCCTCTTCTCCACAAACGGAACCAGACCCGGCAGGTTTCGGCTCGTCTATCACGGCACCCTCGCCCCGAGGCATTGCCTCGAGACCCCGATAAGGGCTTGCGCCCTCCTGCGCAACGACCTGCCGGATCTGCAATTCCAGATCGTGGGCGACGGAGAGAGCAGGCAGTCACTGGTCAACCTCGTGTCCGACCTAGGCCTTGAGGGGGTCGTCAGCTTCAGCCCAGGCCCGGTGCCGGTGGACTGGCTCCCAAGGATCCTGGCTGAAGCCGATCTTGGCATTGTCTCACCCAGGCTGGACCCATCGACTCACCTGATGCTGCCTACGAAGCTCCTTGAGTACCTGCACATGGATATCCCTGTTATCTGCTCCCCCTTGCGAACTGTCATTCACTATTTCGGGGAAGACGGGCTCACCTACGCGGACCCCTCGGACCCAGGGCAATGGGCGGAGGCAATCCGCCGGCATCTTACCGACCCGGATCTGGGGCGCAGGCAGATCGAACGGGCCAAGCGCTTCTTCGAGAGACACTCCTGGAGCCGCGAGAAAGAGAAACTTCTGCGCATCTACGGACTGGAACAATAGTGCTTGGGCCGCAGCGATAGTCCCGGAGGAAACAGGGGGCGGTCGATGGAAGCACCGGAAGGCGTACTCTGCGGGCTCGACCTAGTCGAGAGATGGGGCATGCATCCCGCTGCCGGCAGGTCGTTGGTGGTCCTGTGCAACTCGACGACCCTCAGCCGCAGCTGGAAGACCACTCTACAGATTCTCTGCAGCTTGCCCGGCGTGCAAGTAGTCAGAGCCCTCTCACCACAGCACGGCTTCGGGTCGGAGAAACAGGCAAACATGGTAGAGTCGGCCGATGCGCGGGACTGGAAGACAGGGACTGAGGTGAGAAGCCTCTATGGAGAACGGCGCGAGCCTTCCCCGAGCGACCTCGAGGGAGCCGAGTGCCTAGTCATCGATCTCCAGGATGTAGGGACAAGAACCTACACCTTCCTCTCGACAGCCCTCGGCGCCATCAAGGCTGCCCTTGCCATGGGGATGGGCGTTGTGGTCCTCGATAGGCCCAACCCGATTGGAGGTGCCGTGGAAGGTCCCGGGGTCGAGGACTCCCTGCGGAGTTTCGTCGGCCCCGTTGATGTGCCGTTGCGTCACGGCCTGAGTCCCGGAGAGTATTGCGCCTATGGGGCTTGGCAACTGGGTCTGATATCCGGAGAGAGGAACGATCCCGAGGGATGGGGGGTTTGGGAGAACCCTGCCGAAGAGCCTCCTAAGGGCAGATTGCTCGTAGTGAGTAGCCGCGGGTGGGAACGCTCGATGTGGTTCGACGCAACGGGGCTTCCTTGGACGATGCCTTCCCCG
>CAYMBA010000212.1:2779-3987 GCA_964388535.1 uncultured bacterium | reverse complement strand
GCTGTGCTGACTGCTTGCGCCGCTGAGCTAGATAGTTGCCCTCCAGAGCCCAGATGCGCCGCTCGTCGCGGGAGCTGAGCACACCCGCGCCCCGGTTCCAACGCTGCATCCTCTCGACGGCGGCCCTGTCCTCGGGTCTCAGGTCGAGCTCAGCCAGCAAGCGCAACCGCCAACCCAGATCACGCCGGCGGCGCATTGTAGCTAAATTCCCTCGCTCGGTAAGGATGCAGGCGATGGCCTTCCATTGCCTCTCGCTCAAGGCTCCCCGCTCCTCCAGCCGCCTGGCCATGCCCTGCGTAAAGGGATGCGCTTCGAAATGGAGTAGGCGATACATCCTCTTGGCTAGGCGGACCCGCCCTTGCAAGTTGCCTTCCAGCTCGCCCCAGTTCTCAGGAAGGTTAGCCTCCATCACACGCAGCCGTTCTGCCAGAGCTTGTTCCCACTGGTGGATGGTGCCCCCAACGCCCCCGCGATCAGCAGCGCAATCCCGGCCCACAAGTATATAACTGTTCCGAGTCCGCACCAGGTAGCACCGGTATAGGGTGTTATCGCAGTCAGCGCAGACTATCCCTGGGGCATAGACCGCAGCGACTACCGGCTCAGAAGAGACGCTCACGTCGTCCCTCGTCACCTGTACGATATAGAGCTCATCCATCATATTTCTTCTCCTCACTTTTTCTTCTTTTTCGAGGCCAGACCCAACTCAGGAGTATAGCGAAACAAAGCATTGAGCACCCAGGCCAGCGCCTGCTCAGCCTGACTGCTCTCACCAGGCAGGAGTACCCCGTCATCGGCGATCACCAGATCGCTGTCAGTAATGCGCACCTCCACATGGAGATCAGTCTGCCAGCGATGCTGATCGGGGAGGGCGACCCGGACACGAAGTGGACCTTCCCTGCCGAAGCCATGGTAGCGGAGGAAGACGTTCCACACCACGTTGGTCATTCGGTCGCAGAGCACGCTCACTCCACGGTCGTACCCCCGCTTGACCCCACGGAGGGCATGAACCAGAGCGACCCGCAGGTCTGCATGTCGGTCAAGATACTTGTACAGCAGAACCAGTGACTCTACAGGGAGAGCAGCACGCTCCAGCGCCGTCCGTGCTGGGTCATGAGAAGCGGCGTAGATAGTGCGCATCACCAGAAAGAAAGTGGGATCAGGCTGCGGGGCGTAGTTGGCGAGCTCTAGGTCGAGGACGCGAGCGTAGG
>CAYMBA010000212.1:0-2769 GCA_964388535.1 uncultured bacterium | reverse complement strand
TCACCCCCAGGTCGTAAGCCGCTGACCCGGCCCGTCTACCCAGGGCGAGACGCAGACTCGGCGGTATGAGGGATGGCGGTGACGAGGCCGTCTCCATCGCTTGTTCCTGAGGGACAAGTTGCATCGCATTCTGCGGTGAGCCGAAAGTCCCCACGAGGGCGGGGTCGAACAGGTCCTGGAAGCTGTCCAGGGTAGCGAAGGCCGGCTGCTGGATGAAGTCAGCCAGGCGGCAAGCCATCCAGCGGAAGGGGAGTTTGCCGTCCCGCTCATTGGCAGCAGTGGCCAAGGCGTTGGTCCAGATTCGCTCGACGGCTGGCCAGTCCCGCTCACCGACGTTGTACACGGCGCGCACGTCCCGGCTGAACCCTCTGGCCCGAGGAGAGGCGAAGAAGGCAGCCAGGCGGCGAGCTTTGTTCACTGCCCGGCGTAGTGTCTCCGGATGTACGTCCTGCTCGACCTCAAAGAGAGCCTGGTCGCCATTCGGGAGAGTGACCAAGAGATCAGCACGCACGTTTCCGCCAGGGAGCTCGCATTCGGCGGCTGCGGCCAGCCCGGCAGCTCGGGCTGCGAGTGCTAGATCAAGGATGCACAGGGCGTGGTTTACCTCAGCCTTGCCCGTCAATTGGCAGGGATGGGCCTTGGGGTAGCCAATCTGATGGGCAAGCAGCGCTCCGCCCTCTTCCAGGCGGTAGACGCGCCGTGGACGGCCACGACTGCCCGCCCGGTGCACGCCTCCCTCGATCTGGCTGATGATGCGGACGGTCTTCCTGGACGCCGGATGGAGCTTGACTCGGACCGAAGTCAGCCGGTGAAGGACACGGTCAGCGACCTCGCGGGTCCAGCCTGCGACCTGGCGGATTTGAAGTGCATCGGCGACGCCGACCACGGTCATGATCTCGATGGCTGGCTGCCACTCGTAACCCTCTAGTTGGGCGAGGAGTAGAGAGATAGTGGACGAAGGTGCCAAGTTGCCTCCTGTACGATGGATATCAGACATGCCGTAGGCGCGTTCTACCCCACCCCATGTCCAGCACGGTTGAGTGCTTCTTGTTGGGCAACGATCACCTGGGAAAGGCGGTCAACCTCAGCTTGCAGTCGCCCAGTCTCGGCGATGTGAGCGCGGCATTGGCGGTCCAGCGCCTCGTCCTTCTGGACGATCTGCCCTTCAGCTGCGGCCAGTCTGGCCTGCAGTGCTCGGATCCGTTCCTTGTCCAGTCGCAGTTCGGTTTCGAGCTCCTGGCAGCGGGCGGCGTACTGATCTTTCTTCCTGGTACGGATCTCCACGAGCTGAGCCAGGGCATCGTTGCGGGCACGGAGTTGAGCATAGCAAGCGCTGCAGGTAGCCAGAGCCTGCGCTGCCAGGGTGACGAACCGCTCGGCCTCACCTCTGCTGTCAGCCCAGGCCCAGGCCACGATGTTCGCCAGCTCGGTCTCACCAGTGGCTTGTTGCTCAGCCTGGGCCAGGGCAGCGATCAGGGCGGGAACCAACTCGCTGGCGTGTTCGAGTAGCCCACACTCCTCGTCGGCTTCGCCGAAGATTGTCTCCAGCAATCGGCGCATCACTTATTCCTCCGACCAAGCCAGACACACAATTCCGGCGCGCAAGGGAGAGCTACACCCTCTATACGCATCCTATTTGTGTGTTTTGGGTCTGTTTTTTGTGTGTGGATCGGATCACTCTTCATCACCGCCCGCCGCTACCTCAGTGGCTTGCTCACGGTCCATCTCCCGGGTTCCGGCAGCTTTGAGGAGTTGCCGGATGTAGGCCGACCGTTGTCCTTTAGGCACCCGTCTCAGACGGGTCAAGATCTCGTCGTCACGCCCCGGACGCAGACGGATGGTAACGAATACCTCCTGTTGTAGTTTAGCCATCCTCTTCCTCCTCATCGAATCCCCCGAATATCCCACCATTGAGCAGTCGCTCGCGGATGAGTGCTTCCTGCGCAGCGGTGCGGGCCTCTTGGTGAGCCTGCATGGCTTGCAGAGTGGCCAGCCCGCCCTGGCTCAAAGCCTGCCGCACCCATTTGGCCCTCTGCCGAGGCGGTACCGCGCTCAGCAACTCGAACAGCAGTGGATATGATTCTTGTCGAATAATCACCTTAACCCGCAGGGCTGGCCCGTTGCACCTGGGCCGTCCAACAGGTCGCCTAGTTGTGTGTTTGGACACCTCGGCCTCCATGAGGGGGAGGGTTTCTGGGCCCGAAAAAATCCCCCTTGTGAGTGAGGGTTTTTCGGGCCCAGAAATCTACCTCTGCGTGGCCTGCCAGAGGGCGAACTTGGCGAAACCGAGGGCATTGGCCAGGGCTGGTTTGGGCAGTACCTCCCCATTGCGAGGGAAAGCTACTCGCAGAGCCGACCCCATCACCGCTGCCCCACCGCCGAAGATGTACACCCGCCGGAAACGGCTGCCATTACCCCACAACTGCGTTGCGCGACCGACGATCTGCCGCGCCACTGCTCCCACCGCCTCTTCCACCAGCGGGACAAGGTCCACTTCCTGACCATGGGCGATCACCGTCCCTCCATCGCGGATGACTCGGTCGCCCTCGAGCAGGGCAAGCTCCAGGTCATACTCGCGCTGCAGGCGGTTGAGCACAATCTCCACCACCCGTCGCATTCCCACCTGGATGCCACCACTCCAGCGGCCAACCATTTCCATTCGATCAATGGCCGTGAAGTCGGTAGTGTTGAAGCCGACGTCAAGAAAAGCGTAGGGCTTCTGCAATTCCTCGAAAGAGACGACTAGCTGGCCCTGGTCATCCAGGATAC
>CAYMBA010000211.1:0-4042 GCA_964388535.1 uncultured bacterium | reverse complement strand
TTCTACAAGACCTCGATGATCTGCTACGACTACGAGCCGCTCTACGCGCTTGGCACACTACTAGGCATAGCCGATCCGGAAGGATTCCTGAGGCTAATGGATGAGGTCGAAGTCCTGGGCCTGGATGCCATGACCACAGGTGTCGTTCTCGCATGGGCCACGGAAGCCTTTGAGAAGGGAATAATCAATGAAGAGCATACCATTGACGTGCCCTTCGAATGGGGCAACGCAGATGCATACATCCAGGCTGTCAGGCTGATAGTAGAGCAGCCCAACGAGTTCTATACAGCCCTGGCACGGGGTGCTGAATTCGCAGCAGAGAGATACGGCGGCAGGGACTTTGCTCTCGTCTTTGGGGGCAATGAGATGCCAGGCTACCACACAGGACCTGCAGCCCACATCGGCTATAGTGTGGGCGCTCGGCACGGACACCTGGACAATGCCGGCTACAGCATCGACCAGAAGGATCTCACCAGGGGCCAGATGACCCCAGAGGAACTTGCACAGGCCATCGTCAAGGAGGAGAAGTGGCGGCAGGTCCTATCCAGCCTCGTGGTCTGCTTCTTTGCGCGGGGGATATACAGCCCCGAAGTCGTCCTGGAAACGCTTTCCACGACAGGCTTCAACCTGGATAGGGAGGAGCTCGATCGCATCGGAAGTGAGATCTACCAAGCAAAGTTCGCCTTCAAGCACCGTGAGGGATTCCGCTTCGAGGACCTCACGCTGCCCGGGCGGATCTTTGAGACCCCCTCGGCCCTGGGACAGCTCGACCGCGCCTATATGGAAGAGGTCATCTCCCACGTACGAGGGATGGCCCTTGGAGAGGAAAAGCCAGTTACGGAAAACTAATGCCGGTTCCGGCCAGGCTATCTCTAGAAGGCAGCAGCGACTGCGAGCGAAACACCCCACCCTCGCCGAGCGGCCTCGACACCCTCCGTTTCACAGCGTCCAAGAAGCCTATCGCCATCACCGACAGCTGGGAAGCAAGAGGACAACACCTGCATTTTCGCTCCGCAGACCAACCCGTGCTAGACTGTCCGCCAGCGACCCTTCCGGTGGAAAGGAGGCAAAGGGTGTGCGCCCATCGCTCCGCTGAGATCTTTGAGCGCCACGCAGCACGCTACGACGCCTGGTTCGAAAGCCCGGAGGGCCGGAGCATCTTCCCACTGGAGTGCCGCTGCCTCGAAGCGCTGCTTCCCCCGCGGACAGGAAAATGGCTTGAGGTAGGGGTCGGTACAGGCAGGTTTGCGGCCGCCCTGGGGATCGAGTTCGGTGTCGATCCCTCTCCGGCAGCCCTGCGGTTTGCCACAGAGCGCGGGATCACATCCGTAGCCGGCTGTGCCGAAGCACTGCCCTTTCCAGAGGCGACATTCACTTGCGTGTTTCTCATCGTAACGATCTGCTTCGTCGAAGATCCACGCCTGACCGTGCTCGAAAGTGCCCGGGTACTGTCCCCCGGCGGCAGCCTGATCGTGGGCTTTGTTCCCTCGGATTCCCCATGGGGAAAGGACTACCGAAGAAAAGCCGCGGAGGGCCACGCCTTCTACTCGGCCGCTCGCTTCTATGGGCTCGCAGAAGTCAGGGCCATTGCCGAGAACGCGGGGCTGCTATTGAAGAGGGCGCGGTCGACTCTGTTCTTCCCCCCTGACGGCGCAGAGGTATCAGAGGACAAGGAGGGCTACTGGGAGGAAGCGGGGTTCGTGGGCCTCGAGTTCCAGCGTGGCTGACTCATGCTGCGGCCGAACCGCGCGCATCAGATGTATGCTTCGGCTGGGAGGCGATCCCCTAGGACTCCGAACCCGCCGGCATATTTCCCGGAACTTGACAGGAATGGGCGAGTAAGAAGAACTGCACATGGGAAGCATTTGCAGATATGAATGGAAAATCGCAGAAAAGCCATAAGCGCCGGATGACGGTCCAGAGGGCGCTCATTCTTGAGGTTCTATCCTCTATGAATAGCCACCCAACGGCGGCTGAATTGCACGAGGCAGTCCACAGGAGAATGCCCTCGGTTAGCCTGAGCACCGTCTACCGAAACCTGGAGCGGCTCGTCGAGGACGGGCTCGTGGCCAAGATCGAGGTTCCTGGGGGGCCGGCCCATTTCGATGCTGCCAAGGACCCACACTACCACATCTTCTGCACCGTCTGCGGTCGCGTGGCGGACGTGCCGTTCGAATCGGCGCCCGGGATCGATGAGATGGCCGCGCGCAGCAGCGGGTTCACAGATGTCCATCACACGATCGAGTTCTTCGGCATCTGCCCCAAGTGCAGGCAGAGCATGGGAACCGAGCGCAGCGGAGAAGCTGGCGCAGGAAGGCGGGATGAGGCCTAAGAACAGACTCAAAGCAGCCCTGGAAGCGCTGTATGAGCGGTACAACAAGAGAGTGTTCGTAGAGCCAGACCCTTTGCAGTTCCTCTACGGATATTCGCGTCGCGAGGACCGGGAGGTAGTTGGGCTGCTGGCTTCCGCTCTGGCCTATGGGCGTGTCGAACAGATCATCCGGAGCGTCGCTCAAGTGCTCGAACCCCTTGGGGCCCACCCTGCCAGAGAACTGGAGCGGCGGTCGAGCCGAAGCCTCACCGCGCTGTATGGGGGCTTCCGTCATAGATTCACAGGAGGATCCGAGGTGGCAGCGCTCCTCTCCTCGGTGGGCACGATCATGGGGCACCTTGGCTCCTTGGAGAACGCCTTCCTGGAGGCCGCGGGCGATAGGGTGCCTGCAAGACCCAGGGAGATGCCCATGGCGCTTGAGGGCTTCGTGGGGCAGTTGAAAGTTGCAGCCCCTGGGTCAATCGACTCGCTCATTCCAGCACCCGAGAAGGGCAGCGCATGCAAGCGTCTCAACCTCTTCATGCGATGGATGGTCCGCCGAGACGAGGTAGATCCGGGTGGATGGGACGGCGTGCCGCGCAGCGGCCTGCTCGTCCCCATGGATACGCACCTCTTCACAATCGCCCGCAGGCTTGGCTTCACGCGCAGGAAGAGAGCGGACCTCGTTGCAGCCATCGAGACGACCGAGGCGTTCTCCTCCATTTCACCGGAGGATCCGGTCAAGTACGACTTCGCGCTCACGCGTCCTGGAATCAATCCGCAACTGCGTGCTTTGGATCCACTCGAGGGCATCCCGGGACACATGGTGAGTTCCGCGCAGCGGGTCTGACGCAGGAGGGGTTGCACAGCCGGCAGAGACGCTGCCGAACCCAGTAAGGAGGAAAGAGATGTCAATCAAGGGCACGAAGACCGAACGGAACATCCTGACCGCCTTTGCAGGTGAGTCGCAAGCGCGCAATAGGTATACGTATTTCGCCTCCCAGGCCCGCAAGGAAGGCCTGATGCAGATCTCGGCAATCTTCCAGGAGACCGCCGATCAAGAGAAGGAGCACGCAGAGCGACTGTTCAAGCTCCTGGAAGGAGGCGAAGTGGAGGTGACGGCGTCCTTCCCCGCAGGGGTGATCGGCAACACGCTCGAAAACCTCCGCGCCGCCGCAGCCGGCGAGAACTATGAACACACCAAGATGTACCCCGAGTTCGCAAGGGTGGCCCGTGAGGAAGGGTTCGAGGAAATCGCAGCCATCTTCGAGGCAATCGCCGTAGCCGAGCGGCAGCATGAGAAACGTTACAAAGATCTCGCGGCCAACCTGGAAGCCGGGCGTGTATTCAAGCGCGCAGGCAAGGTGGTCTGGAGGTGCCGCAACTGCGGCTACCTCCACGAGGGCGAGGAAGCACCCCAGGTTTGCCCGGCCTGTGCGCATCCGCAGGCCTACTTCGAACTGCTGGGTGAGAACTGGTAGACGTTCACCGAGTCCGCAGGAATGCAACCGGCCTCATAGCAGTCGTCGTGGGTACCTCACCACCCCACGGCCGGAACGGCGCCTGGGGCGGGAGCTGAGAAGCCAACCTGCCTCGGGCGTACGCCCGGCATGAGACCGGAGCATTGAGACGCGAAGAAGAGGAGGGAACGATCATGGACGAAAGAACGCACATCCCCCTGATCGGAGAAGCCTTTCCTGAAATGGAAGTCATTACGACTCACGGAATGAA
>CAYMBA010000210.1:0-4056 GCA_964388535.1 uncultured bacterium | reverse complement strand
GACACAGGCGTCCAGGCGTCCCTCATACAGGCGATCGGCTATATCATCCCAGGACTCATGGCCTATTGGATGGTCAGGCAGGGCGTCGTGGAGACTCTGTGCACGGTTCTCATGTCAGCCATAGTCGTACGGCTTCTTCTCATCCTCATCCATGGGGGTGACCTGAGCGCCCTAGCCAACCTTCAGTATATGACCTAGGCAAGAACGAGAGACGGAGGTGCGGACTTGCCGTATCAGATAGACACAAAAAAGAAGGTGATGCTCGGCATCCTGGCTGTGGCTGCACTGGCCTCACAGGTCGTGCTAGAAGCGACCAGGACAGAGAAGAAGGCCCGATGGTACGACACGAAATACAGGGCAGCCACCATCGCTGCTCGGGCATTCGAGGCATTGCGGAAGTACCGGCTCTCGGAGAACCCGATCGTCGATCTGGTGAACGACCCAGCAGGAACGGGCCTCATCGGGCCCGAGTTCAGCCTCATCACGAACGCCCACGGTGTTCTGGAAGCGAAGTTGACGACACTGAACCCCAACTTCGCCGCGGTGATAGTGGAGTACTTCAAGAAAATCGGGCTGCGGAAGGGCGATGTCGTGGCAGCGGCGGTGAGCGGATCCTTTCCGGGGATGAACGTGAATGTCTACGCGGCCATGGAAGCGATGAAACTGAGGCCAATCGTGATCACTTCCGTGGGTGCTTCCAATTGGGGAGCCACGGATCCTGCCTTCACGTGGCTGGACATGGAGAGGGTGCTCGAGCAGGAAGGCATCTTCCACTTCAGTTCCGTAGCAGCTTCTGCTGGCGGGGCAGACGACATGGGAAGGGGCTTGAGCCCGAAGGGCCGTGAGCTCATCCGCGAGGCCATAGAGCGCAACGGAATACCGCGCATCGTCAGCAAAAACATAGAGGAAAGCATCAGAAAGCGCCTGGAGATCTACGAGCGAGAAGCCGAGGGTAAGCCCATCCGGGCATACGTGAATGTGGGCGGTGGCATTGCCAGCCTGGGCTCCAGCCAGAACAGGCTGCTGATCCCCCCGGGACTGACCACCGACCTGGGGCTGCGCAACTTCCCCCGGAAGGGGGTCATGATCCTTTTGGCGGAGAAGGGGGTGCCCGTGATCCATCTCAACCAGATCCAGGAGATTGCGAGGCAGCATGGGCTTCCAGTCGCGCCCGACTACATGCCCGAGGTAGGAGAGGGTGAAATCTTCGTCCACACGGCCTATAATGTTTGGGTGGCAGCGGCACTCCTGGTGGTCTACCTGCTTCTGACCTTTGCGCTCATCATTCCGGAGACCTTCGCGTCTTTCCTCGGAAGGTCGAAGCAGGCGGTTAGGTAGCGGCAAAAGGCCCCCGGCCGACCGGCTGGGGCTCGAGTGCGATGTAGAAGGCAGCGGGGAGAGTTATGCGAGAAGACAAGTTGGCCCGGCACCTGCCAGGCACCCACGGGAAAGCAGTAGCCGTCACATCCCACCGAGGAGAGCGAGGACAATCCTTGAGGCTCGTCGTATCGGGCACCCTCATGGTTGCAGCCGCCTGGATGCTTTTCACGCCCGGCGCACATGCAAAGACCTCATGGGCTTCCGTCACGCCCAAGAAGGCCGACGGCAAGGTCTGCATCCACGTGGGAGACAACGACTGGACCTACTACCGCCTCAACCCTGGCTCCGCCATTGAGTTTACTGTCCGGGGGCCTCGACAGCTCAGAATCCGCACGCGGCACCTCGGTAAAGACGGAGTCGGCCGAGCGCGCTACACAGTGAAGATCATCCGCGACGGGAAGCCCGTACTGACCAAGAAGGTGACAGCAGGCCCAAGCAGCAAGGCATACCTCTGCGGCAGGCCAGGCATTAGTGTGGGTGCCGCAAAGGTCCGGAAGATCAGGGTTCCCAAGGGAAAGCACACATACCGAATCGTGACTGCCCGCGGCGATCCACCACTCGCGGTGCGAATCCTGCGGGAGAAGAAGCTGAGGACCTCATCCTGGGTGCCTTTGACGCCTGAGGGATACGACAGGGTCTGCACGCTCATTCTGCCGACAGGAAAGGAGAGAAAGTACTACCACTTCACCGAGACGAAACCACTCGAGTTCTTCATCATAGGGCCCACTACCATAAGATTGTGGACACGGCTCGACTGTGACCACGAGATGATAGCGAGCGAGACCTACTCGATCGAGGCCTTCCGTGACGGCATGAGCATCGGGATAAAGACCTTCGACAACGTGAAGAAGCACTCTGGTGTGCAATACAAAGAATGTCTCGACCTTCTGCCGGGACACGCACAGAAGTGGGACATCAAAGTGCCCAAGGGCCAGCACCGGTACAAGATCCTCCCTCACGGCCTGCTAAGAACAGGAATCGCAGGACGGATACTCATGCCTCAGAGGGCGCTCGGCAACACGCCGGGCTAGCAATGGAAGGCGAGCCGGAAGAAGGTAGTGGAAGAGGAGCCCGTCGAAGGCATGATGATCTCACCCTATGCGGCGCTGAGTGCACCGAGGGACCACGCTGGCCGCCAGGCCGCAAGGAGAGCAGCCCGAGGTGTCCCTAGCCGACTGGGCTGCGCGATTCTCCTACTCATTGCAGGGCTCCTACTCAATGCCGTGCCTACCTCGGGCCTGCGCCTCAGCCCGCAGTGTGAGGCCGGCGAGAAGGTACTGATCGGTAAGCCCGGCAAGATGAAGGAGTACTCGAGGATCGATCCCTCGTGTTCGTTCGATCTGGAAGGTCCGGGCACCTTTACCGGTTACATCCGGACGCACGTCGTGGCCCCCGGGGAGGAACGGGAGGTCCGGATAACCGTCTCCGGACTCGCCGGTTTCGAAGACCTGGAATGGACCTTCACTTTGAAGGCATCGCGATCCTCCCGCTACGGCAACGGCAGAGGTGGGCTGCCAACCGGAAGCAAGAAGATCGAGGTTGCGATCCCACCTGGGGGCCACAGCCTCAAGCTCTCAGCCTCGGCCGGGGAGCGGCCGGTGTGGGGATTGTTCTACTGCACCTGCAAGCAAGTCACACCGGGTAAGAAGCCACTGGCCACCCCTAAGCCCTCGGGCAAGCGGAGCGGCAAACCAAGGGTGCTGGGCTGGAAGCTTGCAGGCCAGATCCGCCTCGGTGTCATCTACGATGACAACATCTGCCGCTACTCTGAAGACTATCTCTACGATTTCACTCATGGCATCAACCAGCACAAGTTTGCAATCGAGACCTACGACGACGTAATCCTCCATCCCAGACTCACTCTGGAAGCATCGAAGAACCTTATCTTTGGCAGGAAAACCTCACTTCGGCTGCGTCTGCAGCGCTGGCAGTACACAAGGAATGACATAAAGAGCAATCAGTCTCTCGAGATCCGCATTCGGCAGAGCTTGAGGCGAAGCGAGTACTGTGAGTTTGTGTACACCTATGCGCCCAATTCTTACATACGCCAGCTCTCAGACAGGCCACCCTACACGCCAAGGAGTGTCCCCCTCCAGTGGAAGGAGTTCCGCATCACTCGGAACGCATTCGTAGGAGCGTACAGGACGAGGCCAGTGCCCTGGCTGGCACTCAAGCTGAGCCTCGGGCGAACGATCCGCTACTATAACAGGCCCTTCATGGAGAACGACAACTGGGAGTGGAACGGAAGGGTGAACGCCGATATCTCCCTCCCCAGACGCATGACGCTCACACTGCAGTACACCTATTCCGACGTTGAAGCGAGGGGAGCCGATGAGATTGGAGAAGCGAAGGAGACATCCGACAACTCGGACGCCTCATATGAGAAGGACGCATACAGAATAAGGATTACACACCGCCCCAAGAGTGCACCTCTCAAGACATACTCGATCTTCGCAGACGCCTACTTCTCAAGGCAGTTCTTCACGAGCCGCAAGACCCTGGAAGAAGATCCGTATCATGTCGGACGCCTTGATCAGACGTTTCAGTTCCAGGTGGTCTGGACGGGCCGGAAGGTCATCGGAGAGAGTTCCCTTGAGATAGGATGGCGCAGGACGGTAAGAACTGCTGACTCTCCCTGGAAGGGTGACATAGCCGAAGACAAGGACTACACGGGAA
>CAYMBA010000209.1:0-4066 GCA_964388535.1 uncultured bacterium | reverse complement strand
GGGTTGGGCTTCATGCCGGTTGTCGTCGGTCTGGCGATGCCGGTGACGGCACCCAACCAAGAAGGAGGCGAGGCACTCATCGAATACCTGACCAGGCCCGAGGTCCAGATCACCACGCTGCGCGAGGTCGGCTTCTTCCCGGTGGTCGACGTCGAGTTCCCAGGCTACGTCGCCGCGGGGATCCGCGCTCAAGGTGAGGCCGTGTCCAAACAGGCAGCCGCACCCAACGCCATCCCGGCCATGCTGCCAGTCGGCCTGGGCCCGCGCTCGGGCGAGATCAACAACATCTACCGCAACGCGTTCACCCGCATTGTCATCAACGGCGAGGACATCGAGACGGTGCTGGAGGAAGAGGCAGAGCACCTGCAGACACTGCTGAACGAGACAGGTGCTCCCTGCTGGCCGCCCGACCCGCCCAGCGTAGGCCCCTGTCAGGTGGGCAAATAGGCAGACTGAGCGTCTCAAGAGGGGGGAGGCTTGCAGCCTCCCCCCTGGATGCAGAGCTTTCTAAAGTTCCGGCAGAGGCCCCGTCTGACCTTCATCGCGAACCGGGGGCCGAAAGCCCAGGACTTTGAGAAACCCTACCCGGACGGAGATCGACATGCGCCTGAAGCGGTTCAATCTAGAACCCTATGTTCTTTTATTGCCTTCAACCCTCTATCTACTACTTTTCTTCGCCTGGCCTATGTTCAAGGCCTTCCAGCTGGCCTTCCAGACGGATGATGGGCTTTTGACGACCGCCTATCTGGAACGCATGTTCAGCGACGCCATGTTTTTGGCAGCGCTGGGTAGTACCGTCAAGTTGATCATAGCCATCGTGCCGTTGCAGTTCCTTCTAGCGCTGGTTATGGCGCTCCTGATAATGGAACGATTGCGGGGCTCCGACATGTTCGTCTACATCTACTCCATCCCACTGGCTATCTCGGACCTGGCGGCTGGCATCATCTGGTTCTCGATCTTCACCGAGCGGGGCTACCTCAACTCTTTCCTCCACAACCTGGGGATCCTGGACAAGCCCTTTCTGTTTCTGAACTACCAGACCAACTGGCCGTTTGTGGCCATCGTCTTGGCCGAGGTTTGGCGGGCAACCTCCATTGTTTTCGTCATCCTGGTGGCTGGGCTACAGTCCATCCCCCGGGACTACATTGAAGCCGCCGAGGTCTTCGGGGCTGGTTGGTTCGCCAGAGTATGGCGCGTGATCCTGCCGCTCCTGCGTCCTAGTATTCAGACCGCCCTCATCCTCCGAACCATTCTGGCGGTCCAGGTCTTCGCCGTCGTGGTGGCCATCGCCGGCCGAGGGACCACGGTGCTGGCAAATGAGGCCTATCGCTGGTATAGCGAATACCGCAATCCCCATCTGGCCGCGACCTACGCCATGTTCATCCTCCTTATCTCCCTGTCCAGCGCCTTCATCTACCTGCGCACTCTTCGGGTCAAGGAGGAGATGGTACTATGAGAAGGAGCCGCCTTTCCTCCCGCCTGCTCGGACGGGGCTTGGTTTACCTGGTGGCTGTCTTGATCGCCCTTTGGATCCTCATCCCTATCTATCTCATCACGGTAGCAGCCTTCAGCCCACCGGATGTGATCTATGGCTGGCCGAAGTCCTTACTGCCCAAGACCATTTCACTGGAGACATTACTGTTCTTCATCAACGCCCAATACGTGCTGCCCTCGCTTTGGAACAGCGTGAAGGTCGCCCTACTGACTCTGGTCATATCGCTGGCAGTGGGGGCACCGGCCGGCTACGCGCTCGCCCGCCACATCTTCCCAGGCAAGGACATCTACCGCATCGCGCTCCTCTCTACCCGCGCTTTCCCCGTCGTCATTCTCTCCATCCCACTCGCAGTCACCTTCATCAAGTGGGATCTGTACGACACGCTGATCGCCGTGGCCCTGCTGCACGCGGCGATGGCCCTGCCGACAACCATCCTAGTCACCAGCAGCGTCTTTATCGGCGTCTCCAGGGAGTTGGAGGAGGCCGCCATGATCTTCGGCTGCAACCGGGTGCAGGCGTTTATCCGGGTGGCGCTGCCTTTGGCCCTCCCGGGCCTAGCGGCATCGGCGATCTTTACCTTCGTCCTCTCGTGGAACGAGGTGTTCGCCGCCACCATTCTGACCCTTCAGAACCGCACGCTGCCCGCCCGCATGTTTGTGCAGTTGGCCGCGTCGCCTGTGCCCTTTCGTTTCGCCGGGGGTTTCTTCATCCTGGTACCCGCGCTTCTGTTCATGTTCTTCATACGCCGCTACTTGTTCAGCCTGTGGGGGATAACGCTTAAATGACAGGAGGTACATACCGTACCGGTGAGAGAGCCTCCCAGAGGCGGGATTCGCAATTTTCGACGGGAGTTGCCTATGGCTGAGATACGGATAGAAGGCGTGCGCAAGACCTTTGGCAAGGTCAAGGCTGTCTGGGACGTCAGCCTCACCGTACGCGATCGGGAATTCGTCGTGCTCCTGGGTCCCAGCGGGTGCGGCAAGACAACACTCCTGCGGTGCATCGCCGGCTTGGAGCAGGTAGACCAGGGACGCGTTTTCATCGGTCAACGGGATGTGACCGATCTGGCGCCGAAGCAGCGCCAGATCGCCATGGTTTTCCAGAACTATGCGGTCTTTCCCCACCTGACAGTCTTCGAGAACATCGCCTTCGGCCTGCGTATGCAACGCAAGCCCAAGGACGAAATCAAGAAGCGGGTCCTGTCGGCAGCCGAACTCCTCCACATCGAGGACCTGCTGGACCGCTATCCGGCTCAATTGAGCGGCGGCCAACGCCAGCGGGTGGCCGTGGCCCGCGCGATCGCCGTGGACGCGCTCGTGCTACTCATGGATGAGCCGCTCAGCAACCTGGATGCTCTGCTCCGGCTGGAGATGCGAGCAGAACTCAAACGTCTGCTACGGGAGGTCCAGGCCACCACGATCTATGTCACCCACGATCAGGTGGAAGCAATGAGCCTTGGCGACCGTATCGCGGTAATGAAGGATGGCCAGATCCTCCAGTACGACACCCCCCTGAACGTGTACGACAAACCCGCCAATCTCTTCATCGGTGGATTCATCGGCAACCCTCCGATGAACTTCCTGGAGGGAAGATTGCAAGAGGAGGAAGGCCAGATCGTAGTGCGGGTAGGCAACAGCCAGATCCGCCCATCCCCTGAGGTCCAGGCCTTACTCCGCCGGCTCGAAGATCGCTCCGTGCTGGTAGGTATCCGCGCCGAGAACATCGACACACTGCATACACCCGCCGACGACACCCTGCCGGCCGAGGTGCTGGTCGTCGAGCCGCTGGGCTCGCACAACCTGATAACTGTGCAGGTGGGGCCCGAACGCATCAAGGTGAACACCGACGCCGATTTCAAAGCCCGTCCTGGTGAGACCCTGTGGCTACGCTTCAATGCAGACAAGATTCGATGGATAGATAAGGCGAGCGGGCAGGCGCTGGATTACAAGTTCGCCCGCCCCTCCTGAGCCCTGCACCGGGCCCGAAGTCGCCCACCGCCTGCAACCGACGGGTACGAGCGCTCGCTCTGTGGCGGCCTCCGGTGGCAGCGGCTGAAGGACACCTAGGCCGCCCATCCACTTCCTCGTGGAGAACCGGGTAAGGAGGGTTTTCATGCCACTCAGACGAAGGATCAAGGTTGGCCTGATCGGCTGCGGTAACATCGGCGCAGGCGGGCATCTTCCTGCCTACGCCCGCATTCCCGAGGCAGAGCTTGTGGCCACGTGCGATGCGATGGAGAAACGGGCGCGCGCAGCCGCCGAGCAGTCGGGGGCAACGGCCTACACCGACTATCGCCAACTCCTGGAGCGGGAAGACATCGAGATGGTGGATCTCTGCGTCCCGACCTACCTCCACGCGCAGATGGCGATCGAGGCTATGCAGGCGGCGAAACACGTCCTCTGCGAGAAACCGATGGCCCATACACTGGAGGCCGCAAAGGCTATGATCAAAGCAGCACGGGAGAACGGTGTCAGATTGATGGTCGGGCAGGTGCGGCGCTTTGACCATCGGTATGCCAGTGTTAAGGAACAACTCGACGCAGGAAAGGTGGGGCAGCCTGTCTTCATCCGC
>CAYMBA010000208.1:639-4168 GCA_964388535.1 uncultured bacterium | reverse complement strand
TTGGGCCCGAGAATCCGGACTGGCCCGGCAACTACAAGGTGAGATTCTGGTACCCCGAATGGCAGGCGATCATAGAGTCCTACATGGACCGGATCGCCGCCCAAGGGTTCGATGGCATCTACATGGACATAATAGACGCCTACTGCTACTGGAGCGAGGAGGTGGGCGAGGAGCCGGCTGCCGACTCGCTCATGGTCGAGTTCGTCCTGGGACTCAGGCGCCATGCGGAAGAAGACCTGGGGCTTGCGGGGTTCATCATGATCCCGCAGAACGGGGAGTACATCATCCTGGAAGACGACGTCAGCCCCTCAATGGCGCAGGCATACCTCCAGGCAATCGATGCAATCGGCATAGAGGACCTCTTCTTCAGGGGTGATCAGGACGAGAACAATCCGTACGACCCCGACTGGGAACGCATAGACATCCTGGGAACCTATCAGGGAGAAGGCAAGACGGTCCTTTCGGTCGAATATCTCACGTTGCCGGAGCTGATTCAGCAGTACATCGAGGCGGCAATACCCCTGGGCTACTACCCCTATGCGACCGTGAGGGCGCTGGATGTACTCTTCGATGGGATTCCCGGTCCTTCACCGGCACCGGAGGAAGAGCATACGAGCGCGGGCCGGATACTGCTTCCCCGCGGCAACCCGGCTGCCCCGCCCGTCTTCGTCCGCTTCGAGCCCAGGCCCGCATCCGACGTGCACCTGGACGTCCTGGACACAGAGGGCAGGTTGCTGGTCGAGCGGACCATCCCGCCCGAGCGCGCTTACACGGGGGTGTGCCTCGAGCTGCCCGAATGGACTACCTGGGGTCTCTATCTGTTACAGGCGCGCGAGACCACTCGGGCGGGATCGTCGTGGTACGGCAGGCTTCTCTTGCTGCGCGGTGCCGGATCTGCAGGGCCCTAGGCCAGGGCCCTGCAGCCATCCAGGCGGACATCGAACCGCCCACCTATCTCACGACCACCATCCTTCCGCTGAGCATCCGCCCACCACAAAGCAGCCGGTACGCATACACCCCAGCAGGCACCGGTGCACCTCCGTCGTCACGTCCGTCCCAGGCAAATCTCTTCACACCTGCACTCTGCTCGCCCTGGAAGATGGTTGCCACCCGGCGACCCGCGAGGTCATACACACCCAGATCCACCACCGAGGGCTCCGGAAGCGCAAACTCGATCCATGTGCGTGCGGTGAAAGGATTGGGCGTATTCTGGCTCAGCCTCACGGCAGTGCCAGGCCCACCCGGCGGGTCGACCGCTGCAGCCGGGCTGCAGTCGAGGATGTAGACCCCTGCCTCGCCATCGGCTACATAGGCGTAGTAACCCATCAGACTAACAGCACAGCTTTTGCCGGCCGTGTCATAGTAGCCGACCTGATCCGGGTTGTACGGGTCACTGACGTCGATCATCCGAAGCCCGTAGATCCCATCCGCGACGTAGGCGTAGTTGCCTTCGACTGCAACACCCTCCGAGAAACCAGGTGTATTGTAGAAGCCGATCTCGCTCGGGTTCGTGGGATCACTCACGTCGATCACTCGCAGTCCGTCCGAGAAGTCTGCTATGTAGGCGTAGCTGCCGGAAACTGCAACCCCACGCGCATAGCTGTCCGTATCGTAGAAGCCCACCTCGGTTGGACTCGTGGGGTCGCTGACGTCGATCACACGGAGTCCGTCATCGTCGTCGGCCACGTAGGCGTAGCCACCGGAAACCGCGACGCCAAAGGCCCGGCCGGCGGTGTCGTAGAAGCCCACCTCCTCCGGCGCCGTAGGGTCACTGATATCGATCACACGGAGCCCACCGTCACCGTCAGCCACGTAGGCATAGGATCCATCCACAACGACATCCCGGGCACACCCCTCCGTGTCGAAAGACCCGACTCTGACTGGATATCTCGGATCACTCAAATCGAGCACTTCGAGCCCCGAGAAACCGGCCGCCAGGTAGGCATAACCGCCGGCGAGCACCACACCATAGGCCCATCCGCTGGAAGCGTAGAAACCCACTTCAGTGGGATGGCCCGGAAGGCGCACATCGACCACCCATAGACCGTCGCTCCCCTCGGCAATGTACATGTAGTCCCCGCCGAATGCGACATCCTCGGCATCCGACCTCGTATCGTATGCCCCCACCCGGACCGGGTTTTCCGGGTCGCTCACGTCTACTACACGAAGACCGGCCCAGTCGGCGGCCACACAGGCCCGGTTCTCCGAAAGCGAGACACCCCTGGCGTAGCCGCCGGTGTCATATGAGCCCACTTCGTTTGGGTTCGTAGGATCGCCGACGTCGATCACGCGGAGACCTCTGTTCCCGTCGGCCACATAAGCGTATTCCCCCTCGGCCTCGACATCCCAGGAGGCGCCCTGCGTGTCGTAGAAGCCCACTTCGCTCGGGTTCGACGGATCGCTCACGTCAATCACGCGAAGGCCTGAGTGATCGGCCGCGACATAGGCATGATTGCCCTCGACGGAAACGCCCCAGGCAAGCCCCTCCGTTGCGCAGGAACCCACTTCGCTGGGGTTCTCGGGGTCGCTCACGTCGATCACGCGAAGGCCCCCCGAGCCGTCGGCCACATATGCATATCCGCCTGCGACAGCAACACCGGTGGCCGAGCCCGCGGTGTCGTAGAATCCAACCTCCACTGGATGAGCCGGATCGCTCACATCGATCACACGAAGGCCTGCCTCCCCATCGGCCACATACACATAGACCCCATCGACAGTCAGGCCGCTGGCCTCCCCGGGAGTGTCATAGTAGCCGATCTCCACCGGGTGGGTCGGGATCCTGAGATCGACCACCCGCAGGCCCCTTTGATGGTCCGCCACATAGGCATAGTTCCCGGAGAGGACAATCCCTCTTGGAAGGGATGGGAATGTCAGCCTTCCCAGCACTATCGCAGTGTGATCGTCCGGCAGGCGCACCACTTCGAACCATCCCCCGTCGACCACGTAAGCAGTATCTCCCCTCATCGCGAGGTCCCTGCAGGGTCCTGAGGCCCACTGCCCGACGAAGTCGATTCCATCGCTGGACCCGTCTGCGCGATCACCGGCTCTGATCCGTGCCGGCACCTCGGCGTCCGGCGGTGCAGTGGCACTGCGGCTTGAGACCAGAGGAAGCAGCATAAACACAACACAGGCAAGGCATCCCCCAAAGAGTTGCACCGATCTCATGGGGCTCCTCCTTGTACTTAAGGCCAAGGCTGCCGGCCTTGCGTCCAGATGCGGAAGCGCAAGGTCCAGATCTCCAATGTACTCAGAGCAGTCCCAAAGAGTGGCAGCCGGAAAGCCAAACGCCCGAGTATAACGACGTTCCTCAAAATAATTCTCACATCTACCCCGCATTCCCCGCAACCTCCCCACGCACCAGGTCTGCGCTTCCCAGCCCATTGACAAAGCGTACGCTGGCCGTCCGTCGGCGATCGCCAGAGTCGCAAAGGAACGCGCACTTGGAGGCCGAGAGAGACAGGGACAAAGGGGATCACGTGAGCGATGCCGAGCCCACACCGGGGGTGATTGACCCGCGCCGGGGACATCG
>CAYMBA010000208.1:0-629 GCA_964388535.1 uncultured bacterium | reverse complement strand
CATCCAGGGGGTCGCACTTGCCGATTCCTCTGGAGCGAGGGCTAGGAGGGCTAGGCTAATTGGTAAGTCAGCGGATTTGAAATCCGCCGCCCCGAAAGGGGCTTGGGGGTTCGAGTCCCTCGCCCTCCGCCGGGACCTGACCGAGCGCAGGGAGGCGCCCGCGCTCGGTTGTTCATATCAGGCCAAACACCCTGGTGGGCCAGATGAGAGTCCTCTTCGTCTCTTTCCAAGAGAACTCCGATACGATCGGAGTCAAGTACCTGCACGCTGTGGTCCGCCGGGCCGGGTACGAGAGCCGTGTTCTCCTGCTTCCGAACGAGAAACCACGCAATGTAGAGGCAGCCCTTTCTCACGCCGTGGACTACGCTCCCGGCGTTCTTTGCTTCAGCGCAATGAGCTACGAATTCCCGAGAGCCTCTTCCTTCATGCGCGAGCTGCGCCACCGCTATCCAGGCAGGCCGTTCATCTTCGGGGGCATACACCCAACTTCTGACCCTGAAGGGTCGCTCGAGGTTGCCGACATCGCTGTGATCGGTGAAGGCGAGGAGACACTCATTGAGCTGCTTGAAGCCCTTGACGAGGGCCGCGACCTTGGCGGCATCGACGGCATAGCATTCAAGCGCGATGGG
>CAYMBA010000207.1:0-4219 GCA_964388535.1 uncultured bacterium | reverse complement strand
AGGAGTCCCGCGATCTTGTCGCCGAGCGCTACCGCCGCCGGCAGGCCGGGGAGGAGGTCCCGCCTCGATACGAGTTTAACGTCATGAGGAAGGACGGGGAGAAGAGACGGGTAGAAATCAGCTCCACCGTCATCCGCAATCCCAGGGGACAGGTGCGAACGATCGCCCAGATCCTCGACATCACAGAGCGAACGCAGCTCCAACAGCGGCTCGACGCGATCGATGAGCTGACAAGGACCCTCATCCTCCTCCGGGACAAGAACGCGATCATCAGACACACGATCGATGCGGCAAAATCCCTTCTCGGAATGGCCGATTGTTCCACCTATCTAATCGATGAAAAAACAGAGAAGCTCCTGATCGCAGGGTATACAAAGGAGGTGCCGGTGAGGTTCCACGAGATGGACCTGTTCAGCAAGGAGGGGATCATCCCCGCCGTCGCTCGTTCAGGAGAAACGGTCTACCTTCCGGACGTCTCAAAGGACAAGCGTTTCCTCCGGGGACGGTCTGAGACCCGCTCTGAGCTCTGCGTTCCGATCAAGGTAGGAGATAAGGTATTCGGTGCTCTAAACGCCGAAAGCTCCAAGATCGATGGGTTCGGCCCGGCTGACCGCCAGCTCCTTACAACCCTTGCCGACTCCACCGCCGTCGTCCTGGAGAACCTGCGCCTTAACGCCGAGACGGTGGCTCTCAAGGAGTTCAACGAGCGGATCGTGACGACCCTCAATGAAGGGATCCTCCTCGAGGACGCCTCAGGAACGATCATTTATGTCAACCCGGCCGGAGCGAAGATGCTCGGCTACTCCTCCGAGGAACTCGTCGGGAAAAAGGGGACCTTCCTTGTCCCGGAAGAGGAGCGCGCCGCGATAGAGGCGAGGATATCCAAGCGACGGGCCGGGGCAAGCGAGCGTTATGAGATGCTTCTCCTTACCAAGAGCGGCAAGAGGCTTCCGGTGATCGTGAGCGCCCGTCCACTATTCGACGACGGTCGCTTCGCCGGCTCCCTCTCCGTGTTCACTGACATCACCGAGCGGGTGCGAGCAGAGAGGGCCCTTAGGGAACGTTTCATCAACCTGGCCGAGATGGTTTCCCGCGTCTTTGGCCTGCGGGATCCCTACATAGCGGCTCACCACGACGGGACCGCCCGGTTGACCCAAGCGGTCGGCGCGAAAATGGGACTAGATGAGCAGAAACTTCAAGCTCTCTACATCGGGAGCCTGCTCCATGACATCGGGAAGGTAGCTATCCCTGAGGGAATCCTGCGAAAGCCGGGTAAACTCACAGAGGAGGAGTGTGGGCTTGTGCGCACGCACCCACAGCGCGGCTATGATATCCTCAAAGAGACGAATCTACCGTGGCCAGTGGCTGAATTGGCCCTTCATCACCACGAACGCTTGGACGGTTCCGGCTACCCCGATGGATTAAATGGAGATGAACTGTGTTTGGAAGTGCGCATTCTCGCCGTGTGCAACGTTGTAGACGCCATGTCGGCAGGCCGTCCCTGGCGTCCTGCTTGTACCGAACACGAGATAGTGCAAGAACTTAAAAGCGGCAAGGGGGTAAAGTACGATCCGTCCGTGGTGGAGGTGATCCTTGCGATGATTGAAAGCGGAGAATTACAGCTGAGAGAGTAAAAAACCCTCAGCAAGAGGCAGGACATTTAAAGGCAAAAACCTAAAGATCTTCCCGGAGTTGGTCGACATGCTGCAATTTGTAGCCCGTACGAACCTCGAGCCGAGCCGCCTGCAACGAATCTCTTCTTTCCTCCCTTCAGTAAGGGGCAGGGTATCCAGCGGAGGATTTTTATGAAGAGGAGAAATCTGAAAAGTTTTCTTGTGCTGTTTCTATGCTTGACCTTGCTTTATGGCATTGTCTTCTCTAGGGCTGTTTCTGCAAATGGTTCAACAACGGTAAGGGTGGGAATATACGAAAATCCGCCGAAGATCTTTACTGATAATGATGGTAAGCCATCAGGATTCTGGCCGGAGCTTATAGAATATATTGCGTCAGAGGAAGAGTGGCAAATAGAGTGGGTTCACGGTACCTGGACGCAATGCCTCGAAAAGTTGAGGGGAAATGAAATAGACATAATGCCGGACGTTGCCTATACGGAGGAAAGAAGTACGCTGTACGCCTTTTCAAACGAGACCGTACTTGTAAGCTGGTCAAGATTATATGCGAAAGAGGGTGCTGATATCCAATCCATTCTTGACCTAGAAGGAAAGACTGTAGCTGTTTTGAAGGGTAGCGTCAATGTTGAAGGGCCGGAGGGCATAAAAAAACTCGTCAAGGAATTTGACATTATCTGCACCTTTACTGAAGTGGATAGTTATACTAAGGTCTTTGAGTTGTTAAAAAGCAAAAAAGCTGACGCAGGAATCACCAACAAGGACTTTGGTAATAGATACGAAAAGGCTTTTGGCGTTAAGAGAACTCCCATCATTTTTCAGCCCTCACATATCCAATTCGCTTTCCCTGAAAATTCTAACTTAACGCCCTCCCTCCTCGAGAGGATTGACTATCACATGAAAGAGATGAAGGGAGATGAAGACTCTGTTTATTACCAATTATTAGACAAGTGGCTTGCAGTGAAACCCGGCGAGAAGCCTGTTATTCCTGACTGGACAAAATGGGCGCTGGTAGGCGTCGGAGGGCTAGCGTTTCTCCTCCTTGGAGGGAATCTCATCCTGAGGTCTCGGGTCCTCTCCGAAACAAAAGAACTAAGGCAGCAGTTCACCGAGCGTAAACGAGCAGAGAAGCTCTTGCGGGAAAGTGAAGTAAGGTACAGGCTTCTCTTTGAGAAGCTTGCCGATGCTGTGTTCATCACCGGTTTTGAGGGAGAGATTCTGGAGGCCAATCCCGCCGCCTCGGAGCAGACGGGGTACTCCCATGAGGAACTCCTCAGGATGAACATCATGGAAGACCTGGCAGTCGAAGAACCGGCGATCACCTACGATAAGGCCAAGGAACAGCTAGCTCGAGGAGAAACCGTTTGTTTCGAGGAGAAAAAACGCAGGAAAGACGGAACGATCTACTACACCGGTTGCGCGGTGACCCAGATCGAGTACAAGAGGAGGCCGGCCACCCTGTCGGTGAACCGTGATATCACTGAACGTGTACGGGCAGAGGAGGCGCTGCGCCAGGAGCGTGACCTGGCTAATGCACTGGAGGAGGTAACCGCTGCTCTCACCACAACCCTTAACTTTGAGGAGGTGCTGGAGCGCATCCTGGAAGAGGTCGGGCGCGTCGTTCCAAATGATGCTGCGAACATCATGCTCATCGAGGGCGAGGAGGCGCGCATTGTCCGCTGGCGCGGGTACGAGCGCTTGGGGGCGGAGAAGTTCGTTTCGAAAGTAGCCTTCCATATTCCCGAAGTGCAAAACCTTAAGCAAATGCAGGAGAGCATGGAACCGGTGGTCATCCCTAATGTCGCCACCTATCCTGGGTGGCTCGATGTCCCGGTGCAGCGATGGCTGCGGTCATACGCAGCCGCTCCCATTATTATACGTGGTGAGGTGATCGGTTTTCTCAACGTGGATAGCGCTACCCCCGGCTTCTTCACTAAGAATCACGCTGAAATCTTGCGCACCTTTGCCAACCACGCCGCTGCCGCAATCGAGAACGCCCGACTGTATAAGAAAGTACAACAGGAGTTAACCGAGCGAGTGCAGGCTGAAGAGGAACTCAAGGGCTCCTTCGTGCAGCTCGCAGAGACGGTCTCCCGTGCATTGGAGTCTCATGATCCCTATACAGCAGGCCACCAGCGAAGGGTAGCTGAGCTGGCACGGGCGATAGGGGAAAAGATGGGGCTTGACAAAGAACAGCTCATGGGCCTTTATATCGGGGGGTTGCTTCATGATATCGGGAAGATCGCCATTCCAGGGGAGATCCTCACCCATCCTGGGAAACTAACCGAAGCGGAATGGAGGCTCATTCGAGCCCACACACGCCGTGGATATGAGATCCTAAAAGACACCAAATTCCCCTGGCCAGTCGCCGAAATAGCCCTTCAGCATCACGAACGGTTGGATGGGTCAGGATACCCGCAAGGACTGAAAGGAGAAGAGATCCTCCTTGAAGCACGGATCTTAGCAGTTGCCGATGTGGTAGAGGCGATGGCCTCCCACCGTCCGTATCGGCCGGCCCTCGGGATCAGAGCGGCCCTGATCGAGATCGTCAGGAACAAGGGGAAGCTCTACGATCCCGATGTCGTCGACGC
>CAYMBA010000206.1:802-4257 GCA_964388535.1 uncultured bacterium | reverse complement strand
CCCACCTCACACCTTCCCCCGGACGTCCTGGAGGAATACGGACTCGAGGAGGACGATACGGAAGTGGCCTCCGACCATCTGCCGGTCTTTGCCGACCTGGCGCATGCCTACTCAAGCGACGCCGAGGAGCCTGGCGCCGCACTCAGCCTCGCACTCCGACCAGCATCAAGCAATCCCACCCTCTCACCGGTGCAGATTGTGTTGGAGATCGGCGCGGAAGGGCGTGCCTCTGGTTCTACAGTGTGGCTCGATGTTCTGGACATCCAAGGCCGGCGAGTTGCTTCTCTGGGATCTGTGCCGGCGCAGCCAGGGCGCTATTCGATCACCTGGGGGGGGCTTACCGGGGAGGGTAGCCCGGCAGCCGGTGGCATCTACCTGCTCCGAGCCACATGCGGCAGCGCTTCGGCGGCGGTTAGAACCGTGCTGCTGCGCTGATGCCGCAGGGCTGCTGTCGTGGATCCATCTCCGCAGCCCAGCCTGGCTGTGGCTTCCTGGTTCCCTACCGAAGTAGCCGCAGAGCGACGGCAGCAGAAGAGGTGCCCGTCTCCAGTTTGAGAACGTAGAAGCCCGAGGCCAGATTGAGGCCTGAAAGGTCCACGCTGATCTCGTTCCGGCCCACACTCAAGGGGCGCGTGCCCAGAGAGCCCACACAGCGGCCACTGATATCGAAGATGGCAGCTGTGGCCTCTGTGGCCGCGATGGATTCGAGCACCACGCGAGCGCTACTCCGCACAGGCTGCGGCTCTATCGCCAGGATGGCGAGTGGCTGCCGGCGGCTTTGTCCGTGTGCTTCCGCGGCGTCCTGCGAACCTCCCGGAGTGAAGTCCCAGATTCCCCTGCCGTATGTCCCGAACCTGGCCACTCCAAGCTCAGGCACCCATTCGACGGACCAGTAAGTTGTAAGTGGTGCTTCCGTGCCCAGAATGCTCTCCCACTGGCCCACAGCCGGATCGTACATATAGGGCCCGGCCTCACAGGCAGCAAACAGGAGGTCCATGCTGGAACCACCTATGGCGAGGTCGTAGACGAGGGTCTGGGGGAGCCCCTCTCCCATTCCCTCCCAGCTTAGACCCCCGTCGGTAGTGACATACACGCAGTGGCCGCCGTAGCCGCTACCGCCCACGTGCGCAACCAGCGGGTCCTCGGGCGAGGCGACCAGCGCTGTGCCATAGAAATAGTGGGCGCTGGGACCGTGATCGGGAGACATGGTCCAGGTTGAGCCCGCGTCGTGTGAGTACCACAAGTAACCCGAGTTGGTCGCCACATACCAGTAGTCATAGTCTGCCGGGGAGATGGCCAGTGCGCTGGCATACGATGATCCGCCCTCCGTGAAGTCCTGTGGCATCTCAGTCATCTCGTATGTGTACCCGGCTCCCTGCCTCTCGTATCGCCACAAATGATCGCCGCAGAAGTAGAAGACATCCTCGTCAGTGGGATCCGCCAGGATCGGTGGCATCCAGCTGTGGTTGCACGATGGGAAGTCGATCGTGTAGAGCACGTGGGGGTTCGATTCGCTGCGCTGCAGCAGCACGAAACCAGGATACACGGAGTATACCCAGTCCAAGTTGCGGTCCTTCGACGTCAGGTGCCCGTAGTCACCACTTATCACTTGCTCGAACGCCAGCCAGGGTTCCCTGCTCCTTATTGCCACTTGATAGCCTTGATCCTGGGAGCCCGCGGCGATCAGATATGGGTCGTTAGAGCTGGTAAATGTGCTGTAGTACTGGCTTATTCCAAGGCCCCACAGCGACAGATTGTGCACAGTCTCGCCGCCGTCGTACGAGACGAAGGTTCCGCCGTCGGTATTGAAGTAGATGGCTTCCTGCCCGTTGACAATCCACGAATCCATTCCTGGAAGATCGGCGTGTAAGTAATGCTCGGGATCGTTGTAGTATTCCCACCAGTTGTTTATCTTAGTGAAGTGATATCCTCCGTCTGTGGATCTGTAGCACTCGACGCCTGCAAAGAAGACGAGATTTTCGTTCGTAATGGAGGCAAGGAGGGTTTCCCAGAAGTCGTTTATGTTGTAGCACCAGGTCCAGTCTGCCCCTCCGTTGCCCGATCTGTACAACTTCCACTGGCCCCCTTCCTCTAGGGCGGCATAGAAGGTAGGCGCTCCGGCCTCCGAGCCAGTTAGGATTGCATCCGTAGCAGAACCCGCTGGCAGGGTGCCTAGCTCCTCGAAGGTGATCCCGCCATCGTGGGACACGTAGAAAGTGGTTCCGTGGATCATGTACAGGTCGCCACCCGAAACCCTGTCGATCCAAATATCGGCCCTCAGCGTGTAGGAGTGGACAGACCGGAACTCGAATGTTTGGCCACCATCAGTAGAGCGGGAGATTATGTAGCCGTATTCCGTGCGCCCGTTGACATACTGCATCGATCGACTCAGAAAGTAGACCACCCACGGCTCGGCGCCATCATGTACGAGGCGGATAGACTCGTAGATGTTCTCGGGCAGACCCTCGGGGACAAACCATGTTTCGCCACCGTCACTGCTGGCGTGTATTGTCCCGAAGCCACCCTGGCTGGCGATGGAGACGACTACGTCGGGTTCATCGGGGCCGTCGCCAGCAGGGGAGACCAAAAGCCCGAAAGAACCGAGTCCGAGTCCGTCGGAGAGGGGTTCGTATTCTGTTCCATCTATGGTGCCTCTCCAGACACCCCCGCGGTCGCTCCCTATGTAAAGCCATTGACGGTCCGTACTGGGACAGGCCGCGTGGGTGCGGCCTGCCTGGTTCGCGCTACCCACCTCATTCCAATAGTCGGTCCGCTCGCCCCTCTCCAGCATCGAGAAACGGGCCAATGAATGGGCGCGCCGGTTAGCTTCCTCGGCTGCTCGCCAGTCGAATCCAGGAGGACACCGGTGCAGGCTCTCTATCCACAGCTGCCGTTCTATTCGGTAGTTCTCTTCTTCCTCCATGGATCCGGCCAGCTGCGTTGGCTGTGGCAAGGAGTCCCCCGTGGCCGCTGAGACGGCTTCGACGACTCTGGCTTGGGAAGGGAAACTTCCCGAGGTCCCGAGTCCGAGTCGGAGCCCAACCAGGACTACGACGATTGCCATGAGACCCAAAGACGCGAGCAGACGGATTGAGATTCTCATTGGAGCTCTCCTAAGTAGATGGCATGGCCCTCAACCAGTGACCCGAGGGGCCAGAGGCAGCGCAAAGCGGCTTCGAGCATTGACTTCTAGATTATGCCAGATTATACCAGATGCTCGCGCCAGGCGCAGGCTACGATGACTCCAGAAGGCTTCCTTGGCAAAGGGCGTTGAAGATCAACCTTCTGTGCGCTCGCTTGTAAACACCACGCCCACTCCCAGCGTTTGCGCAACCTGTATGCGCTTCGTTGACTCCGCTTCGTAGAGCAGGCGTACCGAACCGGTCAGGCTGAGGAAGGAGGCGACCTTCAGCGTTGCCTTTGTCTCCCAGTCGAGGTCTATCTCCTTCCATGCC
>CAYMBA010000206.1:0-792 GCA_964388535.1 uncultured bacterium | reverse complement strand
GTTGCTTCTGTCCGTCGCCAGCGCCCGAAACAACCGCAGCCGGCTCTCTAGCAGCCGGGAGCCTTCTCCCCCCCGAAGGGCTGCAAGTGCCTCCAGTTCGGCCCCGCCATCGGTCCACTCCGAGCGCGTGCCGGTGGTGTCGTCTTCGGCCAGGGAGTCGAGGTGGTGTTTCAGACTAGCCCCGAGACGCAGCCACAGGGATGCGGTTTCACTGGCAAGCAGGTCACGGGTAGCTCCGAGGATCAGGCTGAGCGTGGTTGGATTCATCCATGCGGTTGAGGTCCCCTGCCTCGTTGCGACCTCATCGGTGAAGCTCGTCTCGGCCCGAAGCGTGACAATAGGGTCTGCTGCCCAGCCGAACTCTCCCTTCAGTCCTCCTTCTGCCTCGGCACGGTCGGCGGACTCAGAAGGGGGATTCCAGTTGCCATCCTCGTTCTGTATGTGGGACTGCCCGTAGCGCATTGAGACCCTGTTGCTTGCAACCAGGCGCTTCGAAAGAGAGTGTGCCCATGCCCATTCCAGAGTCGCCATCCATGCCACAGCGCCAGATTCATCACCGCTCCAGGACTCGCTATAGCTGGTCTGGTTGAGGATGAGTCCGGCCTGGACCTTGTAGCTCGACGCGCCAGCAGCCGGGGTCTGCACCACGAGGAAGAGGACAAATGCGATGAGCATGATCGCGCCCTTGAGGCTGTAGTGTTTCATTGCGATAGTCCTTTCCTTACGGGCTTAACCCTGAGAGCTCAGCAGATGCTCGAGGATACTCTGCAGGCTTTGACCGCGGGCCTCTGG
>CAYMBA010000205.1:0-4274 GCA_964388535.1 uncultured bacterium | reverse complement strand
CTGGTCATCCGCTTCTCCTCGAAAGCCCCCACTGCCACGAGGAAAGCGTTTCTTGGCGCGTAGAACCGCTGGTAGAAAGTCCGGAGGTGCTCGACATCGATCCGGCGAATCTCGTCCAGGTAACCTATGACAGGCCTCCCATATGCGTCCCCAGCAAAGGCATGCCGATGGAGCTCCTTGTACAGCACCGATATCGGGTCGTCTTCCGACCGAGCCAGCTCGTTCTCTATGACCGTCCGCTCACTTTGAAGGTCTTCCTGAGCCAACACGGCGCCGAACATCCTGTCGGCCTCAATCTCCAGCGCTGCCCGGTAGCGATCACTTCTCGCAAGGATGTAGTAGACCGTGCGGTCAAGCCAGGTCGAGGCATTGTGCGACATTCCTTCCCTGTAGAGGACCTCATCCATCCTGCGCCCTGGGAATCTCCTGGTGCCTTTGAAAGTCATGTGCTCCAGCATGTGTGCCATGCCCGCAAGCCCGGGTGGATCGTCTGTCGAGCCCACCCGGTACCACACGGAAACGCACACGACTGGGGCGCGGCTGCTAGGGAGCATCAACAACTCCAGGCCCCAGGGGAAACTGTGTCGTCGCACGGGGAAACGCAAAGCCCCTCCCAATTCGCCCACTGTCCACGCCCTAAGCGAGCCATGATTGACGAGACCCGCACGCGCCTTCAAGCGAAACGTGTGCCAGGCAACCGCGTGCACGACTCGCCCCAGCTGTGGCCCCGGACTTCACCGGCTGCTAGATTCTCGGTGTGGGAGCTAGAGAGACGTCAATGGTCCTGGTGGCGGAGCACTGCGACAACCAGCGGCCGAAGTGCGCACCCTTCTCGCCGGGAGGACTCGGCCTGGCAGTGGTCATCGCCTTCTCATTGGTAGCAGCAGTCACCCCATTGCCAGCCTTTGCGCGCACGAGCATCGAAGACCAGGATGTTTCGATCTCGATCGCACCAGGAGACCTGATCCACCCCAGCGATGCAGTAGCACCACGCTTCCTGCTCGATGCGGACGGCCAGGTGCTCGTCCTAGACGACCCGAGACACTTCCTCATTGGGCGCTTCCACGCCCCCCCTGGCTTCGCCCCCGACCCGCCTACCTTCCCGGGCGGGGTCACACTGGAGCAAGGGCTCGAGGCTACAGTTGGTCCTGACCCCCCTTCGTGGCCCCTCACCACTCTCCCGCCCCAGGAAGGTTTCCCGGTTGCAACCGAGGGCTCCTTCGTGGCCCCACCCCTTGTGGCCGACCTTGACGGCGATGGCATCGAAGAGGTCATAGCATGCTCGCTAGAGGGGCTCGTATTCGTGCTAGGCCCCTCGGGCTACCCCCGCCAAGGCTGGCCTCAGGCAGTGGATGGTCCGACCTACGCCTCAGCGGCTGTCGGAGACCTCAACGGGGATGGATGCCGGGAAGTCGTTGTCGTGGCCGCAGACGGTTGGCTCTTCGTCTGGGAACCCGACGGGAATCTCGCCTCCGGCTGGCCCAGGAGGCTGAGGGATGTGCCGCCCGAAAGGCTGTCGGTGGAAGGTTTCTTCGGTGCCCCGTCAGTGGCTGACATAGATACTGACGGCGAGAGCGAGATCCTCGTCGCATCAGCCAAAGGCGAAGTGTGGGTCTTGGAGGGCACCGGCGAGCCTCTGGAGGGATGGCCGGTGGAAATGGAGTCCGCCCTGGACCCACCAAACCCAGCAGGGGCATACGCTTCACCTGCTGTTGCAGACATAGACGGCGACGGTCGCCCCGAAATCGTCTTGGGAACAAATGCCTACACTATTGAGGCCCTCCGTGGCGACGGCACTCCTCTGCCAGGCTGGCCCGTTGATACTCCAACCGTGGCCCGGGCTGGCTACGGAGGCCTCGCTGTGGGCGATCTGGACGGCGACGGACGCTGTGAGGTTGCTGTTGCCACTGAGTACGGCTTCGATGGACCCGCCACTGCAGCAGTACTCGATCTCTCCGGTCTCCCGGCCGCTGGATGGCCCCGGTACATCCCGGAGAGCAGCTACGCAGGACCAGCAGTGGGTGACATAGACGGGGACGGGGTCTTGGACCTCGTCGTCGTAACCATAGGCGGCAACGCATGCGTCTGTGTCTTCGACTCCGCGACCGGTCATCCGCTACCAGGATGGCCGAAGACACTGGTCGACAAGACAGTAAACGCGCAGCCGCTCATCGCGGACCTCGACGGCGACGGGGCGCTCGACATACTTGTAGTAGCACTCTCGACGACACCAGACCCTCACACATGGATCTGGGCGTTTTCTGGCGCCGGCCAGGTTCTGAATGGCTTCCCGATCTATCTGCCAAACGAGGAGGTCGTCTGCGCCACCCCGGCCCTCGGCGACATCGACGGGGATGGCGACATCGAGCTGGTGGTAGCCACAGAGCTGAGCGGGAGGATCTATGCATGGGATCTCCAGGGCCTGTATGACCCGCTCACACTCGCCTGGGCATGCCACGGCGCCGGGGCGTCACACACAGGAAACCCCGAGTACGAGTGCGCCCTACGGTTCGGGGCAACCCTGCAGGCCCAACTGGGCACAGCACCACCAGCAGTCCTGGAGCATGGAAGCCAAGGGGCAGATGGCTCGGGGTTGCCACCACAGCTGTGCAGCATCTCATTCGCACTTGATCGAACCACACATGTGCGCGTCACGATCTACGACATTACGAACCAGCCCCTCAGGACCCTCCTGGATGCAGACCTTCCGGCAGGCCAGTACGAGCTGCACTGGGATGGAAGGGACGATGCAGGTCTGGCTCGCACACCAGGTGCCTACTTCTACAGGCTGGAGCGCGAGGGAAAAGCGGTGACGCGCCAGCTGCTGCTCCTGCGCTGAGTCGAGCAAAGGGTGTAATAGCGCAGACTGGAGGCTTCAGGCGCCTGCTACCCGGGGGGCCTCATGACGGCGCTGCCAGAGCCACCAGCCGAACCACGCACCGGCTGAGAGCACAAGAGTTGCAGCGAGCCCTCCCTCGCCGCCAGCGAGTCCTCCTGTCCACCACCCTGGTCCCCGGTCCGAGAAGGCAAGTAGCCCCCCCGTAGCAACACCGCTTATTGGCATGGAAGCACCCACGGCCAAGAGGACATTCCAAGCAGCATGCAATCCGACAGACGCTATCACGCCCCAACGGAGGGCCAGAAAAGCAAGGAGCACACCGGCAAGTGCCGCATTGAGCGCCAGTAGAAGGCTAGCGTTGGGGTTGGTCACATGCAGCATGCCAAAGACCAGACTTGAGCCAACGACAGCCAAACCCGTGTTCCAGCGCTTCTGGATGAGCCGCAGTACCATCCCGCGGAAGACCACCTCCTCGCCCAAAGCAGCAAGGAGAAGCCCGCCTACCGCTAGAGCCCCTTCGAAGACTGCCCGCCTGGAAGGCTCGAGAAGTAGCCTCCCGGGACCAGCCCATCTGTAGGCTCCCGAGAGGAGCAGCAGGCCCATCAACAAGACGGCTTCCAACAAGCCCACTCCAAGGCCTGCGTCCAGGCGAACGCGCCCTGAGGAGGCCAGCATCATCGACCTCCAGGATCTGCTCTTCGGAGCTTCCATGAACAGATGCGTCGCAACGAGCACGCAGACGGCAAAAACAGATGGCGTAAGGAGGTACACATAGATCAGGTTGGCTCCCCCAGAGTCTGCCAGTTCGGGGAATAGCAGGGACGCCACCTGTGCACTCACCTCAAGCAGCACCAGAACGACCATCAAATAGACAAGCAGCCTGAACTCCGGCAGCCTCAGCAGTTCCCTCATGTGCCTCCCCCCAGACCGATGTCACGCAGGCCATCCGCCGCTCCAGCCTTGAAAGGGCATCCTCAGGAGCTCATCCTGTTGCAAGCAGTCCCTTCGGACAAGTCAGCATGGAGGCAATGATGCGGATCAAGGTAGCAGCCGTCCAGACGAATCCGCGCAAGGGAGAGACCAGGCACAACGTTGAGCATGCCATAGCGATGATGCGTTCGGTGAAGGCAGATTTGTACGTCCTCCCCGAGCTGTTCAACACGGGCTACTCCATGAAGGACCGCTCAGACACTGCATCGGCTGCGGAGCCATATCCCGACGGTCCTACGAGTCGCAGATTGCTCGAGGTCTCTCAAGAGCTCGATTCGGTCATAGTGGCGGGCATTGCCGAGAAGACTCCACGGGGTGAGCTGTTCAACTCAGCTGCGGTCTACGACAAGGGCCGTGCGGCTGGTTGCTATAGGAAGATTCATCTCTTCTTCCATGAGTTCGACTGGTTCGATCCGGGTGACAGGCCGCCTGAGGTGATAGAAAC
>CAYMBA010000204.1:0-4332 GCA_964388535.1 uncultured bacterium | reverse complement strand
TGGCTTTACGTCGATGTCCCGAGTTGATCGCTTGAGGTCGTGCTTGACGATGAGGGCCGCCGGTCCACAGAGAGTCAGGTTCACGCTTCCGAGGTCCTTTTTCTCGAGGACCCGGTCGATTTCCATGAAGGCCTGTACCACTGTCCGTCTGTCAAAGCCTGTTTCAAACCTTCCAGGCATCGAAGAACTCCTCCAGTTGCGGGTTGCGGCAGTGCGGTTTGATGAAGGCCTCGTAGTACTCCTTGAGCTTCTTCAGGGGGAGGCCGTATCGTTTGCAGAACCGGTACAGGGTGAGGGGGTCCACTTCGGTGAAGAGTACCAGGAAGTGTCCGGACAGCTCCTTCCTGAACTCCCCCTTCCTCAGGAGCTCGGCGATCTCCTCGTCCGACAGCACCCTCCGGAAAGGGACGCTCACGGTGGTTAGGTAATGTGTCCGTTCTTCTTTCTTTCCATTCATAGGTGAGGCCCCCGTATCGGGTGTTCGTATGCCTGCATCTTCCTCCGCACGTGGGCCAGCTTCGCCTTCGCGTCCTCGATGATATGGGGGAATTTCTCCGCTATGTAGTCCCGGACCACACCATAGGCGTCGAGCAGCCCCGGTGCCTCCCTGAGCATAAGCTCCAGGTTCCGGAGAATCTCCGTGTCCTCCAAGGGGTACTCGTGGTAGAAGACGTTTCCCGCCTCCCGCAGCGCCTTCCAACTCTCGGGGGTCAGCTCGATGAGCTCCATCTTGGCCGCCAGGTTCAGGGCGTCTATGACCGTGATGGCGTCGTCCTGATAGACGAGCCTCATCAGGTCCCAGAGCAGCCTGCCGAGGAAGTCCTGAAAGCGGGCGAGGTCGGTTACGAAGAGCTTCAGCGTGTCCGAGGCATCCGGGCCGTACAGCAGTTCCTCGGGGGCACGTGTGGACCAAAGGTCCTCGGCCTCCGAAAGGTGTTTCCTCAGAGACGGCAGGAGCCTTTCGAGCCCATAGATCCTTGTAGATATCCTGTCCTCCGGATTTCTCATAGTTTTACGGCCTCCGACCTTATCCTCTGGGCGAAATCCTTGCCCGGTCCCTTTCGGGGATGGACGAGCACGTCGATCCTCTGGTCGCCCAGCCGGAGCTTCAGCTTCGCTCTGAACAGGGTCTTCCTCAGCGGCCAGTCCTCGGGGGGCACCGGGACCTCCACCAGCAGGTCGATGTCGCCCCCCTTCGCCGACGGATCGGTCCTCGACCCGAACAGGAAGACCTCCGCCTCGGGGCCGAAGACCTCAGCGGTCACCTCCCTGATGATTCGGGCGGCCTCCTGGGAAAGCCTTATCCCGGCTGCCATGTCTTCAGTCGCCTACGGCTCCGGCGACCCGGGCCCTTGCAGGCTGTCGGACAGATCCCGTTCCGCCATCAGCGCGAGCTCTTCCTGGGACCTCTCGATGAACTCCCGGAACTCCTCCCGGGAGAAGGGCTTCCTCAACCGAAAAGGTTCCTCCTCAATCTCCAGGCCTCTGGCCAGCCGGAGCTGGTAGTGGTAGGGAGCGTCGTGCTTTCTTCGAGCAAGCTCCACCATCTCCCGTAGAGTCATCCCTTTCAGCTTCCAGGTGAAAAACAGATCCACCAGATCCCTGGGATCGAAGCGATCCGCCAGGGCGATCACCTTGTCCGCGATCAAGTCCTCGAAGCTGTCCACCTTTATGCCCTCCACGACCAGGGGGTCCCGGAGCCGGGGGAAGTAGGTCGGGAAAAACTCCACCTTTACCTCTTCGCCGCCCAGGCGAAGTAGGAAAAGCCTCCTGTCGTGTATCCGGCTCCGGGAGATCACTTTGAACCCCCGGAGCCATTTTTCCAGAAGCCCTGTCGGGGGGACGAAGTCGAGTTCCAGCGACTTCAGGTCCACGTCTTCGCTTACCCGGTGCTGGAGGTAAAAGGCGCTCAGGGCCGTGCCCCCGGAGAAGCTGTAAAGCTCCCACACCTCCCGGGGGAGCCCCAGCAGGAAGTCCCTTTGAGAGCGGGACAGCCACGGGTTATCCTTTACCTTCAACGCCATACTTCTCCATCAGCAGGTCTATGACCCGCTTCCTGACGCTCTCGGGCCATCTTATTTCGTCGTAGGCCCGGGCGATCTGCTTCAGGATGAAAAGCAGCTCCTGACGGCCTATTCTGCCTTTCACCACGTCCTCGTGAACCATGTCCCACATATCCACGAACCTCTGGGCTACGATCCTGGCGGGTATCCTGTCGAAGCCCTCCAGGTCGTACTCCCAGAAGTAGGGGCGGAGCCAGCGGGTATCGGTCAGAGCTCCTGCCTCGAGTCTTCCGTTCTGCTCTGCGGTTTTTGTTTTCATCTCCTCATGGTCCCGGCGAAGGTCTGATCTTCCGTCCTACTATATCGAAAAAGTCGAGAACCAATCCTCTGAACCGCTCAAAATCAGCGAGATGTGCTGACCGATGTCGATCATCTCCTCCAGGGCCAACTGCAGCGTCCTTTCCACGAAACGGCGGATCTTCACGTCGTCCGAATATTCCTGCCAGGTAACTCCCTGCACCTCCTTCAGGTCGTCAACATAAGCCTGAAGTCTATTGAGCCCAGCCGGAACAGAGCCCTGTCTACCATAGCGCCTCCTCACGTACACCTCTTGCAGGTGCCTGAAGTCCTCGTACTCGTGAAGGGTGCACACCTTGAACCGCACCAGAGCGTTTTTGTCCCTGCACAGAAGGAGCCTGCCGTGCAGGAGCACCTGCTGACGCATGAGGGGCGAGGCGCCGTTGAGCAGTACCAGGTCTATCTCGGCATGGATTGCCTCCCCGAGCCTCGCTATGAGCCACAGGTAGTCCACCTCGCCGTCGAGCCAGATCGCCACGTCCACGTCGCCGCTCCTCTTGCCCTTCGCCCGTCCTCCGAACAGGTAGGCGAAGGTGACCTTGGGGATCCCTTCGAGGATCCGGGACAGCCTTTCGGCGAGCTGCTCCGGATCGGCGTCGTGATCCAGGGGTTCCGGTTTTGTTTTGCTGCTACTGCAGCCGCCACCTCGTTCCCGGCACGTCATGGTTTTCCCCCAGAAACAGGTTTCTCCAGAGCTTCACCCTCCGGGCCAGGTGCTCGAACCGCTGCTCGACAGGGATCCTCTTCAGGCACTCCTTCACCTCCTCCTTGGAGAAGACCTTCAGGAGCACCGCAGGCTCCTTCGGGTTGAAAAGGGCCCTCTCGAACATGGCGAAGCGCTCGTAGGGGTCACAGTCCCCTTTGAGGATCCGAACGACGTCCTCCAGGGCGTAATAGCTGTGGGAGATGGCCTGGTAAAGTCTGCCCCGCCGGTAGTCGTCCAGTGCGGCCTCTATGGATTCTATGGCCCGGTCCAGGGATCGAAGGGCGTAGAGCTTCGGGTAAGCTTTATTCTCCGTCTGCTCCATAAGACCTCCCATATTGCAAATTTTGGGAAGTCGGTAGGGCCCATAGGGTCGCTGGCCCGGTTTTTCAACAGCCCGGGCGTCAGCTCACCGGCCGCCCTCCCGTGCACGTGCTTCATCCTTCACGCTCCGCGCTGCTTCCATGAACTTCTCCAATTCCTCCTTGAATCGCTGGCTCACCATGAGCGCCAACTCAGCGTTCTCCAGGACTCGCTCGGGGGCCAGGGTGCGGCAGTACATCCGGTCGAATAGGTGACTGAAACCGCGCAGTCGATCAAGTAGGCGGCAGGTCTCCTCGGAGATTATCGCAGGGCGCACCTCATGCAGGGGGGTCTTGGCTCTGAGGAGGATCTGCCTGGGCCGGTCATTATTCGTGGGCAGTACGCCGTCACAGCGCCTGACGATCGTGGCAAGGACCCGCTCGCAGCCTCGGTAAAAGCGGCATACACAGGTGGCGATGGCCCGCATGTGAGAGTCCCTGTCTTCTGGATCCGTGGCCGTCTTCAGCCTTTCCATCTTCCGCTTCAATGACCGAACTTCCCCCGAGGCATCTTCAAAGTCGTTCAGGGCAACGGCAAAGATGGCCTCCACGGCGTATTTGGGTTCGAGGAAGGAGTTCATTTGGTGCTCTTCCGTCCTGCTTATGACCTCCAGAAGGGGCCTCCCGTGCTTCTCTATTTCCTCAGCGATGGCGGGATGGGTCTCCTCGTCGAGGGGGATGACGTCCACGTCCTCGTCCTCATCTTCGAAGTAGTCGAGCAGCCGTCCTATGATCCGCATACTATCCGGCCCCCGCACGGCAAGGTCGACGTCGGACATGGCGTGCATATTCCCCTTCACCAGGGACCCGAACACCAAGATGTCCTGTGCCCTGCTCCGGATCAGTTCGTCCTTCTCGACGGCCTCCCTCAGGCAGTCCAGCAGGTACCTGCGGCGCGCCTCCGCTT
>CAYMBA010000203.1:0-4343 GCA_964388535.1 uncultured bacterium | reverse complement strand
CCGACACCGTCCAGAGGCACTTCCCCGAGCCGCGCCATGCCGAGCGGGGGGCCTTCGAGCTGGCTCAGCAGGGCAGCCTGCGTTTGTTGGGCTTCTTCTACGGCCACTTCGACGACAAGATCCACGCTCCGCTGATCCGCACCCCCCTCCTGGGCCGGCGGGAGATGCGCATCAGCACCCGGCTGCCCAAGGAGTATCCCATCCTGCTGGAGGGCGGAGCCTGGGGTATCGCCGAGATCCACTACGAGCCCAACGCCGAGGTGGATGGGCGCAAGCTCCCCTTCTTCATCGCTAACTTCGCCCCCTTCCAGGTCGCCCGCATTGACGTGGAGGACTACAAAGAGGCCCGCGCTCTGTTCACATCGGACGAGTGGATCGCAGTGCTGATGAGCACCATCGGCCTTAACCCGGCCGTCTACAGCCGTCGGGAGAGCCTTTACGTGCTCACCCGTTTTCTCCCTCTGGTGGAGCCCAACCTCAACCTGCTGGAGCTCGGCCCCCGTGGCACGGGCAAGACCTACGGCATCCGCAACATCTCGCCCTACAGCTTCGTCATCTCCGGCGGCAAGGCCACCGCCGCCCAGCTTTTCCTGGACCTGCGCACCCGCAGCGTAGGGGTGATCGCCCGCAAGGACGTGGTGGTCTTCGACGAGATCGCCTACGCCAAGTTCGACGCCACCCGCGACGACGTGTTGGGCATCCTCAAGGACTACATGGCCTCCGGACTCTTCAGTCGTGGCGGGATCGAGATGCCCAGCGAGTGCAGCATCCTGATGGTGGGCAACACCGACCACGGCACGAAGGAGGCGGAGGAGGGAGAGGAGATCGAGGAGTTGCTGGCGGACGACGCAGTGCCAGGGGTGGACACGCCGCCGGTAGACGAGGAAAAGGGGACCGTTGGCGAGCGGTATCTCTTCCAGTCGCTGCCCGTGGCTTTGCATGACACGGCCCTTTTCGACCGGCTCCATGGCTTCATTCCCGGCTGGCGTATCCCCAAGCTGGAGATGCGCTCCTTTTCGAACGGCCCGGGCTTTATCTCCGATTACTTCTCTGAAATTTTGCATCGGCTGCGCCGCGACGATCACACTGCGGAGATCCGTGCCCGGCTACGGTTCTCGGCTGATGGCGGGCCGCTCAGCACGCGCGATGAGGAAGCGCTGGTGCGGCTGCTCAACGGCTACGTCAAGCTCCTCTACCCCAATGGCCGGGTTGGCGACCAAGAGTTCCAGGAACTGGGCGACCTGGCCTGCGAGCTGCGCACCCGCATCGTCGAGCAGCAACACTTCATGGAACTGGTTCAGGGCGGGCGAACGGTGGAGTTCCCTCGCAAGCGGCTGGCGACGCGAAAGCCGTGAGCGAGGTTGGGAAAGTGCCTCCAATAGAGCTGCCACCTGACGCCAGAGTTGAGTAGCGTCCCAAGTTTGCCAGCTGAGGCGCCAAGGCCTAAATGTGGCGGGACCGTGCTTTTTGCCGATACTTGCAAGCCGAGCCCAAGTATGACTGAACCTTCACACGCCACCATGTCAACCGCAAAGCGGACGCGCAGGAGATCTGCCAGAGCCAAGCCGGACTAGACAGCCAACGGTTCAGCAGAAAACCCAGGCGCGTGCGTAATCACTGTGACCAACATGGCATCTTAATGCCAAAGCTAGAAGGGGGGTGAGATATGGCAGCTTGATTCACACAGCCTTTCTCCAATGCCAAGTTGCTTCTCCAGCAAAACGCAATGCCTTCCGGAAGGTAAATCTTAACCAGGAGGTGAAGTTTGGCGTGAGCGAGAAGCAACACAAGGCATCTCGTAAGGCTCGCCGCGATGCCTTCTTGCGCAAGATCGCTAAGACTTGGCGCAAGCAGGCAGCAGCGAGACTTAAAAGCCGCAAGTGAAGCGGCAGGGAACCGGGCGACGGCGCCAGCCTGGGTTCCCGACCTTGTTCGTGCTCGGGGGTTTTGACGTTTGATTGGCTTTCTAAACAGGTTGAGGGGGAGAATGCAATGCGCGCTGCGTTCTATGCCCGGGTGTCGACCGACATGCAGGCTGAAGAGGGCAAGTCCATCGCCGCCCAATTGGCTGAGATGCGAGAGCTAGCTGAGAAACGTGGGTGGCAGCCGGTAGGGGAATTCATCGACCTCGGCTATGGGGGAGGGGATATGGACCGCCCCGAATTGCAACGTATGCTCGATGTCGCAGAGGCCAAGGGCTTCGATGTATTGGTGGTCCACGAGCTTTCCCGGCTCTCGCGCTCCCTCCACGATACCCTTCTAATCTTTGAGCGCCTGGGCAAGTTGGGAATCGGCTTCGTCTCGGTCAAAGAGCCCAACTTCGACTTCTCGACCCCCTCTGGCCGCCTATTTCTCAGCATCCTGGCTGCGCTCAACCAATACTACTTGGAGATCTTACGGCAGCATACTGCCAAATCGAAGCACCAACGGGCGCGGCAGGGGTTGTATAATTCATCCATCCCGCCCTATGGTTACCGCCACGTTGGAGACAAGGACACCCCCCCTGAGATCGACCCGCGAGAGGCGCCTGCGGTCCGAATGATGTTCGAGGAGTATGCCTCGGGGAATTACTCCTATCAACAGATTGCGGATATGGTCAACGACGCCGGGTATCGTACCCGCACTGGGCGCAGGTTCTCCAAGGACACGGTTGCGGATATACTTCGGAATCGGTTCTACACTGGCAAGGTGGTCTATCACAAGAAACATAGGGGCGAGCCGCCGGAAGTTTACCCGGGCCAGCATGAGGCCATTATTGACGAAGCCCTATATGAGGCCTGCAGGCGAGTGCGAGAGCAACGACATCGCTCCCCCAGCACCTTTCAGCGTGGCCGTCAAGCTTATTTGCTCAATGGCATCGCCTGCTGCGATGCCTGTGGGCGCAAGCTGCGTGCTCAGTCGCAGGGGACTCACCGCTACTATCGTGAGATGTCGCGCAGCCGTGGCTTTGACGATTGCCCCAGCGCGCAGGTGGGGGTTCGCGTCGATAGTGTAGATGAGCAAGTGGGACGGATCTTCCGACTACTTACGTTGCCCCCAGATTGGCAAGCGGAACTGGAGCGGATGTTAGATCGTGAGGACGAGCGAGATCGGCTTCGGAATGCTCGCCAGCGATTGCTGGGGGAGAAACGCCGTTTGCGTCAGCTCTACATCAAAGGATACTTCGGAAACGAAATAGGTGCCTTCGAACGGGAGTACAACCGCATACAACGCGAGTTGGACGCCCTGCCAATCGATGACCTGCCGGCCATTCAGCAGGCAGCCAGAACCTTAAAGAGGTTATCAGAGGTATGGGATAATGCGGATCTGGAAGACAGACGCGACTTGATTCGGCTCGCGCTACGAGAAGTGCGAATTGATGTTACCCAGGCTCGGGTGATGGCACTGGTGCCGTGGCCGCCGTTCATCCCCTTGCTGCGGCAGGTTGAGGCGCTATTGGAGATCGAGGCGGGCGTATTCATTCCGCTATGGCCACCGGAGGTGGCTTCCGAAATGGGGCCCGATCCGGTGCTTGATCCTATCCTGAAGCTCCCCGAGATGTGGACCGATTGGCCCCTTATAGCTGCGCTCCCATATGAAGCGAGCCGGCGCATTACGCCCACGCTCAGTGACTTTCTAAAAGCGCGTCGCAAAGCGGGACAGCCCGTCCAGGTGATTGTGGATGTACTCCATCCGCCGTTTCCGCGATTGCGGGTCGACCGCCGGAAGTGGGATGTAAGCATCGAGCTCATCAACTTACCACAGAGAAAACCAGCCTTGCCGTATGAGGATAGTACTGTTTCATTTCTGAGCACGCCGTTTCGATTACAGCGGTCAGCAGATAAGCGAGCCTGGGTTGAAGAGGCAGCCCGAGTGCTAGAGCCGGGCGGATGGTGGATCTTCACGGACGTGATGCCGCATTCGATGCTGGGGCACTGGTTATACCAGTACTTTCCTAAAGCACGGGATTTCGACCTAGGGAAGACACTGGATCCATCAGCGCTGTATCTAGAGTTGGGCCGAGCAGGGTTCCAAGTCAAAATGAGCCGACAGGTTTATTATCAAGCGGTGAGCGTCGGCGCGGCATGCGATATCGCGGAACAGCGGTCTAGCATACCGCAATTGGCTGCGTTGCCAGACGAGGTCTATCGTGCTGGGTATGGGAATCTGATAGACTTGCAGAATCGGCGCGGGAGGGAAGAATTACTGGCTTCCCAGATTTGTACAGTGCAAGTTGTGGCCAGAAAGACCCAATAGGGGGCTGATTGCAGGATAGGTTTTATTTGACTTTCTGGGCGAATTATGGTATAGTATAAAAGCAAGAATCAGCAACCAAGGATAACAAGCCCCCAGCAAACGAAAAG
>CAYMBA010000202.1:0-4346 GCA_964388535.1 uncultured bacterium | reverse complement strand
TCCCCCATCGTCGTTACCGTAAACGTGCATCGCGACGAGGTAGAGCCTGGCAACTACCTCGGAAGGATCCACATTCATTGGGAAGGTGGCAGCACGAGTGTCTCTGTGAGGATGAGTAAGGCTGGGCTTCCGCAGCTGTGCGTCGAGCCGTCGGTGCTGGACTTCGGGGAGGAAGAAGTAACTCTGCCGGTCGAGGTGACCAACTGCGGCACCGGGGGCGTAGTGAACTGGACCGCCAGTGTCGATAGACCCTGGATGAGCATAGACACATCCAGCGGCTCTACCTCCGATGAGGTGGACATCATCAACGTTACCGTGGACCGTTACGCTCTGCCCTTCGGCACGTACGACGGCACGCTGACGATCGACTCCGACGCGGGCACGGCCGCCGTTCAGGTGCTGATGACCGTGGGCCCGCAGCACGCGGTCAATGCAGGAGGCTATCTGAAGGTGGACTTCATCCCCGAGATCGCCTTCATACCCGACCCGCCGTACCCGGGCTACTACATCGATATCTACCCGCTGCAGTGCCCGGGCATCGGTCCGGACAGCTGCGAGGTCTACAGGTACTACAGGGACTGCTCGTATGGCGAAGGCATGGATCCCACACTGCCCCCGCCACCGGAGGCTGCAGCCACGGATCCGCCGTGGATCAATTGGATCTGTGCCGTCTTCCCGGACACGACCTGCGTCGAGATAAGCCGCGTCGATATCGGCATCACGCGGGTGCAGGGCAACATGACTTTCGTCGACTACGGGCACAAGGGCATCGACGAGGAGACGACCGAAGGCTGGCCTGGGCCCGGTGAGGGAATCACGATCTGGTTCGATCCACCGCTGACCTCACACGTGGTCCCGCTGCTGTGGATCTCAGGTTACCCGGCGCCCGAGGCAAAGGTCTATTTCGGGGGTAAGCCGGGCGAGGATGCACCGCTGTTCTACGGCAGCAACCCCAACGATCCGCCGGAGGCGGCGGTGGAGCCGTTCCCGATCTCCGGGTGGTTCCTGGACGGGCTCAATCCGGACACCAGCCATCTGCCGGTCATGCGGGTCTGCTGCGTCGGCACCGAGTGCCTGATCGTCACCGAGCAAGAGTGCTCCGACATGGGAGGCACCTGGTTGCCGGATGAGCTGTGGTGCGATCCGAATCCGTGCGAGTAGCAGGCTGGATCTGAGAGCGCTCGAGGAGCGTTGAGATGGCTGACATGAGAGAAGCCCTCCGGAAGGCCGGGCTCCTCTCGGAGAAGGAGATCCGGCAGGCGAAGCACCGCGATCGTGTCCGGAGGAAGGAGCTCGGCAAGGAAGGCATCGAAGCCGAACGGAGAGAGAAAGAACAGCGTTTCCGGGAGGAACAGGAGCGGAAGCGGCGTGAGGACCAGGAGCGCCAGCGGCTGCTGGAGCAGCAGAAAGCCGAGGAGGCAAGGAGGGCAGCACTCGAGCGCCTCATCACTGAGGGGGATCTACTGGCCCGGGAGGGAGGTCCACGCCGCTTCTACTTCGCGACGAAGTCTGGACGTATAAGCTTCCTGGACGTCTCGGACCGGCTGGCCTCGAGACTCATACAGGGCGATGCGGCTATTGTCGAATGCAGGGGATGGCTGAAGAGGGAGTTCACCGCGGTACCCGGAAAGGTGGCTGTGGAGATCGAGCGTCTGGACCCCTCAGCCATTGTCTCCTGGAACGCACGGCGATAGAGCACGCGCGGCGCCATCGAAACCTTGTACCAACGCGGCAGGCGGCAGCAGGCAGATACTCCCTGGCCGCAGGCCCCAGAGACCACGGCGGGCTCGGTTGTCGGGCGCTTTGTGCACGCTAGGCTGCCTGCTGACTATTTTCGGCATCTCCGTTGGGGTGGGCCTTGTGGCCTGCGCCTTGCCCGTCCGCAAGCCCCATCTTGACGGTAAAGGTGAAGGTGGATCCTTCTCCAGGCGTGCTCTCAACTGTGATACCACCGCCCATCATCTCTGCGATCTTCTTGCAAATCGCAAGCCCAAGGCCCGTGCCGCCGTGTTTTCTCGTGGTCGATCCGTCGACCTGGTAGAAGGGCGAGAAGATGAGCGGGATCTTCTCGGGTGGTATCCCCACACCGGTGTCGGACACGGATGCCTTCAGCACCGTCCCTTGACCATCGCTTTGAGAAGCGCTCAATCGCACGCTGACCCCACCCTTGTCAGTGAACTTGATGGCATTGCCAACCAGGTTCGTTAGAACCTGCCGGAACTTGTCGGCATCCCCCAGAACGCGCTGCGGAACCGAACGGTCTATGTCATCCACCAAGCCAATCTCCTTACCCCAAGCGGCCACAGCGAGGGTCTTGACCACGTCTCTTGCTACGGCCCCCGGGTCGAACGGTGCCATCTCGAGCTTCATCTTGCCGGCTTCGATTTTGGAGATATCCAAGATGTCGTTTATGAGCCTGAGCAGGGATTCGGCCGAGTTCAGTACGATACGAAGGTCGTACTTGATGTGCTCCGGCAGATTGGGATCGGCCAGGATGAAATCGGTCATACCCAGAATCGCATTCATGGGTGTCCGTATCTCATGGCTCATGTTTGCGAGGAACTGTGTCTTGGCCTGATTGGCCGCCTCAGCAGCCCGCCTCGCACGCCCGGTTTCCTCTGCGGCCTTCTTCATCTCCGTGATGTCAACAGCCGCAACGGCCATGAACGCAGGCTCACCCCCCTCTCCCGCCACGAGTGTGCCACTCATCAGCATGGGGAACTCCCTGCCGTCGCGGTGGACGTGCCAGACTTCCTGACTTGTGAACTCACCCCGGAGTTGCATCTTCTCGTTGAGGCTCTGGACATCTTCCATCTGGTCCTTCGTGTGGAAGATCGAGAGGTTTCTCCCTATGACCTCTGCCGTTTCGTACCCGTGGATGCGGGCGAAGTACTCGTTCACATAGACGACCCGCCCACGGATATCTGCCATGGCGAACCCGTAGTTGGCATGATCCAGCATGCGCTTGAAGCGCAGCAGCTCCTTCTCGCGCCTGCGTCTCTCTTCGTCTGTGCGTGCCAGTTCCGCCTGGATGCGACCGATGTGGTAGAAGAAGAAGACTCCTACTACCACTGCCATCAAGACGGCCAACAGAAGAAGTGCGGTCATCAGCCGCGACGTCTCGTTCACCTCGGCCGTCACATCCATCGCGACGATCATGGGAAAGGTACGCTGCCCAGCGGGGGTTGGCAGCGTACCAAGCACAGCCCTGAAGTGGCGGCCGCCAAAGGTCTTTCGCACCAGGGGCCTCTCGCGCTCCAGGGAGCGGGACTCGAAGCCAACCTCATCGATGATCCGTCTGCTGCAGATATGCACCGGCGGGACGAAACCGTCGGGTGCCGTGCAAAGGCGCTCTGCCACCTCCTCCCCAGCACAGGCTTGCTCATCGTCCGCGATCATCAGGCTGACCCCGAGATTCCGCGCCAGGGAGCTGATCTGGTCCTGGACGAAGATCGAGGTCAGCAGGTAGTACCACTTCCCGTCCCCGGCTTGTGCCATCGGGCAGAATGTCCAGTAGAGCAAGGAATCCCGCCCTACGAGCGTCAGCCATGACCTAGGCACAGACGCTCCCACCCAAGAGTCGACAGGAAGCCCCGGGTCGAGGAGGGGCGAGCCAACACGAACAAGGACGTTCCCATCGGGGGCCACCAGCTCCGCATCCACCACCCTCAGGTACATCTGCGTCGTATGGAGAAGGTGCAAGGCCCGCTGCTCAAGGAGTGCCGAATCTCCCCTCGCAATTGCCCCATTGAGAACCGGATCTTCACCAATCAGCCGCGAGAACGCAGCAGCAATAAGGGTTTTCCTCTCCAGCAGGCCCGCCACCAGGCGCTCGGCAGCAGCGGTATGCTCCATTACCTCATCGTCAAGAGTGCTGGTCCTGGAGAAACCAAACATCGCAAGACCGGCCGTTAGGGCTACGGCGAACGAGAAAAGAAGGGGAACGAGGATCCTGAGCCTGAACTTGACAGAACCCATTGGCTGCTCCGAGTAGGTGCCCAGTGTCACCTATGAGGCGGGCGCAGGCCCCACCTTTGCCCGGCCGCTGCGCCGGACGCCACCCGGTTTTCTTTATCGACCGAGCGCGGACGCAGCTCCAACCTGCAAACCAAAGTGGTGCAGTCCGCGCAAACCAAGATGCATCCTCTGTGCAACGGATACAGGCTGTACCCGAAAACGGGCCTTGACCTCGCAGGCCAGGGAAGATGGCAAGGTAGGTCAGCGCAAAGAGGAAAGGACCGGGACTCGGAGAGGGTGGGATTCGAACCCACGAGACCCGCAAGGGTCTACCCGCTTTCGAGGCGGGCTCCTTCGGCCACTCGGACACCTCTCCGCCCGGATTTCTA
>CAYMBA010000201.1:0-4429 GCA_964388535.1 uncultured bacterium | reverse complement strand
GCAACGAGGAACACTTCCCGGGCGCCCGCACGCTCCGCAGAATCCCTCACAGCGCGCTTCTCCACCTCCGTGATCCCCGAGGGAACACTTATCACGATCCTCGGATGTACGAGGAACCTGTGCTTTTGGACCTTCCTTATGAGCTTCCTCAGCAGTTCCTCGGTCATCTCGAAGTCTGCAATCACACCGTCCTTCAGCGGCCGGACAGCCCTAATAGCCTGGGGTGTACGACCGAGCATCTCCTTTGCATCCGCGCCAACAGCCAGAACACGCTTCGTGGTCGTCTCTACCGCCACAACCGATGGCTCGTTGAGCACGATCCCCTTCCCGCGAACGTAGACCAGGGTGTTTGCGGTCCCGAGGTCGATCGCCACGTCGTTGGACATGACCCCCATGAGCTTGTCGAGGAACATCTGAGGCCCCTCCCTTGGCCCGTCGAGAGGTGACAGCGCCCGGTGGTCGGGAACATACCCACGGAAGGCGCAAGGAAGCCCGCAGTCCACCGGCTCCACGCAGGCGAAACTAGCAGACAGCACAGCAACAGGCAATCGACGGCGCAGCGAAAGCAGCAACAAGGGCTTTCGCTTGACCACCCCGGCTCACGTTGCTAGATTCCGGCGAGATTGGATCTGGCCCAACCGGGCGCTACAGTCCAGCCAACCTGGAGGGTACCGAAGTGAGAACGCTCTGGATCGTCCTTGCTGCATGCGCAATCGCAATGGCTGGCCAAACCCAAGCTGCCTCTGGCGGTTTCGGGCTGGAACACACCACCGGCAGCATCTCCGGAAAGGTCACCGACGCAGCAGGGCACCCGATTGCTGGCGCACAGGTAAAAATCTTCGAGCAGGGCCTCAAGATCGCCGAGGTCTCAACAGGCGCAGACGGCGCGTACTCGGTGGAGTTCCAGTACGTGCCTGACGTGGACTGGACCATGGTGATCTGGTTCGTGCCGCCTCAGGAGATGAACCTGGTCGCAGAGCTAGTCATCCTGAGGGAGAGTCTGAAGTCCAAAGAGTTGGAGCTCTGGAGCCCGTGCCTGCCGAGGCTGGAGCTACGGCCGTCGATGAAATACGACGTCACGCTCCTCGATCCTGCCTCGAAACGGAAAGCGATTGCGAGCCTGGAGGACTGCGGCCGCCGGCGCCCCAGAAAGTAGAAGACTGAAAGGGCCCGGGAACCAACGGGTCTCTCTGGCAGTCGCCGGTATGAGTTGGCTGGCTTCGGAGGAGTCATGAAAGGCAGAAGAACGCTGTTCGTGCTGCTTCCTGTCTTCGCTGCCGTCGGGATCTCACTCCACACACACGGCTGCGCGACGGAGGAACCGACGCAGACCCAGGTCGTTCTCGTGCCGCCGGAGGCACCTTCGTGGCTGCATGTCTCGGAGGCCCGTTGGAACAAGATCGCCCTGCGCTGGACGGACGAATCGGACACCGAGGAGGGATTCATCATCGAGAGGTCCTTCGATCCGGACACCGGATTCGCGGTTCTCGACACCGTCGATGCGGACACCACCCATTACGAGGACTACACCTTCAACTTCGAGAAGCGGCACTACTACCGCATCAAGACGTTCGATCGCCTTGGCCTCGTCAGTGAACCCACCGAGATCGTGTGGGCCGACGCCGTCGACGACTGGCCCCCCGACCCTCCCCATGACGAGAGTCCCCCCACGGGATCCGAGGGCCTGGAGTTCCCTGAGGGGCGGGCGGTGTTGAGCTGGGTCTCGGACGACATCGATCTGAGCTACGATTCGACTGAGGTACTCAGCTACGACGTCTACTTCGGTCCCACCGTAGCCGCTTTCGAGCTGGTAGCCGCAGGTCTTACAGAGTCGACTTCCGTAGTGGTGCCGGTGGACCCAGGGCCCGGGCACTACTATTACTGGAGGGTCGTTGTCACCGATGTCCACGGGGTCTCGGCTCTCTCACCAATCTGGAACTTCGGCACCGGGGTCGAGCGCGTGTATGTGGAGGGTGGTTACACCTGCGTCGGAGATTGCGGGATTCTCCACGACGATCCCGACCGCTTCTGCCACGACGTCCGCTCGGTCTACGTCCAACCGTTCCTGATCGACAAGTACGAGGTGACCAATGAGCGATATGCTGTCTTTCTGACCCAGCAGCTGAAAAAACACTTCATCAGGGTGGAAGACGGGTGCGTCTATACGATAGTCGGTGACGCGGCCGGAAGGGACACCATTCTGGCGAAGGTATATCCCGATGGAAGCGAGGATTCGGAGATAGAGTACCTGGAAGAGGAGCAAGTGTTCGTCCCCCTGGAGGGAAGGGAGAAGCATCCCGCCATCCATGTCTCCTGGTACGGTGCGATGGCGTTTGCCAAGTACATGGGCGGGCGGTTGCCGACGGAGGCGGAGTGGGAGTGGATGGTTCGAGGCAACGACCAGGCAAACGGTGCGATCATGGCAGGACAGGCCCAGCGGATGGTGGGCTTCTCCGAGGAAGAAGTGATCGCCCAGGGCCTGAGAGGGGATGTCTACCTGTTCGACGGCACTTCCTGGTCCCTGTGGAGGACAGGCATCGGCTTCGAGCCCACAGCCTTCGCGGCGTGGTCGGACACGACCCTCCTGATCGGCGGCGAAAAAGGAGCCGTGCACAAAGTCGTACGCATCCCCTCCCAGGACACGACCTTGATCCAGCGGCAAGAGCTGCCTAGGAACGAGGTCGTCCGCGATTTCTGGATCGACCCAGACGACCCGGGACACATACTGGCCTGCGGGACGCACGGAAGCCTCTTCGAATGGAAAGGATCGGCTTGGAAGGCGCTCTCACAGACAGTGACCTCGCTGGACCTGGTTGGCATCTGGGGCTTCAACGCCGACAGCGTCTATGTCATTGCCGCCGGAACCAAAGCAGGCGCACTGATGAAATTCAACGGCTCGGAGTGGAGGCCTGTGCCAGTGCCGGTCTCGACCGTTCATTTCAACGATATCGTCGGAAACTGGGCAGGAGACCTTCTCATAGCGGGCGACGGCGTCATCCTCCACGGCCTGAAGGTCGGCAGCAAGCTCGAGTGGACCAAGTACGAGCTCCCTGGGCAGCGGATCCTCGGCCTGTGGTGCGACGACTCTCACTTCTACGCTGTAGGCGAAGACGCTTACATTGCGAGGCTCCTTAACGGCGAGTGGGTGGAAGTAGAGAACGATTTCGGGGGCGATTTCCTCTGCATCTGGGGGGCTTCTGGTGACCACCTGTTCATTGGTGGCAGTGTTCTCCTGGAATCGGACGGTGTTGCTCTCTGGGAATCCCACCGGGAGACTTCCCCCGGCCTCTACGTGGGAGTAGGACGCCGGTATCCGTGGGGCGACGAGCCGCTGCCGAACGCGTTCAACTTCGCCGGCAGCGGCGATCCGTACGAAGCTTCCCCCTTCGCCGCCAAGACGACCCCTGTCGGCTTCTATGACGGCGGCGTGCACGATGGATACCGAACCCGCGACAACTCGGGACTCTTCGGTGTCTATGATCTGTGCGGAAATGTTGCCGAGTGGTGCATGGACGATTTCACCTTCTACGGGAGGATGAAGATCGTCAAGGGCGGATCCTGGTTCACGGAAGATCCAAGGTGGGCCCAGGTGTTCTGGCGCGGTGAAGTGGCCCCCTGTACCACAAGCACGGCCTTGGGATTCCGCACACTCATCCCGCAGTAGGTCTTGACACTCTTAGCAGGGTAGGTCCCATGCCCAAAGTTACATTCCAGGATGGCTCCTCCGTCGAAGCTCCCCGAGGAATCACCTTCGCGGAGCTCGCGAAGGAATCGCCGGACCCAAAGGCCCGGCGTGCAGTAGCAGTCGAGGTTGATGGAGTTCTCAAAGACCTCTCCGCAAGCGTCGAAGGGGATTGCACTGTCCGGTACTTGACGACGGGTGATCCCGAGGGGCTCGAGGTCTTCCGCCACTCCTCGGCTCATCTGATGGCCGAAGCCGTAGTCTCACTCTTTCCCGACGCCAAGCCGACGATAGGTCCCGTTGTCGAGGAAGGCTTCTACTACGATTTCTATCACGAGCCGTTCAGTGAAGAGGATCTTGCGCGCATCGAAGAGCGCATGAAGCACATCGTGGAAGAGGGCCGCCCAATGAGGCGTCGAGAGATAACGCGCGAAGAAGCCCTTGCCCTCTTCAAGGACAACCCGTTCAAGATAGAGATGATCAACGAGATGCCCGAGGGCGAGACGATAAGTGTCTACGAGCAGGGATCGAGCTTCGTAGATCTTTGTCGCGGCCCTCACGTCCCGGATCTATCGCGCATCAAGTCCTTCAAACTCCTCAAAGTAGCAGGAGCCTACTGGCGGGGGGATTCCCGGCAGCCAATGCTCCAGCGGATCTATGGCATCAGCTTCGAAGATCCAAAGGACCTCAGAAAGCATCTCGCAGCTCTCGAGGAAGCAAAGAAGCGTGATCACAGGAAGATCGGGC
>CAYMBA010000200.1:0-4442 GCA_964388535.1 uncultured bacterium | reverse complement strand
GTGTTCCTCGTTGCGGAACCCATAGCTGCGGCAATAGGGGTCGGGTTACCAGTCGACAAGCCGACAGGCAACATGGTCATCGACATCGGAGGTGGCACCACCGAAATCGCCGTGATTACCCTCAACGGCATCGTACACGACACTAGCCTGCGCGTGGCCGGAGACAAGATGGACGAAGCCATTCAGCAATATATAAAGCGGGCGTATAATCTACTTGTGGGCGATCGCACCGCAGAGCGCATAAAAATGGAGATCGGCAGTGCCTTTCCGCTCGAACAGGAGCTCGAGCTGGAGATCAAGGGGAGGGACCTGATCGGAGGGATTCCGAAGACGATAAGGGTGACCTCCGCAGAGATACGGGAGGCGCTCCAGGAGCCTGTGAGCGCTATTGTTGAGGGGCTGAAGCAGTCCCTAGAGCAGACTCCGCCCGAGCTGGCCTCAGACATCGTGGACCGCGGCATTGTCATGACCGGTGGCGGTTCCCTTCTGCGGGGGCTCGATATGTTGCTCCGCGAGGCCACCAATCTGCCCATTACTGTTGCCGAGGATGCCCTGCTCTGCGTCGTCATGGGCTGTGGGAAGATCCTCGATGACCTGGAGTCCTACGAGAAGGTCCTGATGCGGAGCAACACCTGAGCAGCCCACCTTGGGCCCGGGGGCAGCTTCTCGGGGCATGCGAAGACGAGATGTAAGCCGTGTCTCGGCAGGCGATTGGCTTGTCTTGGCTGTCTGCCTTGTGCTTTCAGTGGGGCTCATGCTTTCCCCTGAGGGCTTCAGGCGGGCGGCGGCGTCCAGCCTCTCCCGCACGCTGATGGCTCCCTACCGACTCTTTGGCACCTACGCTGTCGCCGGGCGCGGAGTGTGGTCGGAATGTGATTCTCTTGCCATAGCCCGTGCTCGCCTCCGCCTCGACTCCGACCTACTGAGGGAAGTGCGGCGGGAGAACAAGGCGCTCTCGGAGGCAGCCGGTTTCATGGCATCGGCCGATCTCACGCTGCAACCGGCGAGAGTGGTGGGGCGAGGTGGCAGCCGCTTTGGGGAGGTCTTGGAAGTGGAGCTGGGCGTTGGGGACGCCGCCGGGGAGGGCGCCCCGGTGATCTCTGCCGACGGGGTGGTGGGGTGCATCGAGACTCTCCGGGATGGAGCAGCCCTCGTCCGAACCCTTAGGGATGCCCACATGAGGCTGAGCGGGATGGTCCTACCCGACGGCCACGTCGGCATGCTCTCGTGGTCCTTCAGGCGTCACTCCCTTGTACTGGAGGGGGTTCCCATACACGCCTCGGTGAGTCCTGGCGATACGGTGGTGACCTCGGGATTTGGACGCATCTTCCCCAGAGGCCTGCGGGTAGGCCGCGTGCAGGCGGTGCGCGACGACCCATCGACACTGACGAAGCGTATTCTTGTGCGGCCCTTTGCCGATTTCGACAGACTAGAGATCGTATTTGTCCTGCGAGCACGCCCGGAGGAGGAGCAATGAAGTACCTCACATACCTTGTGCTCTCCTTCGCCGTGTTGTTGCTGCAGTCGACCGTCTGCAGGCGCTTGGCTTTGGGCCCGGCGAGGGTCGACCTGGTGCTCGCCTTCGTTGTCTATGCCGGCCTACTTGGGAACGCAAGGCTGGGTGCCTTGACGGGACTTTGGATGGGGCTGCTCGCTGGTCTGGCTGAGCCAGGGCAACTGGGGACCGAGGCCCTTCTGCTGACCAGCGCGGGATTCCTGGCGGCGACGACCTCCCCTGTCGTCAATCGTTCCCACCCGCTTGTCCAGGGGATACTCATCGCAATGCTTCTATTGGGGCACGACCTCCTGCGGGCCCTCCTCGTCTACAGATTCGATCTCGGAACCTGTCTGGGCGTTTGGGCTTCTGTTTCGCCGGCCTCTGCGCTTTACACGGCCGTGCTGGTACCCACGGCACTCGTTCTATTGCCCCGGTTGTTCCCAGGGAGGGGACGCCGTGCCATTTCCTGAGACACCCACCGAAAGGCGATCGAGGGCGAGGGCCTTCCTCGCCCTTCTCGCTGCCGCCTTCTTTGTTCTGGGGGCCAGGATCGTCTGGCTGCAGATCATCGAGGGCGACCGCTACGCGAAGATGGCAAGGGAGAATAGGGTTAGACCTGAGAGAATTCCGGCTCACCGTGGGAAGATCCTCGACCGCGAGGAAAGGCTGCTGGCCGGCAACCGCGTTGGCTTTTCTCTTACGCTCGAGGTCGATCACCCTGCGCTTACCGACTCCTCGGAAGTACGCCGCGTAGTGTCCGAGGTAGCATCGGCTTTGGACCTCGACGAGGCAGACCTGATGCAAAGGGTGCATGAGGCCAGGCGCAGGTTTGAGCCAGCCCAGATAGCCCGCGACATCCCGCAGGAGGCACTTGCACCCCTGCTTGAGAGGCTCGAGCCCCTACCCGGGCTGACAGTCAGGCAAATAGCTGTGCGCTGGTACCCGCGTGATTCACTTGCCTGCCATCTCCTTGGCTACGTTGGTGAGATCGACGCAGGCCAGCTTGCTGAAGCCCCGCGGGAGGCAGGCTATTTCCCGGGTTGCTTCGTTGGCAAAGCGGGCCTGGAGCGGCAGTACGAGAGATTCCTCCATGGGATCCCGGGGGTGACATACGTGGAGGTGGATGCGCTAGGGCGCAAGGTCGATCTCTTCCCAGACGTGCCTCCTAGGGCCCCTGTGCCTGGCGCCGACCTGGTGCTCTCGATCGATGCGGACATCCAGGCGGCCGCGGAGGAAGCCCTTACGTCCGCGCGACCGGAGGAACCCCGCGAGGGGTTCGAGGTGCGGGGAGCGGCTGTGGCCCTGGAGGTGCGAACGGGATCTGTGCTCGCAGCTGCAAGCAGGCCGGCTTTCGACCCAAATGCCTTCGCACATGGGCTGAGCCGCAAGCAGTGGGAGGAGCTCAACAGGGAATCGAGGCCGCTGCTGGACCGCTCTGTCCAGGCTGCCTATCCGCCTGGGTCGGTTTTCAAGATCGTTACCACCCTGGCCGGTCTCGAGGATGGCGTGATCGAGCCAACAACGCAGCTCGCACCCTGCCTGGGCCGATACCGCTTCGGCGACAGAGTCTTCGCCTGCTGGAAGCAGACGGGTCACGGGAGGCTTGATCTGAGGGGTGCATTTGCCCAGTCGTGCGACATCTACTACTACCAGGTTGCCCAGACCCTTGGGCTGCGGCGGCTTCTCGAACTCATAGCTCAGTTTCACCTGGACGACCTCACTGGGATCGACCTGCCGCAGGAAAGGAGGGGATTCGTTCCCACGATTGACTGGTACAGGCGGAGCTTGGGTGCCGAACCGCCTGCTGGCAACGCTTTGAACCTGGCGATCGGGCAAGGGGAGATTGTGCTCACGCCGATTGCGATTGCCCGGTTCCTGGCTGCCTTGGCAGGCGACGGGGTACTCCGACAGCCCCGGGTGGTCCGGGAGGTTAGAGACCCGCAAGGCGAGGTGATATGGCGCCCTGAGCCTGGGCCCGAGCAGCGGTTGCCGATCACGGAATCCCAGCGCAGCACGATCCTGAGCCTACTTGCGGCAGCCGTGGAGGATTCCCACGGGACAGGGCGGAGGGCGAGGATCGAAGGGCTGAGGGTAGGCGGGAAGACGGGAACCGCTCAGAACCCGCATGGGGAAGATCACGCCCTGTTCGTAGCGGTGGCCCCGGTAGAGCACCCAGAGGTCGTGATCGTGGTGGTAGTCGAGAGCGCGGGCCATGGGGGTGCGGTTGCGGCTCCGGTGGCGCGTCGTATTCTGCAGGCAGCCTTTCGGGGACCCGGGGGAATCGCGGAGCTGGAATAGTCGCGAGAGCGGGAGGATGTGGATGTCCGCAGGCCGGAGACTGGTGGCTGATCCCTGGGTTGCCATTCCCTTTGCCACCCTTGTGGGCGTCGGTGTGCTTGCAGTCTACTCGGCCACCGTTCTCTCGAAGCAGCAGGAGACGGGCCTGTTTCTGCGGCACGTCGTTTCCGTAGGCGTGGGACTGGCTGTGGCCCTGGTCCTCTCGAGGATTCCACCGCGCTTGCTCGACGACTTCTCGCCCCTTCTCTTCGCAGTTGCCACTGTGCTGCTTGCCGCGGTGCTCGTTGTCGGAGTCCAGCACTACGGAGCGCGGCGCTGGCTTGCTGTGGGCCCTTTGCGGCTCCAGCCGTCGGAGCCCGCGAAGCTTGCCTTCGTGCTTTTCTTGGCGCGCTACCTAGCTGCAAGAAGGAGGGACCTGAGGCGGCCAGGCACGCTACTCGGTGCTCTCGGCATAGTGGCCTTGCCTACGCTCCTTGTCCTAGAGGAGCCCGACCTGGGAACGGCCTTGGCCTTCCCTAGCGTTGGAGCGGCTATGCTGTTGTGGGCGGGCCTGCCCGGGCGCGAAGTGGTCGTTCTGCTGTGGCCCTTTGCGAGCGCCATCCTATCGGGCAGGGCGGTCCTGTGGGCTATGGGTCTCCTGGCATCG
>CAYMBA010000199.1:0-4493 GCA_964388535.1 uncultured bacterium | reverse complement strand
ACCGAGAAGCGAGGGTCACGCTCGTAGTAGTCCAGCCACACGAGCGCGTCCATGTAGTCGTTGGGGGCCAGGTAGTAGCCGATGTTCCTGATGAACCGACCCCGCTTCTTGTCGAAGCCGAACTCGACCTCGGGTATGAGGAAGCCGCTACGCCGGCCCGAGCGGATCGGGAAGACGGCGAAGGGAATCGCCATGATCGGGACGTTGCCGATATAGAGTACGACCGGGCGGGCCACGGCGCGGTCCTTGGCGATCACCTTCATGCGCTTCGCGTGGAAGTGGAAGTGAGGCTCCTCAGCGTCGCAGGTCGTGTAGTCGCCGTCTTCGACAAAGTACGTGCGCTCCGAGACGCGTTTGACCTTTTCACCCCAGTAGAAGCCGTTGTCGAACTCGCTGCGGCCCCGGAAGAGAAGGCCCTGCTTCGTGTCCACACGGTAGAACATCGCCTCGCCGTGGACCTCCGATGCCTGATCGGCCAGTACGGGCTCGCCCTCGGCCGTTATCAGTCGAGCAGGCGAGTTGAACGTGATCGTCTCGGCCCGAAGGGAAGTGCCTTTGTATTCAACCTGGGCCGAGCCCTCGATGACGATCGTCTCCTTGGGAACCGCAAAGGAAAGCCTCTCGCCGCTATAGACGACCCGATCCTGGGGGTCAAAGCCCATCGCTGCATAGAGAGAATCGGGAACGTTCAGACTGCCCTCAAGACAGAGGTCCTCCAGGAATCGGCGCCACTCCTCCATCGCCCCATGGCCCTCTACCGGGACTGGCGGGGTGTGAGCCGAATCAGGGGCTGCCGCGGCAGTCACTGCTGGGCCAAGCGACGAATCCGCAGCTGCTGGGGCAGAGACCGGCGCGCCAAGGGCCGAATCCGCAGCCGCCGAGCCTGAGGGCACGGCTGCCGAATCCTCGACCTGCCGTGATGCCGTGCCTCCGGCAGCACCCTCCTTAAAGGGCATCGTGTAGGCACCGCTCACATCGCCCTCGAACTCGATGCGCTCCAGCCCTTCCTTACCCAGAAGCAGCCTCAGGCGCCTCGCCCTGGTCCAGTCGATGCCAAGTTCCTCCTTTCCGCGCGAGGGCTCGGAGGGGACATAGAACGCCTCGGCCGAACCATTGACGACCACCGCTCGTATGGCGCCTGAGTCTGCGAAGGCAGAAATCGTATCGCCCACGGCGAAATGGAGATCCCCCTCGGGAGATACATACTCCGCCCGCGGGTGCCCCCAGACCTCGAGGTGATCCGCCGCGCCCTCGCGCAGCACAACACGGATCGTATCGCCCGCCACGAAGCCGCTCGAGTCGGCGATCTGAGGCTCTTGCGTCAGGACCAGGAAGCCCGGCTCGTTCTGCCACAGGGCCCGCCCACAGGAACCCTCCACCACTCCCCGCTTGAATCGCACCTCGCCAACAGCCTCAGCCATCGAGCCGGCGGTGTACATGAGGAGCGTGTCCGCCTCGACCTCGATAGACGGCTCCTCGGTGCGAGGTCGAGCCTCAAGATGGGGGCGGAAGTCGCGCGCGGTCAGGACGGCCACGCCCCTGGCCCTGTCGTACTCGAGCCTCTGTCCCCAGGCCTTCATGCGCTGGGACGGTTGCTCCACGACGACCTCACCCACAGCCGTCAGGGAGGAATCGGGAACGGAGTAGGTCATGGCCGAGGCACGCAGCCTCCGGCCCTCCGGTTCCTCCAGCGTCGCTTCGCCTTCGAGTGTGATCACCTCATGCTTGCGGTGGTAGGTTAGTCTGCGGCATGAGATCCAGCCTTCAGGGCCGTGGCCTCTGACATTGCCGAAGAGATAGAGGATTCCGACGGGCCTCCTGTAGGTACCCCGGTCAGCCGTGATCCAGCGGCCTTCTTGCCTTATCTTGACCGGTCCCTCCAGCTCGGCCAGCTGCTTATCGGGCAGCCACCTGCCCTTTCGCGCATCGATGGTCATATCGCCGTGCTCAATGTGCAGTGAATCCACTTCAAGCGGCCCATCCACGGTGCCAGTCAACATCGCCCCCCAGAGGTTCCACGGCAGTGCGGGCTCCTCCGGAGCCGCTGTATCCGCAGGTGCGCCGGCGGGGCCCTCGGCCCCGCCGCCAGGGAGCCCCGCAGCCCCTGCCTTCTGCGAAATCCCTGGTTCACCCTCGCCCTTCTCGGTCACCGTCGCCGGCTCCGGTACCATCGACGAGTCCTCTCCAGCTTCTGCGGCCGCTGAATCACACCGCGTTGCGGCAGTCAGGAGTGGAGATACCGGCGGTTCGACTGGCCTTGCACACGGGCGTTTGGAACATCCCGGTGCCAGCGCTGCGGCTGCCAGGCCGAACGATACGAACAGAATGAAGAGACCCCGAGCCCCCAGGGTCACCCCGCGGGCGGCGCCAGTGGGCAGACGGTTCGTCTCAGGCGCCAAGGACATCCAGGGCCTCCAAAGCTGCACCGACCACACCCGCTTTCTCCCCCAACCGGGCCGGGAGCACAGCCGGCGGCTGGGCTGCCGCCATAGAACCTTCCTTCAGCCTGCGGCGCACCGGCTCGAAGAGCAGGTCACCGGCCTTCGCCAGGCCGCCGCCTAAGACGAAGACCTCAGGATCAAGAAGGTTGGCAAGATTGATGAGGGCCGTACCAAGCCAGTAGCCCACCTGCTCGAACACGCGAAGAGCCGCCGGATCTCCCTGTCTGGCTTGCTGTTCTATCCAGGGCGGGTCCACCGTCACACCCACGGGAGCACGGCCTCCGCCGGCGGAATAGCCCTCGATGAAGGCGCGCGTGCCCACTAGCGCCTCGAGGCAGCCGCGCTGCCCGCAGGCGCACTGCGGGCCATCGGGATCGAGCACCATGTGCCCGATCTCCCCGGCAAAGCCCCTTGCTCCTGTAAGCAGCCGGCCTGCGACAACCAGCCCTCCGCCCACGCCGGTCCCAAGGGTCAGGCCCACCACAGGATCCCTGCCGGCCGCCGCCCCCACACGGGCCTCTGCGAGAACGAAGGCATTTGCGTCGTTGAGGACCGCCGCCGGCAAGTGGAGCCGATCTCGGATGCGCGAAGCCAGATCCGTCCCCTCCCAGCCCGGCAGGTTGGGGGAAGAGAGAAGCTGCCCCTCGGGCCCAACGAGGCCTGCGCAACCCAGGCCCACCGCCTTGGGTTCTGCACCCGCACCCGCGCTCAGAGCCTGAGCCACCTGCTCGATCGACTCGAGCGCCTCATCGAAGGTTGCATACTTCGCGGTCCGAAGGAGATCGGAAGCAAGCAAATGCCCTGAGCCATCGACTAGGCCCAGTTTGACGGCCGTTCCTCCGACATCGATACCGAGTGCGACATCGCGCTCCATCATCATTCCTCAGGGCTCGGCACATAGCCGCACAGCGGGTGTCCGGGTCTCACGTACCCGGCCTCCCGAAGAGCGAGGCGGCTGGGCGGACACCCATCACCCTCATGACGGCCTCGGCCACGTAGAATGATCCGACTGCAAGTACCGCTTGTTTCCCAGACGCGAAGGCTCGCTCTAGAGCCTCTCCAGCCGAAGGTGCCACGGAGGCATCGAAACCCACCGAACGCGCGATCTCGAGGAGAACGGCCGGGTCTGCTGCTCTGGAGCTCGAGAGAGGGAAAATGACAGCCTTGCAGGCAATCGGCCTCAGGGCACCGAAGAAACCGGCAGCGTCCTTATCCCCGAGCAGCGAGCAGACCAGAACCGGTTCCCCAAGGCGTTTGGCCCACCTCCTCCATGTCCGGGCTACCGTCTTGGCCCCGGCGGGGTTGTGGGCAACGTCGATGACGACCTGGCCTTCTTTGCCTTCTTGCAGCTTGCGTCTTTGCAGATCGAAGCGACCCCGCCAGACAGCCGCTTGCAAGGCAGCAGCCAGTACCGCATCAGCAGCCGCCTTTCCGGTGGACGACGGGGTTCGTTCGAGGAACTTGAGCACCGACAACTCCGCCAAGACCGCGTTCTGCGCCTGATGCTCTCCGCAGAGCCTGATCACCCGCTTTCGTACGGGGCCAGCCCCCAGCCTCCATTCGAACCTCGTACCCCACCCCTCGGGCTCCACCCCTTGGATCTTGGCTGCCTTCCACGCCTCGAGCACGGGCACCTCGAGCTCCTCCGCCCTCTCCTCGAAAACGCTCGCCACGCTGCGGGTACCAAAGCCGAGCACCAGCGGCACCCGCTTCTTCATGATGCCCGCCTTCTCGCCGGCTATCTCCTCGATTGTCGAACCCAGCGACTTCGTATGATCGAGATCTATGCCGGTGACCACCGTCACCACGGGCTCGAGCACGTTAGTCGCATCGAGCCGCCCGCCCATCCCCACCTCCACGACCGCAACATCGACTCTCCGCCGGCGGAAGACCTCGAAGGCCAGCAGGGTGGTGGCCTCGAAGAAGGAAAGCTCGAAGCGCTCGATGACAGGTCTCAGGTCCGCGACCACCTCCGTCACCTCAGCCTCCGAGACCATGAACCCGCCCACGCGGATCCTCTCTCTGTACTCGAGAAGGTGCGGGGAGGTGAGA
>CAYMBA010000198.1:0-4499 GCA_964388535.1 uncultured bacterium | reverse complement strand
ACCCCAGGGATATACCTTGCGCAACAGACGATTAGTGGTAAAATATAAGAAACTGTGGAAAATGGCAAGTACGGGTGCGAAAATATAACCTTGATGTGGATATCTGTTATCTCGCGACTTAGTCGGCGGTAGGGAGCCTCGCCGGTATCCCCCTGTCGTTCCCCAGGTTTCTGTTCACCGTATCTCCCATATTGCTCCCATTTACCCGTTCCCGATTAGTCCACTGATCCGGGCAACCTTACGAGCATTCCCTACCTAACCGCCATTGGTGGAGGAAAGAGAGATGAACAGGGGACCTCCTCCAAGATGGCACACGATACAGCGGACCGTTTTGGTAGGAACAACAACGGGAGCTGTAGTCGCCGGGCTGTACCTCACCAGCAGGCGCAACTTTCTCCTCTTTCATACCCTAACCGAATTGTTCGGCATCGTCGTCTCCTGCGTCATCTTCATCGTCGCCTACAACGCACGCCAATTCCTGAAAAACGACTCCCTGCCTTTTCTGGGCATCGCCTCCTTGTTCGTTGCTAGCTTCGATATGCTCCACACACTAACCTATACGGGCATGGGGGTGTTTCCAGAGCAAGGTGTCAACCCGCCCACTCAGATATGGATCGTTGGTCGGTATCTCCAGTCTCTCTCTTTCCTACTGGCCCCCCTCTTCATCCGTCGGCGGATGAATCCACCCATTGTCTTCACCGGTTACACGATGGCCTCGGCCGTGCTTCTCGCCGCAATCTCTGCCGGCCTTTTCCCCGCCTGCTACGCCGAAGGCACGGGGCCCACTTCGTTCAGACAAGTCAGCGAGTACGCTATCGCTCTGATCTTCCTCTCCTCCGCGGGACTGCTGATCCGCCAGCCTATCCAGTTCGAGCGTCGAACACTCCGGTTGCTGGTGGCTTCCATCGTGGCAAGCGCCGGGGCGGAAGTGGCCTTCGCTTACTCCGTCGATCCCCAGGATCTATCCAACTTCGTCGGGCATCTCCTAAAGGCCGCTGCGTATATCCACCTCTGCAGCGCAGTGGTCATCACAGGTCTGCAGAGACCCCAGGCGCTACTATTCCGCGAGTTAAGCCGGGAAAGGGAAAAACTTCGAGTACAACATAGAAAATTGAAGAACCAGATCCAGAAACGGGTCGCAGAGTTGGCCCGCATTAGCAACGCTCTTGCCGCAGAGGCCCTTCAGCGGGAGCGAACGGAAAGGGCCTTGGCCGAGTCCGAGCGGCGATTCCGGGAGGTCTTGAAGGGTGCTCGACTCCTTGCGGTGGTACTGGACACTCAGGGCAGCATCGTCTTCTGTAACGACTTTCTACTCCAACTGACCGGCTGGCAGCGGGAAGAGGTCCTGGGGAGAAACTGGTTTGAGCTGTTCATCCCCCGCCATCACGCTGCCCGAAAGATGTTCCGCCAAGACGTAGAAAGTGAAAAGGTACCCACCCACCGCGAGGGTGAGATCCTTACCCGCGAGGGAGAAAGCCGCCTGATCTCCTGGACCAACGTCGTTCTGCGCGATTCTCAAGGCACAGTAACCGGCATTGCCAGCATCGGCGAGGATATCACAGAGGCCAGGCAGACCGCAGAGGCTCTGGAACAGCAAATCAAGCGCCTCTCACTGCTCAACGAACTTACCCGCAGCATCCTGTCCAGAGACGACCTAGAAAGCATGTTGAGAGCGGTTCTGCAGCGCCTGAACGACGGACTGCCGGCGGACTTCGGTACAGTGTTCCTCCTCGAGGGAAAAGGAAAACGAGCCACCGTGATCGTCTGCGTCGAGAGCGCGGACGTCCCATCCGGGCAGGTGGGCGTGAGCGCAGGAACCAGGATGCCGGTGGAGGAGACAGGCTTCTGCGAATGCCTTCGAGGACAAACTGTATCGGTGATCGACGCAACCCAGGCCCAAGCCCCACTCCTGCAACAATTTGCCAGAGCCGGTTTGCGTTCGCTCGTCGGCGTGCCGCTGCAGACGAACCAAGAGGTGCTGGGAATCCTAGTCGTGGCACGGCGAGGCGTAAGTGCATTTCGGAGCCCAGAAGCAACCTTCTTGCGCCAGGTAGGTGACCACTGTGCCTTGGCCATTCGCCATATGCGTCTCCTTGTAGAGTTGCGAGCCGCCTACGAGGAACTTCGTCGAACACAACAGGAGATTGCGTTGCAGCAGCGGCTACGAGCGCTAGGCCAAGTGGCCAGCGGCATCGCTCATGACATCAACAACGCGATCTCCCCGGTCCTGATCTTCGCCAACCTGCTTCTGAGGGATCCAAATCTCAACGAGCAGGCGCGAGAACAATTGAGGCTCATCCGGATGGCCGCTGAAGATGTGGCGCAGACAGTAGACCGCCTGCGCGCGTTCTATCGCCGCCGCTCCCCCGGCGAGATGCCGCAGCCGGTGGACCTGAACGAGGAAGTGCGACAAGTGATCGAGATGACACGACCTCGCTGGGAAAGTCTTCCCCAGCAACGAGGGATCGTCATAGAAGTGCAAACCAACCTGCAAGAGAACCTTCCCCCGGTGATGGGAATCAGCCAGGAGATCCGGCAGGCTCTCACCAATCTGATCTTCAACGCTGTGGATGCTATGCCCGAAGGCGGGGTACTAACCCTACGCACCTACGATATCGAGGCTGAAGAGAACGGCCCAGAAGCAATCTGTGTTGAGGTGGGCGACACGGGCATCGGGATGGACGAGGAAACGAAAGAGCGAGCGCTAGAACCTTTCTTTACAACCAAAGGGCAACGCGGCACAGGAATGGGATTACCCGTGGTCTATGGAATAATGCAACGCCACAAAGGCCGGATCGAGATCGAGAGCGCTCCGGGAGAGGGAACAATTGTGCGGCTGATCTTCCCTGCACGGCATCCTGCGGAAGCGGAGCATTTGGAGGAGACGACAGGGGTGACTGTTCCCCTACGTATTCTATGCATTGACGACGAACCTCTGGTGCGGTTGGCGCTGAAAGAGATGTTGGAGAGTATGGGACACACAGTAGAGGCCGCCGACGGAGGTCAGGCCGGTCTGAAGGCCTTCCGCGCAGCCCAAGAGCGTAACGAACCGTTCGACGTGGTGATCACCGACCTGGGAATGCCGTACGTCAGCGGTCAGGAGGTCGTAAAGACGGTGAAACAAGAATCTCCTGAGACCCCGGTGATCGTGCTCAGTGGGTGGGGATTGCTCGTGGGAGCCGAGGAGGTACAAGACGCTGCGCTACGCGAAGACTGGACGCTAAGTAAACCACCCAAACCTGAAGCGCTGCAGCAGGCCCTGGCGCGTGTGCTAAAGAAAAAGGGGAGACGCGAACCCCCATCGCGCACAATGCGAGGGCAGGCTTCCCCCAGTGCTACAGGCTGATCTGCCCGATAGCATTCCTTCCAACCCGCTACGTTTCACAAAACGGCCCTTCCGGTGTATTATGGGAAAGAGCCACGGGGACCTGGGAAGCACGGAAATCCGCAACGCAGGATCCCCCATCCCCCCGCGTCTCCGCGGCGAAATCCAAGGGGAGGTCACACAATGAGACGAACGTCGACCGCGACCCTGTTGATCCGAGGCGGAACGCTGGTCCTGCCGGAGGGCACGCTGGAGGCGGACCTGTTGGTGCAGGGGGAGCGGATCAAAGCCATCGGCCACAACCTGCCCGTGGCCCACGACACTCAGGTCATTGACGCCGAGGGATGCATCGTGCTGCCCGGCGTGATCGACGCCCACGTCCACATCGCCCTCGACACGGGTATCTACCAGACCCCCGACGACTGGTTCATCGGCACGCGGGCTGCCGCCTGCGGCGGAGTGACCACGGTGGTGGACTTCGCCACCCAGTTCCCCGGTCAGACCCTCCGTCAGGCGGTGGAGAACCGGCTCAAGGAGGCCGAAGAGGCGGTCATCGACTACGCCTTTCACGTGATGGTCACCGACCTCCCCCCCGGCCGAGAGGAGGAGTTGGCCGACCTGGTGGACCTGGGCACGCCGAGCGTCAAACTGTACACCACCTACCGGCCCAACTACTACGCCGACGACGCGACGATCCTCCGCCTGCTGACCGCCGCCGCCGACCTGGGGATCCTCCCCCTCATCCACTGCGAGAACGACGACCTGGTCACCGCCCAAACCCAGGCGTTGGTGAAAGCGGGCCAGATCGGATGGCGATTCCACGGTCAATCCCGCCCCGCACTAGCGGAACAGGAGGCAATCCAGCGCATCCTCTTCCTCGCCGAGGCCGCCGGTTGCCCCGTCCACATCTGCCACTGCTCCACCGCCCGCTCCGTCGCCCTCGTCGCCGAGGCGCGGGACAACGGCCAGGAGGTCACCTGCGAGACTTGCCCCCAGTACCTCCTGCTGGACAACACAGCCTACGAGGGACCCGAGCCGTGGCGGTACATCCTCCAGCCACCGCTGCGGGACCCGGAGGAGCCTGCGGGGTTGTGGACCCTGGTGGAGGCAGATGTAGTGGACCTCATCGTCACCGACCATTGCGACTACACGAAGGATCAGAAGGTCGCGCAGG
>CAYMBA010000197.1:0-4499 GCA_964388535.1 uncultured bacterium | reverse complement strand
AGGCCGTCGTCAAGAAGCAGTTGCTGGGGCTCATTGACCTGGCCGTGAGAGAGGTGTACAAGTGACTGCCCATTCGAGGCCGAGAGGGGCGGATTGAGCCATGCCAACGCCCTCGGACGTTGTCGAGAAGTACTCGGGCAATCCCATCCTCACGTTCCGGGATGTCCCATGGCCATGCACTGGCGCGTACAACCCCGGGTGTGTGAAGACGCCTGAGGGGAAGTACGCCCTGGCCTTCCGCGCCGATGAGTTCACCGACGTCAATGCGGACCAGATCGAGAAGCTCGGCGTCACGCCGGCCACAGAGAAAGGAGGGTCCGTCGCGCTGGCGCTCTCCAGCGACGGCATCGCGTTCGAGGTCCATCCCGAGCCTATCCTCACGCCGCTGCCTGATGAGGAAGGCTCGATCTACGATCCGCGCCTGACGATGATCGACGGCACGTACTGGATGACGTATGCGACCAGTACGGACCGAGGAATCATGAACGGCATCGCGCGGAGCAGGGACCTCCACGACTGGGAGCGCGTACACAGGACGCTGCCGGACAGCCGCAATGCTCTGCTGTTCCCCGAGAAGATCGGCGGCCTCTATGTCCGCCTCGACAGGCCTTTTGGCCACATCTTCTCACGAGGGCGTGGCTTCGACATGTGGATTGGGTATTCCCCCGACATGGAGTTCTGGGGCAGGCACAAGCTGGTCCTCCGGGCGGAGGACGTGCCCTGGGGCAAAGTCAAGGTAGGCCCGTCCACGCCGCCGGTACGCACGGACGAGGGCTGGCTGGCGCTCTTCCACGGCGTGGAGATGCGCGAGCCCGACAAGTTTGGCTGGCCATTCACCTACCGCGCGGGCGTCCTGCTGCTCGACCTGGACGATCCGTCACAGGTGATTGGCATGTGCCCGGACCCGATCATGGAGCCGACAGAGGACTATGAGAACATCGGCTATCGGAGCCACGTGGTCTTCCCCGGCGCGATGATCCCGGAAGCGGACGGGACCGTGAGGATCTACTACGGAGCAGCCGATCAGTGCGTGGCCCTGGCCACGGCCGGCCTCGATGATCTCATGGATCTCTGTAGGTAGTCAGCGTAGGAGAGCATCCCAATCGTGGTCCGCAACGAACCCTCAGGCGAGTACTACGACTACACCATCACCATGCAGCCCGAGAGGCCGTGGCTCCTGCCGTACCACCAGACGCTGATCTACAGGATCATGCACGCTCTGCGCGATGGCACGGGGAAGATGAGCGAGCTGTTCCTGACCTTCGAGCAGTCGCTCGAGGTGATCAGGCGGCTCTACCACCTCACCTGCGGCGTTCCGCAGGTGGTCTACCTGACCGGCTGGCAGTTCGAGGGGCACGACTCGAAGTACCCCTCGTGGGCCGAGGTCAACCGGCACCTCAAGCGGCCGCAGGATGCCGCCGCGGTCGATTCCCTGCGGTGGCTGATGCGCGAGGCCCGCAGGTACAACTGCCGGGTGAGCCTGCACATCAACATGTTCGACGCTTACATGGACAGCCCCCTGTGGGACGAGTATCTCGAGAAGGACATCATCGCGAAGGACCTGGACGGCAATCCTATCCAGGGCAACGTGTGGAGCGGCATGGCCTGCTACCATGTCAGCTACACCCAGGAATGGAAGCACGGCCTGGCGCAGAAGCGGATCGACGGCCTGATCGCGATGCTGCCCGAGCTGGTGGACAGCGCGACCATCCAGATCGACGCCTTCCTCGGCGCGCGCAAGGCCGATCAACAGGGCCCCATCAGCCCGTACCTCGGCTACACCAAGGAAGAGGAGGCCGCGACCCAGCGAAAGATCTACCGCTACTGGCGCGATCACGGCATCGACGTGACCTCCGAGTGGGTCGTCGGCATCCGGGTGGATCGCTTCGTGGGGCTCCAGCCGTGGGCCTTCGCCCGCAGCCAGGACCACCTGATCGAGGACCTCCCCGATGAGCTCTACTGCACCAGCCCAATGGGCGTGGAGTTCAGGGCGATTCCCGAAGACCCTGCCGGGTTGCTCCAGCAGTTTTGCCTGGAGTTCATGCCCTGGCACTACAAGAACAGCAAGTCGCCCAAGGGCGACCAGCAGATGGTTGACGGCACCGACACCTGCATGCCGGCGCTGTGGTGCGAGGAGAAGACCCTCATCGCCTACAGCAAGGAAGGCTACGGGAGCAGGGCCTGGGAGCTGCCGCCGGACTGGCGGGATGTCCGCAGAGTCCGCCTGTCGAGAATCACTCTCGGCGGCCATGAACCGATTGGCGAAGCGCCCGTTGCGGACGGCAGGATCACCCTGAGCGTCGGCAAGGACGAAGCACTGAAGATCCGTCCATGTCAATGAACAGGAGAGACTGCATGGCAGGCAGAGGATCACGGAACAGGCGCACTTGGGCATCGCGGTGCGCACCGCGCGCTCTCCTCGGTCTCGTGATGCTTCTGGCCGCTCTGCCCGGCATGGCCCGGGAGGTCCCTGCGCAGTTACCCGATCCGGACGGGAAGCCGCCTGACGCCGACAAGCCAGTCAAGGTCTACATCCTGTCGGGCCAATCCAACATGGTCGGCATGGGCGATATCAGCGGCGGGAGTTCCCGGTGGGGAACGCAATTCCTGGACCCGGTCGTCTCGATATACCCAGGCGCGTACTCACCGACGGCTGACTACGACAAGATGACGCCGATCGAGACAAAGAAGCTGGCGGCATTCGGCGGCGTGAGGCCCACTCCGTTCCCCAAAGGCGGCACTGCGGTCGTGCGGGGATTCATACGGATGGAATCCGCCGGCGTGTACAGGCTCAATGCCGGCTACGCCAACTCCACATACAACATCATGGAGGTGGGCGGCACGGAGGTCTACAGAAGAGACGTCGGCAAGGACGCCGTGCAGCACGACTTCAAGTTCGCAGCGGGCAGGAAGTACCCGTTCAAGATCACCTTCCTGACCAAGCACGCCGACGGGCTGGGCTGGCTCCGGAGAATGGACATCCCCGGGACGCTCCACACCCTGGTGAGGAAGGATGGGAAGTTCCCCCATCTGGTGGATGACCAGGGAAACTGGACCGTGCGCAACGACGTGATCTACAAGGGCGTCATCTCCGCCGTGGCCCAGGGACCTCTGACGGTCGGCATCCAGGGCAACACGATTGGGCCGGAGCTTCAGTTCGGCCACATCATGGGCTACTACCACGACGAGCCCGTCCTCCTGATCAAGGCCTCCATTGGCAACCGGAGTTTGGGCTGGGACATCCTGCCGCCCGGCAGCAAGCGATTCACCTATGACGGCAGGGTCTATGCCGGCTACAAGGACACGCCGTCGTCCTGGGTTGAAGGACAGCCCAAGAAGAAGGTGAACTGGTATGCGGGCAAGCAGTACGATGAGTACGTGAAGGCTATCCACGACGTCCTGGACAACTTCGGCACCCTCTTCCCCGCTTACAAGGGCCAAGGCTATGAGGTCGCCGGCTTCGTGTGGTGGCAGGGACACAAGGACGGGAATCCTGCCCATGCCAGCCGCTACGAGCAGAACCTCGTGAGTCTCATCAAGGCATGGCGGGCCGAGTTCAAGGCGCCGAAGGCGCCCTTTGTGATAGCCACCATCGGCTTCGGCGGCTGGAAGATGGCCGGTCCCCACCTGACCGTCGCCAATGCGCAGTTGGCCGTAAGCGGCAAGAAGGGCAAGTACCCCGAGTTCGCCGGGAATGTGTTGACCGTTGAGACCAGGGACTTCTGGAGAGACAGCTCCGTTTCCCCCAGGAACCAGGGCTATCACTACAACCGGAACGCCGAGACCTATATGCTGGTCGGCGACGCATTGGGCCGTGCGATGGTCCGGCTCCTCGGCGGCAGAGCAGAAGCTCCCCCACATGCCACCAAGCCGAAACCCGCGGGTGACTATTCAGCCGGCTGAAGTGCCGCCGAGCCGCCGCAGGCGATTGGCACGCTTTTCGACACGTCCGAGAGGTGAGGGCGAGGCAGAAAGAAGGTCTCCGCCACCGCCTTTGCCTGGCGAGCTGGCCATATGAGGAAGCCAAGGCCTGCGCCCCCCTGGAGCACGCTTTCCTGCCTCGCCCTTCGAAAGAAGCCGGCGTGCAAAAGGCACGCCCATGCGGCGGGCGGGCGTGTGGCGGCGCGCGAGCTTGCTGGCCGTCGGCGGCGGGCGCAGTTCTGGCGGGGCGAGAGCCCCCGTCCATTGCTCTGGGCGGTCCGGCCGAAGGCAGGCTCCTGTTCACCCTCGGCAACGGCATCACCGGCGACATGCCGATCCCCAGCCTCAAAGCTCTGTTTGACGAGGCCTTCGCATACGGGACGGACATTGTGAAGGGAGAGGCGAGAAGAGCGTGTCGGCTGTAACTCCCTTACCGGACGCTGCGAACACACGATGAGAGCTCGCACCTGCATTGATCGGGACTGGCGCTTCGCCTTGGGCCTCCTTCCCCACTGGGTGCTGCCTTAGCAGCCCGTGGCAGAAGTCCGTTCGGACTGCGTGCGGGTCTTCGGGCCGAT
>CAYMBA010000196.1:0-4513 GCA_964388535.1 uncultured bacterium | reverse complement strand
CACCCCCGGCAAGATCCAGCAGCCTGTCGAACTCCTCATCGAAGCCCCGGCGAACAACGATGGCATCGGGAGCGGTGGAAGGCCTCTCCACGATGGCCCCAGCTAGGAAGGACCCGAGAGCCTCCAGCTGCTGGAAGCACGCTGGAACAGCGAAGCTCTCAGCCTGGATCGTCCCGGCCGCCTTGCGCAGCTGCGGCAGCACAAGCAGCGAATCCCGCAGACGCGCCAGGTCGCTCACCGTGTCGCGCCCGCAAGAGATCCGGGCAAGGATGCGTTGAAGATCAGAAACCTGGGAGAGGGCCTCTCTAAGGTTGGCAAGGGAGACGCTGTCGTTCCTGAGCGCCTCTATTGCGTCCAGCCTGCGAACGATCGCTGCCCTTGAGAGGAGCGGCCGGGCCAGCGCGCTCCTGAGTCGCCTTGCACCCATCGGCGTGACCGTCGCATCGAGAACCGAAAGTAGAGAGGCCTCACCCTCTTTCTCGCCCGCCTCGAGTATCTCCAGGCTTCGAAGGGTAGCATCGTCCATCTGCAGCACTTCCGTCCTGCGGATCCTACGCGGAGGAACAAGATGCGGAAGCTCACGGCGCTTCTGAGTCGAAACGTACTCCATGATCGAACCGGCCGCCCCCAGCGCCGGCCCTAGGTCCTCGATTCCAAAGCCCTCGAGGCTTTCGACTCCGAAGTGCTCTTTGAGAGCATGTCGTGCACGGCCCACGGCGAAGTGCCAGTCGTCAAGGGTCGTCACCACCGGCCGGACCGAGTCGAGACGTTCCGTCAGCGCCTTTGCTGCTTCCGCCGAACTCCTCGGCATAAGGATCTCTTTGGGACGGAAGCGTGCCACCTCGTCTGCAGCTTGCTCCGCATCGGACTCCAGCACATAGAACTCGCCAGTTGAGACATCCAAGGCTGCGATGCCCCAACGCCTACCGCTGCGCGTCGCCGCCAGAAGGAAGTTGTTCGCCACCGATCCATCGAGGCCCTCGCCCACCGCGGTGCCAGGGGTAAGAACCTCGACCACCTTCCTTTCCATCAGCTTCCGCTTGCCTGGCTGCACCACCTGTTCGCACACAGCAACGCGGTAACCCGCAGCGAGAAGCCGCGCTATATAGGTTTCAGCGCTGTGCCAAGGGAAACCCGCCATTGGGATGGGATCGGGATCGTCCTTGTTTCTTGATGTGAGAGTCAGATCGAGCGCACGGGCAGCAACCACAGCGTCGTCGTAGAACATCTCGTAGAAGTCGCCCATCCGGAAAAGAAGGATCGCCTCACCGACCTCCTGCTTCAGGCGCTTGTACTGGCGCATGACGGGGGTTTCGGAAGCGCGCGACCGGGGGCTTCTACTTGAGACCTCAGTCTTGCCCATGACCCTGCCCGTCTTGACGTGCCCTTCTGCAGCTGCCGAGCCCCAGGAACCACAGCCTCGGCCTGAGTGTCCCGCACTGCCGGGATGCTTTCAGCGCGCAGACCCCGGGGCGCCGGAGGCACGGCCCGCTGCGGAGAAGGCTGGCGGTGTCTGTTTCTCTTCAACGATCTGATACGACAGGCCCAGGCTGTCTCCCAAGGCTACCCCGAGGCTGCTTGCCTCACTCCACTGTCGGTAAGGCCCGAGCCGCACCCGATAGAGCCTCAGGCCCACAGTGGAAGCGCTGTCGACAGCGACGTAGCCAACAAAGCCGTACCTACCCAACTCGCCAAGCAGGCTCTGCGCGTCACCCAGCTCAGGAAAGGCCGCGACTTGCACAGCAAACCAGGACTCTTGCTCTTGCTCCGGCGCAACCTGGGTAGGGAGCCCTTGCTGATCCTCGCGCTCACCAACTCGCGGCAGCAGCCACAGCGCGGAGCTCGAATCCGGGCCTGATAGGAGCCTGCCCCACACCGAGCTGCCAGCCATGGACGACCGAATCTCCCCATTCTGCCTGGGTGGTAGCTCAACGAGCGACATCAGGAACTCCGCTCGGGCCCTATCCTCCTCGCTGAGGTGCTCCAAGGAGAGCGCCCTCAGGAGCCGACCGGCCTCTTCCTTCTCGCCCAGGCTGATGTAGAGAGCTCCCAGAGCCAACCGAGCCCGCTCGCCCGCTGGGGTATCCTCCGAGGCTGCCTCAGCTAGTAGGTCAACCAAGACAGCCTTGTCGTGGAACGAAGAAAGGTGATCTAGGATCCACTCGGCCCTCCCCGTCTGGGGAGCTATGGCCAGCAGCGAATCTGCACCATCTCTGGGCCCGGCCGACGGCACAGCCGGGAAGCACACACAGCAGGCGAATGCCGCAGCGCTCAGAATCGCCTCTCGCACAGGTCGCAGCCTCACTAACATACCCTCAGGTTCCAAGAGCCATACCCTCTCCTGTCTGGGAGAAGCCTTGCCGAGCGGGATATGCTGGTGCCCGCGGCAGTAATGGCGCTTTCACTGGCTGCCCGAGCTGGGACGCCCACCTGGTGCACCTTCAGCGAATGGGTCGGGCAACCAAGCGCCGCAAGAGGCGCACCTGCATCTGTCCACCTCAGCCCGTTCCCCACACCGCGGGCAGCGACCCTGCGATAAGCGGGCCGTCTCAAGTCGCTCCAGGAGGCCATCGATCGGAGCAACCGGCTTGCCCGCCTGAGCCAGCACCTGCATCCGCATCAGGTTCACCGATGGCTCCATTGGCTCTTTCTCAAGAACCACCTCCAAATGGCCAAGGGCCTCATCGAAGGCTTGTTGCTTTGATGCAAGCTCCGCAAGTGCCATCCGCACCGGGGCACTGTTTGGGTCCTTCGCCAGCAGCTCTTCGTAGAATCCCTGTAGCTGCGAGAAGCGACCGGTCTCAAAGAAAGCATGCTCTAGCTTCTGCTTTACCAGAGCCAGCGCCTCCGGCGTTCGCTTCAGGAGCCGCCGCCATGACTCAATAGCCCGCTCATACTGCTTCGAGGCCTCGTAAGCCTCGCCCAACAGCAACAAGGCAGGGCCGTAGCCCGGTTGCCTATGGACAACGGATTCGAGCAGCGAGACCGCAGCCTGAATATCCCCCCTGTTGTACGACAGCCTCGCAGCGTGTGTCGCTACAGCCGCACCGTAGACGGTACCATCCGACCTGAGGCCCTTCTCGAAAGACCAAGCCTCCCGGACCGCGGCATCGAAATCACCGCGCTCAAGTGCCGCGGCCACTCTCACCTCCGCCACCATTGGGTGACGCCTATCCACGCGCCTGAGCCGCTCGACCACCTCAAGCGCCTTGGCAGCTTCCCCCTGGCGGAGCAAGCAGCGCGCTAGACCAGCCAGCACTTCGACCTCAACTGTCCTCTCCCGCAGGCGTCTCGCCCGCACGACTTCTAGCAGCCGCGCGGCCTTCTCGCATTTCCCAGCGCGTTCAAGCAGCCCGGCGAGGGCCACATACGCCGCCACGTCCTCCGTGTCAGCCCGTATGATTGCTTCCAATGCTCCTTCTGCCTCAGGTCCTGGCCCCTTGGCCAGTGCCGCGAGGGCCGATCGGTAGCGCTCGAGAGTCCGCTCCAAACGCCGATCCCTGCGACCGCTCCACGACGGAAGAAGGAGCACTCCCACGGCCACCGTGGCCACGAGAACGAGAATCAGCAGGTCAATCACTGCTACCCCCTTCCCTTGGCGCACCGACAGCCGCGGCCCCCTCCAGGGGAGCAACCCTCAGGCGCTCGAGCTCGGTGCGCAGTTCCCTCAGCTCCCTCTCCAGGCGTCTGCACCGATTCCTCAGGGCGATCTCCCGCATGAGGGTCACCAGGAAGAACGTGAACATCCCGAGCACATAGGAAACCAGGACCGCCAGGGCGAGATTCACCTCCACAGGCTCAGACTTGGGACTCAGCCACCTCAGCTCAACCCGCTCTCCGCTGTTCGCTCCAAAGAAGAGAACCACGATCACAACGAGTAGCAAGCCCACGAAAACCCTTACATACCACATAGCCAGCCTCCGGTGTTGGACCAGGATCGCCGTCCCGCATTCTAAGGTGGCCGGGCCCAGCGCGCAAACACACCTCACCCCCAGCAGCCTCCGGGTATGTGTAACATCGCATGAGCTCGCGCGCCCCAACAGAAAAACGGCCGCACCCCCACGGGGATGCAGCCGCCAAAGAAACTCGGCCCGATCTCGGGTGAATCAAGTACTGGACTCCTTATCACCCTCCCCCGCACTGGATGAACCCTCTGTTTCCTTCTTTCCAGTTTCCTCTCCGCTGACCGATGAGCCCTCTGGAGCCGGGGCTTCGGCCTGTGACTCCTGTGCCTCTGGCATCTCCGAGGATTCATCCGATGCCGGGGCGTCCGTCCCGGGGACTGATGCAGGTGGTGTCTCCGAGTCCGCGGACTCACCCGCAGTCGTCTCCTCTGCAGCGGCGTCGGTCGCCACTTCCGCCTCCGCTCCAGCTGGCTCCTCACTCGCGGCGGTTTCTTCGGTGGTACTCTCCTCAGTGGGCTTCCCCTCGCCCCGGGGCTTTCCGAAACGCTCTTCGAAGGCCTTCTTCACTTCCTCCGGCTGGTCGGCCAGATATGCCTTGACGCTGAGTA
>CAYMBA010000195.1:0-4520 GCA_964388535.1 uncultured bacterium | reverse complement strand
CACCTAGTACGGGGGCCGTGAAAAGGAGCAGCATAATGGCGCATGATATGCAACCTACCGCTAGGCGCATGATGTACCTCCGGTCAGGGATTCTGCTCGCGTGAGCCTGGGCAGGCTGGGTCACCTCGCTCGTTGCTCAGGGCTGCCTGCGCGCCGGCTACCTTGGTGGCAGGCTGTTTGCAACCGGTCCCACAACAGGCCCGCGCTCTATGTAATGGATCGGCACTTGGGGGTGTGTCCTCAAGTGGAGGTGGGTTGGCCCCCCGGCGGGGAAGGCTCCAATGGGGACGCTGGGGAAGCACGTTGAGGGCGAACCCCGGTTGAGCCCCACGCAGGGCTGGGGACCACCGCGGACCACGCTGGCACGCTTTCCTCCATTAGTGCAATATATGGGCGCACACTGGCGCCTCTGGGACTTAACTCCGTGCTTGCCAGAGCTTCCGAGGCCCTTGGGTGACTTTGTGCCTGCTACTATCTGACAAGGACGAGCTTCTGCCTGCTCGTCCTGCCATCCGCCGTCCTGGCTCTCAGGCAGTAGACCCCGGCTGCAGCAGGTCTGCCACTGGCATCAGTCCCGTCCCAGGCCGTGTGCTGGGCTGCTCCGGCTTCACTTCCGGGAATCGGCACGGAGCGCAGAACCCGGCCGGCGGCATCCAGGATGTCGGCAGAGAGAATGCGGAAGAGGACCTCGATGAGATCAGGCTCGGCTGCGAAATGCGCTTGGGATGCGCTTGTTGCTTCTGACGCAAAGACTAGTCCATGGCCCGGTGCCATCAAGAAGAGCACCAGACAAAGGAGAGACAGCTTTCCCGCGCGTGAGCTGGATTCCTTGACCATGGCGACCTCCTCTGGTCGGAAGATAGCAACGTTGATTCGTAGAGACGGCCGGCGCTACTGCGTTCTGTGAGGGTCTTCTGGTTGGCGTTTGTGTCGTCGTAGCGGTTGGGGCCCAGGCAAGAATAGAATGGTGTTTTCACCCGAAGCAGCGCGCAGTGTGGAAAACTGCGTGGTCAGCCGCTGGGCATCTTCTGGCGCTTGCGGTACGCAGCAAGCTCACCGTGCCAGACTACCGCCGCCTCTTCTACATCGCGCGTGTACTTCTCACTAGTAGCCGCATCGCTCTGGATCAAGCGCGGAGCCTTTCAGTGGTGTAGTGGTGTCCCTCAGACACTTGTACACAGATAGGGCGAAAGCGAGAGATCACTGTCCCGCCTTTTCTTCTTGAGAGCGTTGCCGAGAAGCGATTGTGCACTCGGGGCATAGACCTGTGAAGAGGGTGGAGTGCCCTGAGATCACATAGCCGGACCTTGATGCTGCTTGGTCATCCAGATCCGAGGTTGTCTCCAGGTCTACGTCTTCGATCCGACCGCAGCGGCTGCAACAGACGTGATAGTGAGGCTCTAGCCTTGAGTCGAAACGACGCGGAGCACCAGCGCAATCTAGCGTCCGTATTTGCCCTTCCTCGGCGAGGCGCTCGAGATTCCGGTAGATAGTGCCGAGGCTGGCTCGCGGGAGGCGCTTGCGTACCAACTCGTATATCTCGTCTGCTGTAGGATGCCCACGCAGGTTTCTGAGTTCCTCAAGAATCACAGTCTGCTGTACCGTGATGCGCTGTCGTTCCCTAGGCTTCGGAGTCATTCCGTCCGTCCTCTTGCCCGTCCTGAGCGCCGCGGCATACCAGCGACGGTGCCAAGCCAAGCGGGGAAAGCATGACCTTTCAGACTGCCGCTATCATATTCTAGCCTCCGCGAGGTGCACTGCGCCAGAAGATGGATGGAGCCCTCCTGCTGTGCGGCTTCGCCGAACCAAGGGTCCGAGCGTCGGGGTGCTCGGTGCTGCATCGGGCTGCTATGCTGAGAACAAGGCATTGGGCTCCCTTGCGTGGGAAGCGAGTTCTTGGGTTGTTGAGGCTAGTTCTTCGGCTGCCGCCGCGCTCTTCTTGGTGATCTGATCCATCTCGGATGCTGCCGAGCTTATCCGCGCAGTTCCCTCCGCCTGCCGGCGCGATGCCTCGAGTATCGCGCGAATACTTTCTGAGAGCGCAGTCATGCTTGCGGTGGTCGTTTGCATGGCCTCTTGCACGCGATCAACAACGGAAGCGCCGCGGTTGGTTTCACGTAGGTTTGCCTCTACTAGCTCCGCAGTCCGTCGTGACGCTTCTGCGGATCGTTGGGCCAGTGTTCTGACTTCTCCGGCCACGACCGCAAATCCTCGGCCATGCCTGCCCGGGCGGCCTCTACGGCAGCGTTGAGAGCGAGCAGGTTGGTCTGGAAGGCAATCGACTCGATGGCCTTGAGGATCCGTGTTATCTCGTTGGAAGAGTTCCTGATTCGGGCCATCGCGCCTACCATCTCCTCAACAGCCCTCTTGGTTTCATGGGCGGCGTGGTTCGACTTCTTGATCAGTTCTTCAGCGGTGCGAGCGGCATCCAGATTGCTCTTGCCCTCTGAGGCCAGATCCGTGAGCGCGGCGGAGATCTCTTCAAGGCTCGAGGCCTGCGAGGCAGCTGCATCGGCCAGTTGGGAGCTGGATTCTGCATACCTAGAAACCAAGCCACGGTGATGAGCACGATTGCAGCCGCCAAGCCTGCGGGTGCCCACAGCCTCATGTACTCGAGCCGCTCCAAGACCTCAGCGCGCCCAGGGGCCACTGGCATCCCAGTGGAGCTGGTATGGTCACTAGGCACCCGTGTGCTTTCGTCGGGATCCAGTGCAGTGGCGTGCAGTCGGGCAGGCTGATTTTCGAGGCGGCCCAATACCGTCGTGGTCTGTGTGCGGACCCACACAGCGAGGCTGGCCAGGAGTGCCGTTGCTATTATGAGGGGAAGAACTTGTGCCTTGGCGACGCGCCGGGGTACGCCCATGGAGCCCTGCTTTCGGCAGACGATCACAGGAGGCGGGTGCCTCCCGGAGAAGTCTCCCAGGTCTGGGCTGGCGGGAGTGTCTCCAAGAAGCGTCTGCAGAGCGCCGGTGACCCCTCTCAAGGAACTTTGTTCATGTAGGATATATTCCCACTATTCTATTCGGACCTTGGGCGCGTCGTCCTTGAGTGTCCGTACAGTTGGCCGTGCACAGACTGGGCGGTTCCGTCGAAACTGCAACAACCTTGAGCACGAATGGCTTCTTTGGACCTCGGTGGGGCTTCTCTATGGTCTGCGCGCCCTGGTTCCCTGGGGGCGGACACGCCAGGGCCTTGGCACTTCCCATTTCGTAGCCCCGATGGCGTACGTGTGCTATCCTCTTTCGTTCTTCTGTCGATGTAGGGCAAAGCGTCGCGTGTCTTTGGAGGGTGCACGAATGGATCTATCCGAGAGATTCCAGAACGTGGGTGTCATCGGTGCAGGCGGGAAGATGGGTAGCGGAATCTCGCTTCTCATCGCCAATGAGATGGCACTCCGGAAGATCGATCCCTCGAACGCGGGAAAGAGATTCAAACTCGTTCTCATGGACGTCAGCGAGGATGCGCTGTGGGGCCTTCGGGGCTACCTGCGCTCTCAGCTACGCCGCCTGGCTGAGAAAAGCATGGTGAGGATAAGGGAACTCTTCGCGCCGCGGGAGGACCTCGTCGAGAACACCGAGATGATCCAGGCTTTCATCGACGAGGCAATGGACATGATCGTCTTTGCGACGGAACTGAACGCACTTGCCGGGACGCACATGGTCTTCGAGGCGATTGCCGAGAACATCGATCTCAAGGTCAAGGTGTTTGGCCAGCTGAAGGAGATATGCGGACCTGAAACGTTCTTCTTCACGAACACGTCCTCGATTCCGATTCGGCTGCTGGACGAAAGAGTCGGGCTCGATGGGCGGATTGTCGGCTACCACTTCTACAACCCGCCGGCTGTGCAGCGCCTTCTGGAGCTTATTTCGGGTCCTAGAACACGCCCCGAGATCGTCGAGACCGGCAATGAGATTGCCAAACTGCTTAGGAAGAAAGTTGTTCCCTCGAATGACGTTGCTGGTTTCATTGGCAACGGGCACTTCATCCGGGACGGTTTGCATGGAATCTCCGAGATGGAGAGGCTCGCGCGCGAGAAGGGGTTCCCCGCCGCCGTCTACATGGTGAACCGGGTTTCGCAGGACTGGTTGATCCGGCCAATGGGGATTTTTCAACTGATCGACTACGTCGGGATCGACGTCTTCCAGTGCATCCTGGGAGTGATGAACCAGTTCATAGAGGGTGAAGATCTGCACAGCGATCTGATCGATCGCCTGATGTCGCTCGGAGTCAAGGGCGGCCAGAATCCTGACGGGAGCCAGAAGCCCGGTTTCTTCGAGTATGACAGGGGTCGGATCGTCTCCGTGTATGACATCGATGCCCAAAGCTACAAGCGCCTGGAGGATTCCTGGACGAAGCCACTCGACGAGGATCTGGGCCCTCTGCCAGAGGGACATGTGCCTTGGAAGGTCCTGAGCCGGGATCCCAAGAAGGAGAAGAAGCTGAGCCTGTACTTCGAGAACCTGAAAACCATGTCGACGCCGGGTGCGGAGTTGGCTCTGCGCTACCTCCGGCGTTCCAAA
>CAYMBA010000194.1:0-4632 GCA_964388535.1 uncultured bacterium | reverse complement strand
CTGACACTCGAACTAGCCTTTCTCACGACTGACGGCTCTACACGGTCACAGGGAAGGCGCACCTCGAGTTTCCTCGGCTCGGGGAACTGATAGGCCGCGTCTATACCTCCAGAGCATGCGGAGAGGTCGACCGTGAAGATATCAGTGCCGTACTCGAACGCCACCACGGAGCCGTCGTGGGCAACCTTCGGGAAACGGACTCGGCCATCCTTGAAACGCGTAACCCAGAATCGGGCACCCGTGGTCGTATCCAGGATCTTCAGATTCGCGACGCCGTGGCTCTCGCTCAGATAAAGGAGATACCTGTCACCCGGCAGCCACATTGGATGAGTGTTACACCCCACTTCCACCTGTGGTTTCTCCCATTCGGGCTCCCGATACCGGCTCCCCGAGGCAACTGGCTCGTCGCTAGGAGGCACAACCGCGCCGAGCTCGGTCAGGTTCTGAAACTCCGGAGCCGGGAATACACTCGACGGAGCGCTCATCCTACCCGTCGTCACCCAGTTCTCGATCTCCCACTTCCATGGCTCAGATGGCACGCCGGCAGCCTTCCTCGCTTGTGCCGCGACCCTGTCCAGCCGAGGTCCCACCAGCCCGACGTCTAATCTGGCCAGCCATATCCTGTGCCTTGCATTTCCTTCATAGCCACGCCGCCACCAGCTCACAGAGCCCCGAGCAAAGGCGAGCAACGTCCCACTGTGCGAGACACAAGGATGATGCCCCCCAACAGGAAGGAGCAACATTGGCGTCCCACCCGAGACCGGAACTACCATTATGTCCGATTGACCTTTCTCGAGTCCGTAGCGGGAAGACTCGAACACTACGAGTGAGCCGTCTGGGCTCCAACTCGAAACACGATCACTAGCTTCATGCCAGGTGAGACGGCGAACTGCACCACCGGAGACTGGGAGAACGTAGACATCCTCATTGCCATCCCTGTCCGACGTGAACGCTATCCACGACCCATCGGGCGACCACACGGGCCAGTAGTCATACCCGTCACTGGCCGTCAGCCTAGAGGCAAGGCCCCCAGTGCACGGAACAACCCAGACGTCACCCTCGTAGCAGAACGCTACTCGGCTCCCGTCTGGACTTGGCGCCGGGAACCTGGGCCATATCTCGCTGCCCTGGCTGTGCCCGAAGGTGCCAAAAGCCAAGAGCGCGATCAGGACAACACCGCCCACAAAGCCCCTGCCAAGGAGGCTACACCCCGCCAAGATTCCGTCTCTTCCCGAAAGCATCTCATCCTCCCCATCTCGACCAGCCTCCCGTGGCCTTACAATAGGCGTCTCACATCCTCACCCAAAGCCCCCTCACCTAAGGCGGATGTGCAAACCGCGGCCGTCAAGCCCAAGGCCCAGCAATACGGGACTACCTGCACAGGGTTTCAACCATCTGCATAGCCACAAGCAACTCCTGTCCAGCTACGTCCTCTCCCCTAGCCTCTATCCTGTGAACACGGCCCGTGCTGAACGTCATCCCAACCGGCATCTGCACTAGGATGCGCCGTATGTCTTCTTTCTCCAATTTCCGAGCCATCTGAACGGCTACTTCCCCCTCCCTCACCACCACAGTTTCCACCCCGGCCTCGGTTGCCCTAACACGTAGCCGACGGATCTCAAAAAGATTCTCTGCTGGCTCTGGAAGTCCCCCGAACCTATCTCTCATTTCCTCCAATAGTTCATCGATCTCCTTCACCGTTCTTGCATCCGCAAGGGCCTTGTACAGATGCATCCTCTCCGCTTCGTCGGCCAGGTAGTCCTCTGGTATGAAGGCGGGCAAACTTGTCACAACCCTTGCCTCCCGCACCTCCTCTATCTTCTCGCCCTTGACCTCTCTAACTGCTTCCTCTAGCAGCCTTGTGTACAAATCAAACCCGACGTTCATTATGAACCCGTGTTGCTCGGCCCCAAGAATGTTCCCTGCACCCCGGATCTCCAGATCTCTCATCGCAAGCTGGAAGCCGCTCCCAAGATCCTCGAACTCCTCTATGGCCTTCAATCTCTTCATGGCATCCTCTGTCATTACTCTCCCAGGAGGGACCAGAAGGTACGCATACGCCTTCCTTGACGACCTTCCCACCCGGCCCCTCAACTGATAGAGCTGCGCAAGGCCAAACGTATCCGTCCGATTCACGATGATCGTATTCACGTTTGGCAAATCTAGGCCGGACTCGATTATCATCGTGGCTACAAGCACGTCGAACTCCCGATCGAGGAACCGCCGCATTACGTCCTCAAGTTGCCGCTCCGGCATCTGTCCGTGCGCCACAGCAACACGCAGATGAGGCACAAGACCTCTGATATAGTTAGCCATTGCGTCTATCGTGTTCACACGGTTGTGGACGAAGAAGCTCTGGCCTCCTCTGTCGGCCTCCCGCATCAACGCGTACCGGATGACGTCATCGCTGAACTCCACGATCTCTGTCTGGATGGGCCGCCTGTCTCTCGGCGGTGTTCTTATCGTACTCATGTCTCTCGCCCCGATCAGGGCAAGGTGCAAGGTGCGCGGGATAGGCGTGGCGGTCAGAGTAAGAACGTCCACCTGTGTCCGGAGTTTCTTAAGGTACTCCTTATGCCTGACGCCGAAACGCTGTTCCTCGTCGATGATGACAAGTCCAAGATCCTTGAAGACCACGTCTCTCTGTATGAGCCTGTGGGTTCCGATTGCAATGTCGATCGTGCCCTTGGCTATTCTCTCTATTGTCTCCTTGTTTTCTCGGCGCGATCGGAAACGGCTAAGCAGGGCTACGTTCACAGGAAAGCCTTCCAAGCGCTCCTTGAAGGTCTCGAAGTGCTGCTGTGCCAGGAGGGTTGTTGGAACTAGGACGGCAACTTGCTTGCCATCCATGACAGCTTTGAAAGCAGCCCTTATGGCCACCTCTGTCTTGCCGTATCCCACATCGCCACAGATGAGCCTGTCCATTGGCACCGGGCGTTCCATATCCGCCTTGACTTCCTGGATTGCCTTGATCTGATCCGCGGTCTCCTCGTATGCGAACCTCGCCTCCATTTCCGCTTGCCATACTGTGTCAGGCTTGAACGCGTGTCCCGGCTTGGCCTTCCTGATCGCATAGAGACGAAGAAGCTCGGCGGCCATCTCCTTTATTGATTTCTTGATCCTGGCTTTCGTCCTCTGCCACCTATCCGAGCCTAGCTTGCTCAGGCTCGGCCGATGGCCTTCCTCCGCCGAGTACTTCTGGACCAGGCTGAGCTGATCAACCGGGATGTACAGCTTGTCTCCACCCGCATACTCTATTTGCATGCAATCCGTGAGCTGCCCGTTGACTGGAAGGCGCTGCATGCCGCGGTAAACGCCGATACCGTGGTCGATGTGCACGACGTAGTCCCCCGGCCTCATAGCAAGCAGTTCTTTCAGGGAAATACCACGACTGAACCTCCTTCCAGCGTGCATCCTGCGAGGACGATGAAATATCTCGTGGTCTGTCAGCACGCCAACTCTGAGTGCGGGAATTACGAACCCGGAAGCGAGGTTCCCCACTATGAAAGAGGCGGGAACGCCTTCCATGAGCTCCTCCAGCCGGTCTCGATGGTTCTCCGTATCACAGAGGACCACGACCTCCATCCCCCGCGCCGCAAGGTCGCTCATGTACTCGCGCGTGAGATTGAGATTCCGACCGAAGTGCTCCTGGGGTTTGGTCCTTATCTCGAAGTGTCTCGAGGCATAGCGGAGCAGCGCGGATGTTTCTGCCTCATCGCTCCATCCATCGCCGATCTCGCCCAAAGCCCCCTCCGGCCCTCCGCCCTGGCCACGGGATTCCCCTGCGTCTGTGGCCACCTCCGGGGCGGCCCCGCTCCTCTTCCCGAGGCTGGACCGCGCCTCGCCACGGAGGGGCTTGCGCTCCAATTGATCCGCAGCTGTCCAACCGTCTCCCCGTGGCGACTCCTCCCGGGCACGCTCCTCACCCTTGTGAACACCTACTCCCACGAAGACCGCCTTCCGCGAAGCAAGCAGGCGATCGAGGTGGTGCTCCATGCAGAATAGGTCCTCGGGGGGAGCGAACAGGGATACGATCTCATCGTCTTCCGCGGGTCCACCGGCGGCAGGCCCATCTGTGCGGCCGGGATCCCGCCCGCCCTGCGTGCGAGGGTGCGCCGCATCTGGGGTTCGCGCCAACGATGGCCCAAGCGTGCTCTCGGCTGCCTGCAGGATCTCATCCACCACGTCCTTGAGGCGCGCCTCCACAGCAACAGGATCCTCCACGAGCACTACCGATGTTGGCCCCGCATAGTCCAGAAGCGTCACGGCCTCTATTCCAAAGACCGGAAACATCCACTCAAGGCCTTCGAAGCTTCCCTCGCCCTTGAGCGCTTCCAAGTGTTCCGACAGCGCGTCACCGCCCTCGAGCGCTCGCGTGACTCGAGGCACCACCCAGTCCTCTTCGCTCAGTACAATCTCCCACATGGGTAATACCAGCACCTTTGAGACCACCGCAGTCGAGCGCTGTGTAAGTACGTCGAACTCCCTCAGAGAGACAATCTCATCATCCTCGAACTCAACACGCACCGGGTTGAGCCTGCCAAAGGTGTAAATGTCCAGGATACCACCACGCCTACTGAAGTCCCCGTACTCAGCAACTACGCTTTCGTGCTTGAATCCGATCCGCACCAG
>CAYMBA010000193.1:0-4802 GCA_964388535.1 uncultured bacterium | reverse complement strand
AACAGGCAATGGCTCGAGAGGAGGCTGAGGCAACTGGGGCTGCTCTCGGGGGTGAACGACGCTGAGGCAATGAAGAAGTTGAGGCCGAGATTCCTACCGGCGGGAGTGGGGGAAGATGGACGGTAGCAGCATGCCGACCGAAATCCTGTGGGAAGCACTCAAGCAGCTCCTCGGGCAACCTACGGACGGATCTATCGCCTTCACGCGGAGTCTGGACGTTGGACTCGGAACCTCGCTGGCCGAGTTGTCCGCCCGGGAGGGATCGTGGAGGGTTCTGGTCGTTGGAGAAGGTTCCGACGGGGACCCCCACGTGGTATCTGCCGATCGGGCGGTGGAGATACGGGAGCAGAAGAAGGGAGCCCACTTCCTCGTGGTGGATCCGGGTGCGGCGGGGGCGGGGATGGACGGGGTCTACAGCTCGGCCCGAGAGCTGAGCGAGGAAGCCATATTCGGGAGTGCGGAGAATCTGTTGCTCAGAGGCATACGCAAGAGGGGATCGAGGGAGACTAAGACTGCTGCCGAGGAGGCCTTGAAAGTGGCCTCGCGCTCGCCCCTGCGTCTGGCTTCCCCTCAGCGGCGTTTCCAGTTCCTTGCGAAGGTCCTCGAATCCGGAGCCGGCCCCGGCGAATGTTTGCACCTGATGGGGTTGTGGCCCGTTGCGGAGATGAGCATCGAGAACAAAGAGCGTCTTCGCCAGGAGCTGAACGTCTCTGAGATCATGGTCCGCAGGCTACTGGGTCCAGGCGAGCAGGGCGTGGATCCGGGGAAGCGCATCGAACTCGTTCCCGAGATAGCACCCGATCCGGAGCAACGCACCGCACTCGTCGGCTTCCTTCTTTCCGTCTCAGGTCTGCCGGTCCTTGAGGCTCTAAGCAGGTTGGCTCGGGAGTTCCGCAGCCTCTGGCTGAACAACATCCCGGTCGGAACGCTCGCCTCTGAAGTCGAGAGCATCGAGATCGTTCCTTGGAGACAGCCTCGGGGCAAGATCAACAAGTGGTCTGGGCTCGTTCCAGAGGGTGACGATGGCGAGCCCACGTACTGGATAAGCCTTGAAGAGGAGGAGCCGAAGGGAAAGCGGCTTACTGTGCGTTGGAAGACGAGGCCTCGGGCCGTCAGCCGGAGTGTCGTCTACCAGGTACGGATCGTGGGCGAGCAGGGCACGGAGTTCGCGTCGGCCGAAGTGGAACACAAGGCAACCAAGGCCGACTATGTCCAGCACAAGTTTTCGCCGGGTGACTTCGACATCGAGGAGGACTCCAAACAGTGGGCGCAAGCCGTTGTCTCCGTGATAGGGGATCCCGAGAAGAAGGCGGAGAGCGAGTTCTTCTGCATCAGGGAAGGGAAAGGCAGCGAGGAGGAGACAAAACCGAAGCGAAATCCGTTCCGGACACTCAGCGAAGCCCTGAGTCGCCTGCCCGATAGCGAGACGGCGGGCCGTGTACTGGCAGGTCTTCCTAGAGCGGCAGTCAAGAAGGATGCACTCCAGTGGTATGTGAAAGAACTGGGCATGAGGGTCTGCGTGCCGTATCCGCTTCTCTTCCAGGCCATAGACAGGGAATGGTGGAAGTCGGCGCGCTCCGTCGGCCGGTGGCGGATGAAGATCAGGTTTCGGGGCGACTCCCGGGGCGAGCTGGAGTTTCACGCCCTCGCTCGGCCTGCGACCGTCCTCGAGAAGGACTGGGAGCGGCTCATCAAGGCAGGTCAGACCCTGAGGGATTTGCTTCAGCGGCGGGGAGGGAGCGTGGCTTTCGCCGCCATGACCGAGGACTCCGAAGATGCGAAGGCGGCGAAAGAGTACCTGCTCGCCTGGCGCACGATACTGTCTGCAGACGGGGCGGATCCGGCTCTTGCCCTTGCAGACACAGTGGAGGTGTGTACCTCGAGGGGAGAAGTGCTTGGCTTGATCGTGCTGCCGATGCACCCGGTCCGGATTGCCTGGCTCATGGCTTACGAGAGGCTTCTCGCCGTCTCCATGGAGCAGGCGCGGGATCTCTCACCTGTGGCGGCCAGCTTCGAAGATCTGGATAGCGCCTGGTTCCCGGCCTTCCTTCCACCGACCCCCGAAGTTCCCGAGGCCTTTGTGTTCGCTGAGCCGATCGGCCTCCACGGGGCGATCCTGGTGCCCATTTCCTCGGCCACCAGCGAGGCCAGGCTTCACGCGATCCGAAGTGTCGTGGGGTCCGTTCATGGGGAGACAGATCCGAGCTTTCTCTTGGACGAGGCCGTGAATCTACTGGCACGCGTGATGTTCACGTATGAAGAGTGCCACGAGGTTCGCGCGCAGCTGGTCCTGGATGCGGTCGGTGCCGGTTCCGGGCGTGAGATGATTGCTGCCCTCAAGCAGTGGTTCGAGGGTACGGGCGCCGTTTCGGCGGGGGAGCAGCCACCTAGGATCGATCTCCGGTTTTTCCCTTCGCGCTTCGAGTATGGTTCGGCGGCCGAGACTGCTACAGCAGGGAGCTTCCTGGCTACGCTGCAAGAAGACCGCAGGGCGGGGGCACGGCGGACCTCGACAGAATATGATTGGATCTGGGAACCGGTCTCACTTCCTGGTGGTCTCACGCTCCCGCTCCTGCGATGGGCTTTGGCTGAGAGCCGGGAGAAGGTCTTCCCCAGGTCGGCTCATATCGCATTCTTTTTCGATCCGCTGCCCAGCCGTGTCGTTCCCCTCAGCGAGGAGGAATTCGCGGATCTTGGAGTGAAAGAGGTCTACGGTCTGGTACGGTCAATGCGCGTGGACTATGCGGAATCCCCGGCTGCGAAGTGGACCGTGCGCTTCCTGATTCCTCAGCGCGGTGTCAACCACCCTGGGGGCCGGGGTCTGACCGAGCGGCTCCTCGAGATCGAGAGCCAGATGTTGCAATGCGTGTCTTACGCCAAGGGATGGGATCCCGGCACGCAGATGCCAGGGCTCGTTCTCGAAGCCGACGCGGATGTCCAGGGGCAGCTGCAGGAGCTTCACCGCGCTGCCGACTGGGTGGCTTCGCTGGGGTTCCGTTTCGGCGTTGAATCGCTGGATCTCCCTGTTGGATCCGAGGAGCCGACTGATCCGTGTCTAGTCAGGACGGTTCAGGAGCGCGGTCCCGGTGGACCCTCCGTGGTGATCTCGACCGCCAATCTCGGATCGGTGAGGCGGGTCGTCGATCCTTCGCTCGAGCATCTCGGACTCGTCGGGAGCCAGGAGAACGCGAACCTCGTGCTGGAGAATCTACAGGCACTGAGCGGCGGGCTAGCCATTCTCCTCACAGGGACTGAGCGATTGAGCGGGGATGTCATTGCTGCGGCTTTGGCCCACGCGCACTGCAAGAAGACGACGGCAAGGCACAGGGTATGGCTGCCCCTGAGGAGAGGTTTCTTCGTGCCGTTCCGCGAGTGTTGCCCTGTGCAAGGTTCTTCGTCTGAGCAAGAGATTCGGCGCGCCGGTATCCCTGTTTTCCTGTACTTCTCCACGCACGGGCGAGGGTTGACCTGGCAGCTCGCAACCGCGCGGTTTGCATTCACCTTCGGAGAGGCGTCGAGCTGGAACTTCCAGCGCCGTGTCCTCTCGGAGTTTCAGAGTAGACTCGAGGAATGGAGGAAGGTGCTTGAGCGAGCGGCATCGAGGCGACCGAGCGAGGCGCCTCTGTGTTCGAAGCTTTGCAGCATCCTGCGCTCTCGAGCGTTCAGGGCCCGGAGATTCGGCTTGCTGGAGGATGAATACCTAGACGAGATCGTGAGGGCGCTCGACTCGTCTCTGGAAAGGGGGAGCCTTGCTGTTGGTGAGGGTGAGTCCCGTTTGTGGGTTCTCTGTCCGGAGCACACGCATCCGGAGCCTGAACTCTTGGACATGGGTGCAAGTGAGGTGTCTGTGTGGCGCTTTGGACCCCAGATCCTCCCCGATCAACCGCTCGGCCGGGCCCAGTACTCCCTCCCTGGCCGGAGCCGGCCTCGGCGTGAACGGACTGTCTCTCTCCCTCCCGATGCCGATGAGGCGCCCGAGGAATCTCGGTCTTCTCCGACGGACAGGACGGTCGTACCAGCCAACCAAAGGAGTAGCGGCGAAGCCCAGGAGTGTACCGTGAGTGTCCGCCTGGGGAGACGGAGCCCCGGGGGTGGCCCGGTGTATTGGGAGCCCTCTACCAGGGGAAATCCTCATCTGCTTGTCCTTGGTCTCTCGGGGACCGGGAAAACGACGTGTCTGGCGAACATAGCGCTGCAGCTTACCCGTGCTCGGGTGTGGCCCATACTCGTTTCTCCCCACGCAGATCTGCACGAGAGAGGTTGTCCGCCAGGCGTGGAGCCGCTGAATCTCGAGGTCGGGCCACTGCCCTTCAATCCGCTCGAGGCAGCGCGGGTGGGAGGGAGCCGCGGCCATCTGGACGTCGCTGGCGGTATGAGGGACATCTTCGCTGCCGTTCTGCCCAAACTAGGGGACCTCCAGCTGGGGGACTTGCGCGACGCTGTCCGGACGAGCTTCGAGGAAGCCGGCTGGGGTCACCGGAAGAATCCGCTCGTTCCTCCTTTCTCGAGATTCCTCCAGGTGCTCAGGAGACGTGCTTCGGGTGCCAGGGGTTCGGAGCGCAGCCGAATCAACAACCTGCTTGCGCGCCTCGAGGAGCTGAGTGAATACGGTGTTTTCGAGGACGCCGGAGAGAAGCGCGGGTCTCTTCTCGAGGATCGGCCTGTGGTGGTCGGACTCCATTCGGTCTCCAACGATGTGCTTGGCAACCTGTTCGCTGGGCTTCTGCTGCACTGGCTCTACTACGAGATGAGGCGGCGGGGTCAGGTCGATCGCTTGACGCACGCTGTCCTTCTCGACGAGG
>CAYMBA010000192.1:0-4868 GCA_964388535.1 uncultured bacterium | reverse complement strand
AGATGGGCGAGGAGGATCTGGAGGATCTGATCGCCTTCTTGAAAAGTCTGGACTGAGAAAGGGGCTCCAGCAGTCAACCATGGTCCCAACAGCGCGACATCAGGCTGAGCTCCACGTGGCGGAAATGGCCCATGGCGAACGAGGGGTGCTTCCCTGGCGCCGCAATGGCAAACGGCGTAGGGTTTCCTGCCATGGCGCTTTGAAAGAGCGGCTCGATGGTCTGCCGCTGGTGGCCATCGTCGGTATGCCGAATGTAGGAAAAAGCTTGCTGTTCAGCCGCCTGACCGGAACATATGTGACGGTCTCAAATTATCCCGGGACAACCGTTGAGTTCACACAAGGTCGAATGCGTATGGAATGTTGCGACCAGCAAGTGGGGGTGATCGATACACCCGGGATGTTCAGCCTGTTTCCAATCTCCGAGGAAGAGCGCGTCGCGCGCCGTATCCTGCTCGAAGAAACATTGAGCGCTCTGATTCATGTGGTTGACGCTAAGAACCTGGAACGCATGTTGCCGCTAACGCTGCAGATGATCGAAGCCGGGTTGCCTGTCATCCTCGATCTTAACCTCATGGATGAGGCTGAACGCATGGGGATAGGTCTCCAGATGCCCTTGCTCTCAAACCGCCTTGGGATCCCGGTGCTGGGAACTGATTGCACCACCGGTCGCGGGGTTTTGGCACTGAAAGCGAAAGTGCAGGAGTATGTCCACGGCCACGCTTCGTTATGACCCGCAGCTTGAAAACGCCATAGCAGACATCCGGGCGTCGCTTCGCGGCCGTTACGTTCTCTCGACCCGGTCCATCGCGCTCATGCTACTTGCGGGCGATGAAGAAATCCGCGCGGTCGTGGCTCAGGAAGACCCGCAAGCTTTGTCCACGATCGATCAGGTGATCGGAAGGCTGAGCTTGGATCGAGGGGGCTCGCTCGTCTACCAGATATACAATCGACAGAGAGCGCATGCTCAAGCATTCCTGCAAGGAGTTATCCAGCCCCCATCCGAGCGGCACATCGGGTGGCTCGATCGAATATTGATCGAGCCATGATCAACCCCGTGACGGGAGCGCCGACCTTGATCATGGCCCTCCTGGGGCTATATGGCTTCGTCGGCCTCTTTGGGGCGCAGTGGCTTGTGGATTGGCTGGAGGGGACTGTCTTCGAGCGAGTGATCAATCCCTGGGTCAGCCAGGCCATCGCTGCGGTTCTCCCCTGGTCTTGGGCCAGGGATCTTCTTGCGGGTGAGTATGGGATGCTCACGCTGGGCGTGCGCTATGCCATCGCCATCATCCTGCCCATTGTCGGGACATTCTTTCTCGCCTTCGCGATAATCGAGGATAGCGGCTACCTGCCGCGCTTGGCGCTGCTTATCGATCGCATCTTCAAGCGCATCGGGCTCAACGGCAGGGCCGTCATACCTATGGTGTTGGGCTTCGGCTGCGATACGATGGCGACCGTCGTAACGCGCACGCTCGAATCGCGCAGAGAGCGGCTGATATCCACGCTCTTGCTCGCACTTGCCATTCCATGCTCGGCCCAGCTTGGGGTAATCTTTGCCATTCTGGCTGGCCGGCCTTTGGCCCTCGGGATTTGGGCGCTCGTTGTTGCGGGCATTTTCTTGCTGGTTGGTTTCCTCTCCGCCAAGCTCCTGCCGGGAGAAAGGCCCCATTTCTATATGGAACTGCCTCCACTGCGGGCACCGCGCCTTGGCAACGTTCTCATCAAGACTTATTCCCGCATGGAATGGTATCTGAAGGAGGTCCTGCCTCTCTTTATCCTGGCGAGCGTGATCATATGGGCGGGCCAAATAACAGGCCTTTTCGAGCTTGCAATTCGGGCTCTCCATCCGGCTGTTCGGTTCCTGGGTTTGCCCGAAGAAGTAGCCGTGGCCTTCCTCTTCGGCTTCTTCCGGCGCGATTACGGTGCCGCCGGGCTCTATGACCTGCAGGGTATCCTGGACGGGGTTCAGCTTACGGTGGCCGCAGTTACCCTGACGCTGTTCGTTCCCTGCATCGCCCAATTCAGCGTGATGCTGAAGGAACGGGGCTGGAAGGTTGCCGTGGCCGTTGTGGCTTTTATCTTCCCATTCGCATTCGTCGTGGGATGGGCATTAAGCGCAGTGTTGAGTTCGTTGGGGGGGACGCTTTGAAGTGTGACCTCTGTGGCCTGGTCTTCAACGAAGATCAGGCCGTGCAATCTTGCCAGGCTTGTCCATTATTGCGGGGCTGCAAGCTCCTGCGGTGCCCTCGATGCGGCTATGAAACGCTTCGAGAGCCTGGCATCATCCGATGGGTAAGGCGGCGATTGTCGGCTCGGGAGGCGGCATTGGACGGCGCCAGCCCGGCCACACCGATGCCCATCCAGCGCCTTTCCGAATTGAGGCCAGGCATGCAGGCGCGTGTCGTCGGCCTCGAGCCTGGGACGGACAGCCGAGTCCGCTGCCTGAAGCTGATCGCTATGGGGATCTATCCGGGCGCGCTCATTGATGTGATCCGGCGACGTCCAGCGCTCATCTTCCGATCAGGATACTCCCGATTTGCCATCGATGAGGAGCTTGCCGGGTTGGTCCGGGTGGAACAGGCCGGAGATGAGGAGGCCACCGGCGATGGCGTCTGCCGCGCCGAGCAAGCTGCACAAGCGGGCGAGGCCAATAGCGACAAAGCTGCCGTGGGATGATACTGGGCTCGCAGCAGCCACGCTTTGTGCCGTCAGACAGGGCCTTGCAGGCAAAGGGCCCTGGTCTTGTAGCGGTGCATCCATCTTGGTAGGCACTTGTTGGGCAGATTCCGAGACGACTGGTGCGTCGGGGCCTGGGCCGATGGAGCCAGCCAGGCCAAAACCAAGGTCCGCTGCTTGGGCGCTGAGTCTATACCGGAAGACAGACCTGCAGGAAGCGCTTATAATGCAGCCCACATCTTGGACAATCCAGGCTGGCAATGGCCAGTTCGAATAAGCCCGAAGGAGAGAGGAATCATGCGAAGAGTTCCAATGCTATGGCTGAGCCTGACGGCCGTGCTCCTCTTGGCCATGATCCTGGTCGCCTGTGAAACAGGCCGACCGGGAGATACCGCTGCGACTCCCCCAGAACAGGCGGCCGAGACCGAAGCCGCCGCGATGCCTGAGGAGGAAGAGGGCCACTCGGAAGACGAGGCTCATGCTGAAGACGAGGAGCCCCACGAGGATGAGGAAGAGCACGCCGAAGGGGAGGAGCATGCACATCTTGAAGTCCCCGATGAGTATGCCGGGTTGATCAACCCGCTGGCCGGTGACCCCGAGGCCATCGCTGCGGGCAGAGAACTCTTCCTGGCCTCCTGCGCCACCTGCCACGGCGAGACCGGAATGGGCGATGGGCCCGCGGCCGTAGGGCTTAGTCCCCCGCGGGCATCCTCCGGCGATGCAGGCTTGCTGGCCGATATGTCGGATGGCTATATTTACTGGCGGATCTCGGAGGGTGGCGTCGGAGATCCATTCAACTCCGCCATGCCGGCGTGGGGGTCGGCCTTCAGCGAGCAGCAGATCTGGCAGTTGGTTTCGTTTTTGCGAACATTACCCGGCGAGTAGCTACAGGCCGAGATTCAATCTGCACCATCCGGCCTGGCGGCTGGAATAAAGTCCACTGGGCCGCGGCGGGCCCTTCGAGCCTCTCGAAGGGCCGTGTCGCGTAGAGAGACGTATCTCATAATCTCGCCGGGGCAAGCCGGTGGACGAAGATCGCCCCCATCTATCCGGCGAGAACCGCGTATGACGAACCGAACTCCGAGAGCACCTTGTCGAGAGCGGAGGTTGTGTTCGGCCCGTGCGCAGTCGGCCTAACCCTCCATCATACCCGCCGCGCAGGCGATGGAGGGTATGGCTGCTCTCCCATGCGCCATATGGCCCTAGTATTTTCCTTCATGCCCCGGCATGCTGGGAGGTGACCGGAATGGACCTGAGCGTCGTGCTGCCATCATGCGTTCGAGGTGGAGCGACGAGAGAGGCTCACGGCCTGTGAAGGCGAAGCTTTGTGCGTGGCGCCAGACAGAGGTGGCCGCGATGCGAAATGAACCTGTCTGTGCAGATCCGATTGCGTCGGGATGAGGGCATATGCCAGTTCCGCTGGTCCGAAGAAACCTATTCCACGACCTGGGAAGACTGGCCCTAAGCGTTGCGGGCACCGGTGCTGCGTTGGCACTTGTATTGCTCCTGCTTGGGTTCCGCGAAGGTCTGTATGGCACGCTCACGGCCTTTACCGATAACCTGGGCGCAGATCTCATTCTAGGGCAGGATGGTGTGAAAGGGGTCCTTTCCTCGGCCTCCGCGCTGCCGTTGGGGATCCATGACGAAGCGGCTGCGCTTTCGGGGGCCGAGGAGGCGGGGCATATCATCGTGGCGGATATCATCTTCAGCCGGGAGGATACGAAGACGCCGGTCCTTCTCGTTGGATATGATCCCAGCACGAGGTTCGGCGTGCCTTGGGAGCTGGGAGAAGGTCGCTATCTCGAGTCGGAAGGCGAAATCATGCTGGACACCTGGTTGGCCCGGCGCTCGGGTTTGGCGATAGGCGATCGGGTGGCCTTGCTGGGAAGGTCGCTGAAAATCGTGGGGCTCACGCGCCAGACTGCCTCCTGGATGAGCCCTTACATGTTCATCACGCTTTCCGAAGCTGAAAAAACACTGGCTTTGCCGGGGGTCGTCAGTTTTTATTTGCTGCGGCTGCCTGAAGAGGCGGATTTGGATGAGGTTGCCAGTCGGCTGGAGGAGAGGTTTCCAGGCGTGGAGGCCCTCACGCCAAGCGAACTGGCGGAGGCGGATAAGCGAGTGCTGGGCGCGATGATGGACGCGCCACTTCAGGTCATGCTGCTGATCGGGATCGTGATCGGCGCGGCCGTCAT
>CAYMBA010000191.1:0-4869 GCA_964388535.1 uncultured bacterium | reverse complement strand
CCACACTTTGGACATATAGTCAGAGTCGGATCCACCACGGCCTTGCAGGGAGGACAGATCTTCGCGTCCGCGGAACCGCTCGAGTTCCGAACTCGCTTCTCAGCGGGAGCTTTGGTTCCGCCCGCGGCGCGGGCCATGCTCTCGACAGCCGTCTCCAAGAACTTGTGCAGCTCTCTCACGTGCGCCTGCTCGTTCTGCACCATCCTGTCATAGAGCTTGCTTAGCTCTTCCGTCGTGGCCCCCCTTTGGGCTGCTATCTTCTCGGCAGCCTCCGGGTACCTCACGGCAAGAACCGAAGCTATTTGATCCGCGCTCATATGAGAGAAATCGGCTTCCAACCCCCGCACGGCAGCGGCAATGACGTCCTGATTGACCGCCTCAACCCCCGCGGCGGCAGCCATCAGAATCTTGGTCAGGGCATCAGCTCCAGCGGCCTTGCGCCCCAATGCCTCCATGAGATCCTGCTTCCGCCTCGCTTCCCGGTCCTTGGCTTCCTCTTCGAGGCGCATCTTCGCCTCGGCCTCCTGCTGTTCAAGCCGGATCTTTTTCTCTCTGACATCCAGCCAATCCTCGGCCTTGGCTTTCTCCTGAGCCTGTTTCATCCTCTCTATCTCAGCCTTGACTTGCGCATCTTTCAGCAACTCTGCGCGTTTTGCCTCGCCCCAGCGCTCCATCTCGAGCACAGCCGCATCCAGATTCATTCGCTTCATCTCGAGCTCGGATCTCAGTGAAAGCGTCTTCTTTTCCACCTCATGTTCTATCTGCGCCAGCTCCATCTCAGAGGACCGCAGCATCTTCTCCTTCTCGCGCTCCCCGGCGAGACGGATTTCGAGCATCTCCAGCGCGTGCCTACTCTCTGCCTCCCTGGTGCCCTTCTTTACAAGCACCTCCGAAGCAATCGCGTCCAGATCGTCCTTTGAGAGAAGATGCTCTTTTTCCAACTCTCTCCGGAACTTTTCTCGCTCCAACTCCGCCCGCAGCCGGTCCATCTCTCCCTTCGCTGCTAGGTCCCGGAGATGACGCAACAGCTCCTGCTTCCTGCGGGCGATTTTCAGGCTAATGGTCCGCTCCCTTATCTTCTCGATCTCGTCCTTCGTCCTCGCATCGAAGAGCCGGCGCTTGCCCTCAGTCGCTGCTTGCTGCTCGCTTACAGCCAAATACAACTTCTCCCGCTGCTTCCGGCGCCGATCGAGTATTTCGTGGAAGAAGTCGTAGGCCTTCACCCCGCGGAAACCAAGGCCCATCTCGCCACAAGCCTGTTGCACCCGAGAAGCAAGCGCCGCTTCCAGTTTCTCGCGAATCCCGCTGTCGCGTTCGATGTCCTCTACCGTGAGCCCGCCAACGAACTGGCCTACGGCCTCGCGCACCGACGAAACCAACCTTCCGCGTATCTCGTCCTCGCTCACTGAAGGCCTGTCCCGCAGGAGTCCAGTCGCGAGCAGCTGTAGGTCATCCGCACAAAACGAAAGCGAAAGGGAAACATTTATTGGTATGGGATCCTTCGTATACACGTTGGCTGCTTCAAACTGGAACTCGACATCCCAGGCCACAGCAAGGATGACCTGAGCTTTCTTGGCTCCTTTGAGCTCCGGCAGCCTTCCTAGCAGGCCCTCAGCCCTGTAGAACCCTGGACCGACCTCCCCGGTGACCCTGCCGTCTACGATAAACGCCGCTTTGGTACCTCCCTCGACGAAGAGATCCTTCTTCAGGAACCCCTCCAGGTCATCCAGGTCGATTCTGGCCGCAAACTCATCCGCTTTCCTGAGCCACCGATTGCCCTCAATAACAGGAAGCGCTGACTCTGTGAGGTCTGTGCCGCAATATGGACAGTGCTCCGACTGCACAGAGACCTCCTTGCCGCACTTCCAACACATGGTGGTCACTCGCGAACCGCTGGGCACCGCACCGCACTTGCTGCAGTAGCGGGCCCTCCTGCTGACTCTAGCTCCGCAGTTCTGGCATTTGGTGAAGAAGATACCCATAGAACTGTCTCCCAAGGCCTAGCAGGACTCCACCAAACCAAGAGAGTGTCTGCCGTCGCCGGAAAGTGCTGCCTTCCTTGCCTATCTGCCTGCTTATGTTGCCTTGCACAAACACAGCCTCACCCACGGGCACAACAGGCCTTATTAGCATAGTTCAGCGCCCACGCATCCGCAACAACGCGCTTCGCGACGGTGGGCCTCCTCTCTGCCAACGGGCCTGCCAAGGCGGTCCTTGCACTCCCGGTGGGGGCAGGCCGATGCTTTCTGGCCGCGCCAGCGTTTGGTAGCATCGAATAGGACCTCTGGGTCCCACGGCTGGCTGCAAGGACAGCCGCGCAACGAGCGTTGAGTTGGTATGTGAGAGGAACGTGGACGCTGGAGGGGCTTGGATGACGGTCGACCTTAGCGGGAGCCTGCGCCGGAGAATCGACACCATCCTGGCTGAGGCACGAGAGGCACTCGAAGGCGGAGACGCGAAAAAGGCGGCACGCAAGTACCGCGAAGCTGCCACGCTATTCGAGAGCCTCCGCAAGTACACGGTCAGCCCCGCGGGAAGGAAAGACTACGAAAACCGCGCCCGCAGGCTGAGGGAGCGCGCGGAAAGCCTAGAGTCGGCGTCAAAGCGGCCTGCGCGCCCCGAGGCTGATTTCGCGGCCGACAAGCCAGCCCAGGGGCAGATGCGCACTGAGCGCGAGCGAGACGACGAAGCACTCCGCAGTCACATCCTCTCGCTCATACGTACGAGCACGGTAACCTGGGATCAGATAGGGGGCCTCGAGGAAACAAAGCGGCGCATCCAGACAGCCCTCTCCCTAACGCTCGCGCGGACCCCGAGGGGCGTCAAGATACCACGGTCAAGGATGATCCTCCTTCAGGGTCCTCCGGGTACCGGCAAAACCCTTCTGGCCGCGGCAGTGGCGGGACAACTACGTGCAACATTCTTCGACGTCAAAGCAAGCCAGGTACTCTCGCGCTACTTTGGCGACTCCCCTCGCCTAATCTCATTGCTCTTTGACGAAGCAAGACGGCGCTCACCCTCGGTCGTGTTCATAGACGAGTTCGAGGCGCTGGCCGCGTCGCGAACCGGGGATGAATCGGGGCCTGAGCGACGCATCCTGGCAACCCTGCTGGCCGAGCTGGACGGGCTTGCTGGCAAGGACGAGGAAGCGCGGCTCCTCACATTGGCAGCAACCAACGTACCCCATCTGCTCGATCCAGCCATCCTCTCGAGGTTTTCTGCTCGCATCGAAGTGCCCCTTCCAGACACTGAAGCCAGGCGGGAGATTCTGAGGATCCACATAGAGAAGGCAGGGTTCCGCACTTCCTTTCCTCTCGATGCCCTTGTACCCAGGACCCAGGGGTTCAGCGGCAGGGACATTTCGAGGCTTTGTGGAGCCGCCGTCGAGAACATGCTGGTTCGCGCCAATCCGGAGCTTCTCCAAGCGGCGCGGGGAACGCCGGGGTCGGGCACTTCCATCTTGGAAGAAGAGCTGTCGATCGAGCCCCTCTCGGAAGAAGACTTCGAAGTGGCTTTCCGGGTCGTCGAGCCCGGGGGCAGAGGAGCTCCGTAGGCGAAAGGGTGAGCGCCCTACACACTCATGGAGGCGGAAATGCGCTTCTTCAAGGGTCGCAAGAGAAGGAAGGAGATCGAACGGCTGGTCAAGTTCAGACAGGGCAAGGCCCGCATCCAGCAGTTCATCCGCAAGTCAAACGAGGCAAAGCGGAGATACTGGAAGCTGGGACGCAAAGCACTCGAGCTCGGAGACCGTGCCCAGTTCAGGCAGATTGCCAAAGCCTACCTGTGGACCACAAAGCAGATCCGCCAGTGGGAGCGCTATCTGCTCATGCTCGAGACACTGGAAGCCCGCAGGGACCAGGCAGCCTCGACGACCTCCTTCATCGAGTCACTTCAGGCACTCAGCGACTCCATCATGGCCAACGCGGATCCCGGGGACCTCGCGAAAATGCAGGAGAAGATGGAGGAAGCCCTGCAGCGGGCAGCTACGATGGAAGAGACCCTCGAGGCCGTAATGGATTCAAGCGCCGACGTCATCTTCCCGGAGGTGGAAGAGTCGGACGAGGAGATAGCCGGCATCGAGCGCATGATGGCCAAGGAAATAGAAGAGGGAGCGGAAGGAACCCTGGACGAACAGATCGAACGTGGGATCGAGGAGCTGGAAAAGGCAATGCGAGCGGAGAGAGAAACCAAGTCCTAAGCACAGCCCGGAGGTTCAACGCAGCCCCGGCCCACCTTCCTGTCAGTTCTGCCCCCTCATTGCCGAAACACTGCCCCAATCCCTAGGGCGTCAAAAGCTCTGCTCAGCCCCCGCCAGAAGAGCTTCTATGACTATGCGATCCGTGGGGAATGCGAGCTCTGGGGGATCCGTCAGCGGGAAGAAAAGGACCTCGGCCGCATCGTCCCCCGCACGAAGGTCGCCCTCTACATACCGGACGATGAACCACACCCCGACGGTATGGCACTGCGGATCGTGGAAGTTGGAGTGGACTGCATAGACCGACATCGGCTCCACACGCAGGCTGGTCTCCTCCGCCATCTCCCTGACAACCGCATCAGTGATCGCCTCTTCATACTCAACGTAGCCGCAAGGAATGCACCACTTACCCGCGTCCCGCCCCTTTCGCCTTACAAGCAGTACGTGCGTTGCGGACGCAACCGGGGTGAGCGATCTCGCCTTGGGGAGGTGGGCACCATCAGAGAGCAAGATGCCCGCAACCGCCGCTACCGGCTTCCTCTCACCTCCACTGCATCCCTCGCTCATCGTAGCCATGTCCAGTAAGTCCCAACCTAGTCGGCCCAATGGATGAGCCTCAACGCGTGCGGATGCGGAAGATCCTCGTGCGCTGGCAGCACCCGCACGGCGAATCC
>CAYMBA010000190.1:0-4884 GCA_964388535.1 uncultured bacterium | reverse complement strand
CCCCAGATCTCACCGAAGAAGTCCTCGAAGCCGAAGTCCCTGTGGCGGCGCATGAACTCCCGGAAGATCTCCATCGGGTCGATCCCAGCGCCCGCACCACCGTACGCTCCCTGGACCCCCTCGTGGCCGAACCGGTCGTACTCCGCTCGCTTCTGCGGATCGCTGAGGACCTGATAAGCCTCGGAGACCTCCTTGAACTTCTCTTCGGCCTCCTTATCCCCCGGGTTCTTGTCCGGGTGGTACTTCACAGCTAACCTGTGGTAGGCCTTCTTGATCTCCTCGGGGCTTGCATCCCTCGAGACCCCAAGCACCTCGTAGTAGTCTTTCTTTGCCATAACCTTTGCACTTTATCACGAAGGGCCGCTTCCATCAGCACCCACAGCGGCCCTTTTCTGACTTCATGCCTCTGCGCAACTCGAAGAGAATATCGGCCGCGGAAGCACCTCCGACACACACAAAGGAGCCCGCTGGGGGCTCCTGCTACTCTCGTTGCACTTCCTACGCCCGCTGCCGCAGCCCGGTTCCCACCTGGTCGAACCGGCTCCCAGGGGCGCAGCTAGCCCTCTGCCCCCTCAAGCGCCCTGAGCAGCTCCATGACCACGCTGTCAGTAACAACGAAGGCCTGCTGCCTGACCCTCAATCGATCCTCCTCAATCGCCACGAACCCTTGAGCGGCCAGAAACCTGGCCCTACGCATCAGACGCTCGAAGGCCGGCTCCCCCACACGCCGACGCACCTCCGCCAGATCGACCCCCTGCCTCCTGCGAAGGCCGAGGATGAGCGTCTCCCGGGCTTCGTCCTCCGGTCCAAGGCTGAGTGTCTCCGGCCGGACCACACGTCTCTCCGAGGTCCACGCTTCCGCATACTTCTCCACATTGGCCCAGTTGCGCCATCGGCGCGAACCGTCGAACGAGTACGCTCCTGCACCCAGCCCAAGACAGGGCGCTCGCGACGCTGTCATCTCGGCGTATATGCACTCGAAAGATGGCCGCGCGAAATAGGCAGGTTGGTACTGTGTGAACCCAGCCTCTTCAAGCAGCCCCTGAGTCACCCGGCTCTGTCGGAACGGAATCTCCTCCACGTGGGCATCCTGCCAGGTGCCCCGCAGCAGCCGCTCGAACATGGTGTCCTCATCCGGCACCAACATGTAGCACGACAGGTGCGTGACATCGTATTTCAGCACTTCCCGGAGAGTGGCTTCCCAGGATTCGACAGACTGCCCGGGGATTCCGAAGATAAGGTCCACATTCACCCGCTGTATCGGACCCTTGCGCGCTGCCTCTAAGGCTGCTCGGGCATCTTCCAACGTGTGCCCACGGCCCAAACGCGCAAGGTCCTCCGGGTCCAAGGACTGCACCCCAAGACTCAAGCGATTGCATCCGGATGCTGCGAGTACCTCAAGGAGGGCCTTGCCCACATGTTCGGGGTTCACTTCAACCGTTACCTCAGCCCCGTCTACAAGATCCGCAAGCAAGCCGCTCAGCAGCCCCCGCAGGAGATCGGCACCCAGCAACGAGGGCGTTCCGCCCCCGACGTACAGGGCCCTCACAGCAGGCCGGTCGTTGTCGAAGGCATGTTGCCTGAGGTACTCCCACTCCGAGAGTACCGCTTCCACATAGCGCTCGTAGGAAACCCTGCTGCCTGTAACACTGAAGTATCCGCAGTAGCGGCACTTCTCCCTACAGAAGGGCACGTGAACATAGACCACCGTCTCGACGCCCATTGACCTTACCTGTCCCGCTTCTACATCCCTACCAGGCAACCTGCAAAGAGATGCCCACTGCTCCCTCGCCCTCGGCTGGGGCCTGGAGCGAAACGTTGAATCCTGCCAAATGCGCGTCCACGTACGCGTCCACCATGCTCAGGACGACGTAGAGGCTCGTCCACCAGATGAAGTCGGTCCGGTGGGACTTGTGATGGCGCAGTTTGCTTTCATACCGGTTGGCGTCAGCCGTGTTTCCCCAGAGTCGGGCGCACTCCACCTTGCTCCGGAACCGGCTTACCATCCGATATTCATACGCCAACCGCTCCAGGAAGGCTACTTCACCCCCAGCGACGATCAGGGCCTTCAACCACTTGCCGTTGTAGGCCTGCCCGCCGCCCGGAACAAGCATGGAAAGCACAAGCGCTGTTGTGGGCTTCTTGCCGGGCCCTTCGGCAGACACACCCTCCTGGGCTGCGCCAAGTGCCTCCGCTGGAAGCCCCACGGCCATCAAGAGCACCGATATGGCAAGTACCAACCCATGTGGGCGTGGGGGTGAGCAGCAGTGGTTTCGACCGCCCGGCAAGCTACCTCCGGAACCTTTCATGGTGCAGACCGCAGGCCCAGGCAGAAAGCCCCCAAGGCGTGCGCACACATCTGGCGGGAACGCGTGGGAATCGAACCCACCCCGGACGCCAACGGCGCCCGACACAGGCTTTGAAGGCCCGGGGGCCCACCAGGACCCATTCGCTCCCGCCGGCGCCGTCTGAACTTACGGAAGGTGGCCCTGAGTGTCAACGAGCCCGCTACCCCAGCTCCGCAACCGCCTCGATCTCCACGAGTGCGCCCTTCGGGAGTCGAGCCACCTCCACAGCGCTGCGCGCAGGGAAGGGTTCATGGAAATAGGACGAATAGACGTCGTTCATGGCAGCGAAATCATCCATGTTGGCGAGAAAGACCGTGACCTTGAGGACCTGATCCATGCCAGAACCCGCCGCCTCAAGGACGGCCTTCAAGTTCTCCAGGGCCCGGCGAGTCTGCTCCTCGATTCCCTCGGCCAGCTTCCCTGTGGCAGGGTCCATACCCAGCTGGCCAGCCGTGAAGAGAAGACTTCTCCCCCCGCCGATCACACCCTGACTGTAGGGACCAATCGCAGAGGGGGCTCCTCTACTCTCAACGCGCCTCTTCATTGCCACTCCCCCCATCTAGAGTGCCATCCAGTCCGCAGGCTGTCGCAATCGCCTGCCTCATCCGCTCCAAAGTGCCCACGTCCCGTGCCTCGGCAACCAGTCTCACCACAGGCTCGGTAGCCGACGGACGCAGATGTATCCACCCGCCTTCGGTCATCCACCTAAAGCCATCCCTCCGATCCGGCACCCCGAGATGCTCGCTGAGATGAAACGCAGCCTTCTGGAGTGTCGCAGAATCAATTCGCAACACATCCTTCGCTATGTACCTGCGCTGGATGACCGAGAGCGCAGACGGAAGCCTCCCTGACCGCAGGAGGTTCGCCATCCAAGCTAGCCCCACCGCCGAATCCCTCCCCAGGTGCACCTCTGGGTCGATCACACCACCGTTGCCCTCGCCCCCGAAAATCGCCCCACTGGACTGCATCAAGGCCACCACGTTTGCCTCGCCCACCGGCGCGCGCAATAGCGGCACTCCGAAATGCGCTGCGACATCCTCGATCATGCTCGAGGTCGATAGGTTTACAACCAAGGGGCCCCTGCGACCCTCGGACAGGCACGCGAAAGCACACAGCGGGAGGGTCCATTCCTCCCCGAGGGGGCCCCCGGGAATCCCAACCCCAAGCCGGTCACCGTCGGGATCCGATATGGCCACCAGCGCCAGGTCTTGGGAAGCGTGTTTCCTCAAGAGAGCCTCCAAGCGATCCCGGTTAGGCTCCGGGCGGGGTGGAAGAACCCCATCCATGGCCTCACCCTCCCAGACCACAGAAAGACCGATGCGACGCGCTAGCGGCTCCAGCAGAACCGGTCCAGCGCCACCAGAGCCATCCACAACCACGCGAAGCACAGGCTCTGCTCCGCTGGGTGGGGTCCCTACGGATTCGAGTACCCTTCCCACGTGTGCCTCGATCGCCTCGGTCCCAGCCGCGGTCGTTGGGCGCCCGCTGTCCGCGGCGCCCGGGGCACGGGTAGCAGTGCTGGAGTCTTCTTGCGATGCCTTGCCCGCGAGAGCATCAGGCCCAGTGCCCGAATGGACACCCAGGTTCTCTTTCAAGCGGGCCAAGGTGTCGCGATCCAGAAAACGCCCCCCCTCACCCAGGAACTTCAGCCCATTCCACTCGGAGGGGTTGTGACTGCCGGTGATCACTATCCCGCCATCAGCGCGGAAATGCTCAACCGCCACCTGAACAGTCGGAGTGGGAACGACTCCAAGGTCGATCGTATGCACACCGGCAGCGTGGAGACATTCTTTCACAGCGCCCAGCAAGGAAGGACCACTCCGGCGGGTGTCGCGACCGAGCACGACGGTCCTGGGATTGAGCGTGGAAAGGAAGGCTTGCGCGAGATGGCTAGCGACCGCGGGAGTCATCGACTCTCCCACTCGGCCGCGCGCACCCGAGAGGCTGAGAATCAGCAACAATCTCCAATGCCTCGCCAAGAAGGAAACAGCCCCGGTGGAGCGGGGCCGCTTGGATGCGGAGCCGATGATCGGACTCGAACCGATGACCTGCTCATTACGAATGAGCTGCTCTACCAGCTGAGCTACATCGGCTCACAAAAACACGAAACTGTGCAGCCCCCCAGATTCGAACTGGGGACCCCCAGATTTTCAGTCTAGTGCTCTACCAACTGAGCTAGGGCTGCACAGGGTCACTTTCTCTTCTACGTAGGGTAGCCATCCCCTGGAAACCGGTCAAGGGGCTTTTTGCCTGTTTCCCTCCCCTTCCCAGGATCGCGCCGACTGCGTTCTTCAGGGGCCTCAAGTCGCCGGACTTCAAAACGAATCTGTCGGCCACCCACGAGGAGAAGTCCGACCTGAAATGCCCGTAGGCTGTGTTTATCACCACCTTCAGGGATGGGAAATCCTCTAGCAGTCTCCTTGCCAGATCGATCCCGTCCCCGTCGGGCAGGACAACGTCGGCTACAAGCACATCGGGAGGACCGTTCTCGGCAACCCAAGCCAGGGCGTCTCGCACCGAGCCTACTCCCGCCGCC
>CAYMBA010000189.1:0-4898 GCA_964388535.1 uncultured bacterium | reverse complement strand
GGGCCAGCCCGATCTGGGCGGCCCGACCGCAGCGGGGAGCAGGGTCGCGCCGAAAGTGCCAGTCTCGGTGGTCTCTCTCTCCCCCTGTCCATCCAGACACGGTAGCCCTATGCTTCCCCGAAGCCTTGCAAAGGAGTCCTGGATGGCCCACTCGTCCCTATGAGCCCTCCGGCACGCCTCCACTGCCCTCTCATTCGAGGTGAAGGCCAACGTTGGAAGGTCGTCAATGTGGAAGAATCTCGCCTCCTCGGCGTCGTCTCCAGGCACGGGGGATCCGGAGACCATGCGAACTTCGAAGGAGACGATCAGGAGATCTCCATAGTAGTCGCTCTCATACGTGTCCACGTCGAGGAGTCTGACGATCTTGCCCTCGACCCCTGCCTCTTCCCGGAGCTCGCGCAGCGCTGCCTCTTCTATGGTCTCGCTCATCTCCGCGAAGCCTATAGGGAGGCACCACATTCCCTTCTTTGGATCGTTCTTCCTGCGGACAAGGAGGATCTGGCGATCCCCGGTGAGCACAAGGGCGGATGCAACGGGGAGCGGGTTCCTATAGAAGATTGTGCCGCAGTTAGGACAGACATCTCGCTTCCTCCCGTCGATAACGCGTTGCACGAGAGGTGACGCGCACTGAGAGCAGTATCTCGGAACAAGTGGCATCACCAAGGAATCCCGTTCTCCGGCACCCGAGGGCCGCCTGCTCTTATACAGATATCATCCTTGTTCAACCGTACTGCCCCATGCCGCCTGAAGGCTTCCCTGACGACTCTTCTGATGCGCCCGAGAGGCCAAAGGTCGCTCGTAGAAGATGGGACTCTCTCGAGCCGGTAAGCTATGTACTTGACCAGGTCGTCCTCATCTTCAGGCCCGAAGACGAGCTCGTTCGGGTATTGGAGGATCTCGATATGCTCGAAGCTCTTCTTGAGCTTGCTGTATGCGTTCTCCCCGCAGAACCTCTCTATCGTTGCCTCTACCCCCTTGGCTACGTCCTCGTCACCTAGCAACCGGCCTAGAGACTCCGCCGAGGCCTTCATGCGCGTAGTCGCAAGCAGGAGTCCGTCGGGCGACAGCACGCGAGCAATGTGCCCGATGCTCGAAGCGAAGAAATACAAGCTATAGGTAGCAATCACCAGGTCGAAGGAGTCATCGTCCCAAGGGAGATCCATGAATACCTTCATCTTGACGAACTCTCCCTTCAGACCATGCCGCGAAAGGGTTTCGAGGAATGGCTCCCTGTTCTCCGCATCGGCGTCCACCCCAAAGACCACAGCTTCCTCTGGCAGGTCCCTCGCAAAACCCTCAGTCCCGAACCCCCAGCCACACCCCAGATCGAGTACCCTCGTGCATCGGGACAGATCAAGACCCGCCGTCAAGACCCGGCGGACATCCTCATGGTTGGTCGAAAAGCGGCTTACGATCCTTGAGATTTCGCGACATGAAGGCGGTTTAGGATAGGCCACCTCTGGATAGCGCCCCGGCATTGACCGCCTCCTTGAATCAGCAGGAGTCCCGAAGATCGGATCCGAGATGGCCGGCGCGGTCCTTCTAGGCGCGCTTCACGCCCACCCAGACGCTTCTTCCCTCTGCAAGGGCAACCGTTGCTGAGGCATCGACGTCGCCGCCACCCTTGCCTTCAACCAGCTGCACCGCGAGCGTCTCCTGAGCTACATAGTCCCCATGGCGCTCGAAGACCAGGCTAGCTGAGGGCAGGTCAGAATCGCCCGAGTCAGCGGCCTCGTGGAAGACTGTGATCCGGTCCTCGACATTGTATCCGGCCTTCTTCCTCAGGTCCTGCACCCTGCGGACAATCTCCCGGGCCCAGCCTTCCAGCCTCAGCTCCTCGGTTATCTTCACATCGAAGACAACCATCGTGTACCGGTCATGGGCCAAGGAGACCCCGTCTTTTGCCTCATAAACGATCTCGTATTCCTCCGGCCCGATTTTCTCGCCCGCAACAAGAAGTGCACCGTCGGTAGCCAGCTCGTACTCCCCGGCCTCGACCTTTCGCTGAACCTCCTTCATGGCAGGCCCGAGGCGCTTTCCAAGCACCGCGAAGTTGAGCCGTATCCCGCGCTTGGAGAACTCGTCTGGATCGCCCACGGGGAGGTCGATCGCCTTGACGTTCAGCTCCTCCCCAATCTGCGAGAGCAGATCGTCTTTCAAATGTGGGTCCAGCTTCTCAAGAGCCCTTGCTCCCTGTAGTGGGATGATCCACATCTTAGCCAGCGGCTGCCGCACCTTTATCCTCGCCTTCTCCCTGGCCGCACGCCCCAGGCTGACCGCACGCAGAACGAAGTCCATCGCCTCGTTCAACGACTCGTCCACCAGCTCGGGCCGCTCCTCGGGATACGGTGTGAGATGCACGCTTTCCGGAGTCGGGCCCCCGTTGACACCCAAACGGAGGACCGATTCCTCACCAAGCTCCCTTGCTCTCTTCGTGAGGTTCCGGTATATCACCTCCGTCACAAAAGGAATCACGGGCGCAAGCAGCCGCACGTAGGTAAGCAGCACATGATAGAGCGTCCTGTGAGCCCACTTCTTGTCCTCATCGCTTTCGCTCTTCCAGAACCTGCGCCTCGAACGCCGGACGTACCACGTCGAAAGATTCTCAAGGAAGCGATCCGCTTCACGCAGAACGCTCATCACGTCGTAGTCATCCAGGAATCTCCGGCAATCGCCGACCAGCCGGTAGAGCGATGATATGATCCACCTATCCAGCGCATTCGGACTCCCCCCAACCGCCGAAGGATCAGCCTCCTTTGCTGGGTCGAAGCCATCCAGCTCGGCATACGTCACAAGGAACGAGTACACATTCCACAGGGTAATGATTTTTCGGCGCATCTCATCAGCCACGCCGTAACCGAAGCGCAGGTTCTGATTCGGATTGACAGCGCAGTAGAGCCACCTCATCACGTCTGCTCCCATTCGCTCCACCGCCTCGTCGAACCAGATCGCGTTTCCCTTGCTCTTGTGCATGGGCTCGCCGCGCTCGTCGTAAACCTTTTCATAGCTAAAGACTGCTTTATATGGAGCCCTTCCCTCGAGAGTAACCGAGGTGAACATCATCGCGTAGAACCACAGTCGGACCTGCTCCCTCATCTCGCAGACCAGATCAGCTGGGAACCACTTCTCCCAGTACTCACGGTCCTCCAGGTACTTCAGCGTTGAGAAAGCAACAATGCCTGCATCCAGCCAACAGTCGCCTACGTCAGGGATCCGAGTAGCCTCTTTCCCACAGCCGTCGTGCTGACACCTTATCTTGACCGCGTCGATCCACGGCCTGTGCAGCTCCGGCAGATCGTCCACGAGCGACGGGTCGACCGCAAACTCGCGCAGATGCGCCTTGCTGCGGACGATAGTCAAGTGCCCGTCCGGACAGAAGTAGAAAGGCAGCGGCAGACCCCAATAGCGCTTCCTGGAAATGCACCAGTCCCCCATGTTGTCGTACCAGTCCTGCGTGCGCTTCCCGATGCTCTCTGGTATCCACCGGACCGTCTCTGCGGCCTTCTTCATCAGCGGCCGGATCTCGTCGCACTTTATGAACCACTCATCTACAAGCCTGAAGACCAGCTTCTCGTGACAGCGCCAACAGAAGGGATAGCGGTGCTGATATTTCTCCGTTCCGACGAGGATGCCCTTACGCTCAAGATCCTTGATGATGGGCTCCTCAACCTTGTGAACATCCATGCCCGTGAGCCATCCGAACCCCTCACCGTATATCCCAAACTCATCTAAGGGAGCGATCGCCGGCAGCCCAAGGCTTGTGCCGAGGTCAAAGTCCTCTGCGCCACACCCTGGAGCAATGTGTACGATGCCAGAGCCCTCAGTCTCACCGACCTCCTCCCACGGGATGACCACGTGTTCGACGCCCTCCTGGACAGGGAGATCATCGAAGGGGCCCTCGTACGTCCAGCCCACCATCTCGCTGCCCTTCACTTCGCCCAGGATCTCTGCCTTCTCGCCGAAGATAGCTCTCGCCACGCCCGCGCTCACGTAGTAGACAATGCCTTCGCTTCGTACTTTCACATACGCCAAGTCGGGATTGACGGCCGCTGCTACGTTAGAGGTGAGCGTCCAAGGCGTCGTGGTCCATACCAACAGCCTCTCCCCTTCTCCAGGAAGCACGCCACCACTGGCGCCCTCGCTCCATGGGCCATCTCTACGAACGCCGGGCTTGAGCTTGAAGCCCAGAAACACGCTTGTGTCTTCGATGTCCTCGTAGGCATCAGCAAGCTCATGCTGCGACAGCGACGTGCCGCATCGAGTGCACCACGGCATCACCTGGTGCCCCTGCCTCAGCCACCCCTTGTCATGACAGACACCAAGGAAGTGCCAAATGTACTCTATGTTGGTGTCTGTCATTGTGTAGTAGGAGTTCTCCCAATCCATCCATTGCCCGAGCCGGATGGATTGCTGAGTCTGTACGTTGCTGAATTTGTCCACCCTCGCCCTGCAGGCGCGGCTGAAACGGTCTAGACCGAAGTTCTCGATGTCTCGCTTCGAGTTGAACCCTAGGTCTCTCTCCGTCTCGACCTCGAGCCATAGGCCCTGGCAGTCGAAGCCGTTTTGGAATCTCTGCTCGAAGCCGCGCATCGCCTTATAGCGCTGGAACACATCCTTGTACGTTCGGCCCCAAGCATGGTGAACACCCATGGGGTTGTTCGCTGTCATCGGGCCATCGATGAAGGACCACCGTGGACCTCCCTTGTTCTTCTCGATAAGCTTCTGGAAGATTTTCTCCTTCTCCCAGAACTTCAGCACCTCGTGCTCCTGCTTGATGAAATCAACTTTGAGGTCGACAGGGTCGAACAGACTCATGTGAAGGAAGCCCTCCTGTCACTACTGTATAAGCGGGCGGCCACGCCGCTCCGCTCTTCGCTATCCCGGGCCGCGGCCTGCGG
>CAYMBA010000188.1:0-4950 GCA_964388535.1 uncultured bacterium | reverse complement strand
CACGGTTGATCTTGTCAATGAGCGCTGCCAGCGTAGTCGATTTCCCGCTTCCGGTCGGTCCCGTAACAAGGACTAACCCGTTCAGGTGCTCCGCGAACTTCCCTACCGCCGGCGGCAGTCCCAGCTCCTCGAAGCTCATGATCTCGTACGGGATCATCCTGATCGCAGCGGTCGTCACTCCCCTCTGCAGAAATACGTTCACCCTGAACCTTGCAAGCCCCCGAATGCCGAAGGAGAGATCGAGCTCGCGCTCTGTCTCAAAACGCTTCTTCTGGTCCTCACGCAGGATCGAGTAGACAAGGTTCTCGCAGGTCTCGGGGTCTAGCTTCTCCTCACACGCTGGCTTCAGCGTGCCGTCCACCCGGAACTGCGGGGGTACCCCAACCGTCAGGTGTAGGTCGGACGCCCCCTCTTCGACCATCCGCTTCAGCAAATCCCTCAGTGACAGCATCTACTGTCCCTCCCCCAGCTCTATGCTTCCCAGTACATCCTCGAGACCCTCGTCGGCCGCAGTCTCCTTCAGCACCTCCTCCGCCGAGGTGATGCCTTGCTTCAGCTTCAAAAGGGCGTCCATCCGCAGCGTGAGCATCCCCTCCCGCACCGCCTGCGCCTTTATCTCCGGCGTCGGCCTTCCCTTTATGATCATTTCTCTGATCGTTGGTGAGATCGGCATGACCTCATACACGCCGATCCTGCCCTTATACCCAGTCCCGTGACACACATCGCAGCCTACAGGCTCGTAGAACTTCGCGTCGCCCGCACCGCCAACGTGATCGAGCTGCAGCCGTGCCTTCAGCTCATCGCTGAGCTCCACCTCTCGCTTGCAGTGGTTGCAGAGTCTCCTGACGAGCCTTTGCGCTAGAATGAGATTCGTCGACGAAGCCACGAGGAAGGGTTCCACCCCCATATCGACCAGCCTGTTTAGTGTACTTGGTGCGTCGTTCGTATGGAGCGTGGAGAAGACAAGGTGGCCGGTGAGAGCGGCCTTCACCGCAATCGACGCCGTCTCTAGGTCTCTGATCTCGCCGACCATGATTATGTTCGGATCCTGGCGAAGGAAGCTCTTGAGTGCCGCCGCAAAGGTTAGGTTGACGGCCTCGTTCACATGCACCTGATTGATGCCATCGATGTTGTACTCCACAGGATCCTCAGCCGTCATGATGTTGACCTCAGGTGTATTCACCCTGGAAAGCGCCGAGTAGAGCGTCGTCGTCTTGCCGCTTCCGGTCGGCCCGGTCACCAGCACCATGCCGTATGGCATCTCGATGGCCTTCAGAAAGCGCTCGAGCGCTCTCGGATGGAATCCCGCTTTCGTGAGATCGAGCGTAAGGTTCGACTTATCTAGTATTCGCAGAACGACCTTCTCACCGAAGATGCACGGAAGTGTCGAAACACGGAGGTCAACCATCTTCTTGCCGATTCTGATCTTGATCCTTCCATCCTGCGGCACCCTTCGCTCGGCTATGTCCAACTCGGCCATGATCTTGAGCCGTGAGATGATCGCTTGGCGGAGCCTGTACGGTGGCGACATCCTCTCGTACAGGGTTCCATCGATCCGGAAGCGAACACGCATGCTTTTCTCGTAGCACTCCACATGGATGTCGCTCGCTGATTCCTTCACAGCCTGGGCGATCATAGAGTTGACGAACTTCACTACCGGCGCCTGATCCGCGGACTCTTCGTCGATCGCCTCTTGCTCATCTTCGGCCTCTACGACCTCGAGCTCGTCCTCCATGGACTTCATGACGTCAGCCATGGAGACAACCGAGTCATAGTACTTATCAAGCGCCCGCTTTATCTGGTCCTCCGTCGTGACGAAGGGCTCAACCTCTAGGTTCGTGATGAACTTGATGTCATCGAGGGCAAAGAAGTTGGTGGGATTGGACATAGCCACTGCCAGCTGGCGGCCCAGACGGCTTATGGGTATGACGTTGAAGCGCGTGGCCACGTCCGCCGGTATGAGGGCTATCACGTCCGGATCGATCTCGATCTCATCCAGGTTGACACTCGGTGTGCCGTAGTGCTCGCCGAGGAACCGAAGGACGTCTGCCTCCTCAACGGCACCCATCTTGATCAGGTGACCGATGAGATCACCACCCTGGGAATCCTCGATCTTCTGAGCCTTCTTGAGGTCCGCCTCGCTGATGAGACCGACCTCGACGAGTTTGACCCCCAAGTCGACCTTCACGGACACCCTCCTGCCCCCGAAGGGCCATCCTTGAACCAAAGCTCGGGCTCCGGAGCACACGAATCCTGCCTTGGGGGTTGCACGAGGCGTGCCAGCAGGAAAACCCACGCAGGCAAGGAACAAGTCCACCGAACGTCTTCAGTTGCAATGGATCCCCGGGCGCCAGGAACCAGCCCCGTGCTCAGGCGCGCCGCGAGATTGCAGCCTGCAACGAAGTGAAGGTGGAACTCGCAATATGCAATCCCACCGCCGACCTCTCTCACATGGCGGTCTTCTTCGTGGGATTGGTCGAGTCCGTCACTACCACGTAGCCCTTGATCGCCTCTAGTCGGCGTGGCCCGATCCCACGCACGGCAAGGAGATCCTCAAGGCTGCTGAACCGCCCCAGGCGGCGGCGTAGGTCCAGGATCTTGGCCGCAAGCCTCGGGCCTATGCCGGGTAAGGCCACAAGAGCGATGCTGTCAGCACGGTTCAGGTCAAGGAAGGAAGCGCAGAAAACGGACTCTGGTGCGATCGCGACCTCAGGGGCGGAAAGACCGTGGGACTCCGACCCCGTATCTCCTGTTGCGAAGCTGGGCTCCGAAATACAGCCCGCGGTAGGAACGGTGTTGCCTCCCCCGGATGCGCTCGGCGATGCAGCAGCGACATCCCGGTGGGTGGACCCAGGGGAGGGCCTTGACCGCAAGATCCCCACCGCTCTGAGCCCCGCCAAGACATAGCCTGAGCCCAGCAGCAGCGACGCGACCAGGAGGATTCTCCTTTCCGACGGCGTAAGATTCATATGAGACCCGCCCACACTCCATTGAACACCTTCCAAGCAAGCCCGATGCCCGCAAGCAGTCGCAAACGCCCGTCACTTCCCGTCAGAAGAAGGCCGGGAGCATCTTCGAGAGAGGTCAGCTCAATCCTGGAAGTGCCATTCTATGCCCGCCTCATAATGGCGGACTGGAAGGGGTACCCAGTAGAGGTTGCGATCGTCGTAGGAGGCCGACTCCCGTATGTCATCCTCCAGGTTCCGAAGCGCAAGGAAGAAATGGGCCCTCCCCATCTCCCCGTGGGCCTCCAAATCAAAGCGGAGATTCCTAACGGTCTTGAGTGTTGTCTGAGGCAAGAGGCTGCTCTCTGGCACGAGGCTCCACCATGGGCCCAGTGCAACGGCTATGACCTTCAGGCCCCAGGATAGGTCCCCCTTGAAAGCCCTGCCATGAAGCTCAATCGAGCCACTCCCCCGATAGCGAGGAGTCAGCACCGGAAGATCCCATTCCGAGTCCGGAGCGAGCAGGTATGTGCCGTGGCCTTGCAGCCTCAGGCAGCCCGTCGCATCCAAGGTCACTCGAAGCCTGCCCGCCAGTAGTTCGCCGTCTCCCAGGTAGCCCGAAAGATCCTCTTGCTCCCGGTCGCCGGGAAGAAGAGCCAGGGCATCCTGCGGCTTGAGCCCCAAAGCGCCCTTCATGCGCCGCGCCAGCACACCAACCCGGACCCTAAGGCTAGGCGTCTGCAGGCTAACCCAGGCCCTGGCCTGCTCGTTCCGCCTACGCTGCGAGCCTGGGCCCACCCTTTCACCATCGAACCACAAGTACTCGTCCATCAGGGCCTCACCGTCCAACTCCATCCGGGGAACGAAGGGGGCCGTCTCCCAGAACTCAAGCGCAGCGCCAAGCCCCAAGAAGCCAGCCCGGACACCGGCCAGGACCACACCTCGGGGTACGCCGTCCCCTATCCTGTTCCAGGCAAGGCCACCCGCGACTGACGAGTAGAAGGCCCCTAGATCCAGCCCGGCGCGCCCCGCGAACCCGTGGGCATCCAAAGGCATGCAACTAGCCGTCCCGTTGCGCTCAAACGCTAGCTTTCCCTTGCGGACCCCGGCAGTGGCTACGACGCCAATACGCGTGGAACCGAGTCCCACCCGTACCAAGCCCTCGATAGCCACACTCCTCCGCCTCCTGAAGGATCCCCCATTCCACCAGCGCAAACGGTCGGTCAGCCAGCGCAGGGAAAGTTGCAGCCTCATCTGCCTGCGGCCCAGTAGGCAAGAGCCCTCCAGAGACTGGGAATCCCAAACCATTTTCCGCTGGAGCGCCTCCCACCGGCCCCGCCTGTCCGCGGTCGAAACGACCAGAGCCCTTCCAGGAAATGCTTCGGAAATCTCGAGGTTCAGGTCTTGATAACCGCTCCTCCTGTATGCCTGCCTGCCTCTTGAGCGAGAGTCGGCATAGTAGAAGAAGACGCGGTGCCGCCCGTAGGTGCGGGCCAAATAGGCTTCCTCGCACGAGGAGCCATATGCTCCCTGCGTGAGGCGCACCCCACTGGGTGCCCGCCCCCATTCGAACCGGGGTCGGACCACCCTGAGAACCCCATCTCCCCAAGGGCCAATGGGATCTGCTAGGGGCTCGACGAACTCCCACGTCACTGCCCCGGCCAACAGGGGAGGGCTCATTTGGAGGAAGGCTTCGGGAAAAGCCTGACCCCCCAGCCTGCTGCCCTCTTGAAAGAGCTCTAGCCGCTCAAGGCCGGGACCCAAGACGTAGGGAACGTCATGGGCCCCATGGCTGCCCGATCGCCAGAGGCCAAGGTCGCTCCCCCGCAGGAGCGCATCCGAGAACAGGAGCGCAGAGGAGCGGAACAAGACTTCCCGGGACAGCAGGGTATCGGCGCACTCGGGCGCCCTCGAATCCAGAAACCAGTCTGGATCCCACCATAGCAGCCGGACCACTGAGGCTGTGTTGGACAATGAGTCGAGGGAGGGTGACTCAGCCCGAGCG
>CAYMBA010000187.1:0-5031 GCA_964388535.1 uncultured bacterium | reverse complement strand
CCTGCTGTGTCTGCACCCTGACTACACGGATCGTCTCCAGGAGGTGGTCGTCTTAAAAAGGCTCAGGGTCTACGCCCTCGGCCCCTACGACCTGGCCATCTCCAAGATCGCCAGGGGCTTTGCCGAAGACCGACAGGATCTGTTCGTGTCGGGGTTGGCCGAAAAGCTCGATCTGCAGAGGCTCAGGGAACTGTACTTCGAGGCTATAAAATACTGGATGGGCCATGAGGAGGAGTTCGTTACGAACTGGAATCTCTTCGAGGAGGAGTGGTGTGAGAGAAAGGGCCCTTCTGGAACGCCTCCGAGCCCTGGTTGAGGCCTTCGAGGGGAGGCGCAGGGAGCGGTTTCACCCCTTTCTGCTTCTGCTGGAGGAGCGCACTGAGGATCCCCGCTTCGACGAGGCGGTGACCGTGGGGCGGTACTTCCTGGAGAACTGGAAGACCTTGGGAGTCGGTGCCGGGCTGGCCCGGGCGGTGGAGGCCGTCCTGAAAAGATATCCCAGCCGGGGACTGTCTCTGGAGGAAGCCGCCCGCGGGCTACCCCTACCCCTTCAGGACTACCTGAAGGCGGCCTACGACCTGGAGGAACTCGACCATGTGTCGGGCAGATAAATGGTTTCAATTGCTGGCATTCGCCGTAAGCGTCCTCGAACGGACCAAAATAGCCCCGGAAGTGTGGACCTGGGGAGGGGGAACCGCCCTCGCCTACCGCTTCAAGCACAGAAAGTCCAGGGACGTCGACATCTTTCTGAAGGATATCCAGCTCCTGCCCGTGCTGTCACCGAGAGTCAACCCCTGCCTAAAGGGAGTGGACTTTACCGAGATGTCCAACCGGATCAAGCTGAAACTCGGAGGGGTGGAACTCGACTTTATCGTGGCTCCAAACCTCACGGGGCTGGCTCCCTCCCTGGAGGAGGTCCACGGACTGGCGCTGTACGTTGAGCACCCCGTGGAGATCGTGACAAAAAAGCTCTTTTACAGGCCCGAAAGCCTGAAGGTAAGGGACCTGGTTGATCTCGCCTTGGTCCTTAAGGAATGCCCTCCGAGAGAGATCAGCCTCTTGCTGAAGGTGGTGGAGTCGAAGGCCGACGTCCTGGCAGATCGGGTACGGTTCCTCCTCCACGACGAGGGGTTAAAAGAGGAAATTGAGGCAATGGAGTCAACCCTGAACCTTGGAGCCGTGGCAGAGGCAGCACGGGATTTTCTGGATCTGATAACCCCTGGTCAGGCCGGAGGGGCCGACATCCCGGGACTTGAGCGATGACGAAGGCGGAGATCATAGCCCAGCTCAGGCAGTATTTCGAGGGGCGGCCCGAGGTGGCCTTTGTGTTCCTATTCGGCTCCCGGGCCAGCGGGGACGAACGCCCCAGCTCCGACGTTGACGTGGCCGTCTACTTCTTCCCCAAGCAGCGCCGCCCGGTGGAGTTCGAGGAGGACGTCCACTACCCCACCGAGACCGAGATATGGGAGGACCTGGAAGACCTGCTGCACCGGGAAGTGGATCTGGTGGTCCTCAACCGCGTCCCGGCGACGGTGGCCGTGGAGGCACTGCGGGGCGTGCCCGTGCTCATCAGGGACGAGGGGCTTTATCTGGACTTCGACCGGGCCGTGTTCTTTCAGGCCCTAGACTTCACGGAATGGTATCTAAGCGATTTTTTGGGGGATAAAACATGGTGGAAGAGTCGGTTAAGACGTCTTGCACACCTCCTCGAATTTCTGGAGGCCGAAATAGCCGACTGGGCTACCTTCCGAGAATTTACCTGGCAACGGCATCTGTCACACAGGGCGGACAGACGGAACGTAGAGCGGTGGGTTGAAAATCTCGTTCTGGGTTCAGTGGATGCGGCAAAGATGGTGTTGAAACTGGAGGGGATCCACCTTCCTCAGAGCTACCGGGAGATCGTTTCGAGCCTGGCCGCTGTTGAGGGCTTTGAGGCGGACACAGTTAGTGAACTGGCCTGCTGGACGAGGCTCAAGAACATCATTACGTACGAATACCTCAATGGTGAGTGGGACCAGATCAAAGCCTTTATCCAGCAGGCCGAACCGTACTTCCGCCGCTTTCTGAAAGCCTTGAGAAAGTACGTCCAAGGAAAATCTAACTCTATGCCAAAACTAATTTCCACGACAATAGAAGGAAGCCGGGGATCCCGTGGTCCAGGACATCCTGGGACATACGGCCCTAACGACCACAGCGATCTACCTGCGGATCTCGGGCCAAGAGGCGAGGCAGATCCTGAGGGATCGGGGGCTGATATAAACGGCGGCGGGCGAGGGGTGAGGTTGAGTTAGACGGAAAACTGTTATAGAATTGTTAACAATCTTCCGTCCTTCAAAGGGATGAAACAGGCGGGTCCGAATCTGCGGGTCGAGATCCAGAGGGTCATTTTGGGGGAGCTGGCCTTCGGGGAGTTTTTCTCGCGCTATGTGTTCCAGGGAGGGACGTGTCTCCACTTTTTCTACGAAAACATCAGGTGGTCAGAGGATCTCGACTTCGTGAAGAACAGATCCAACCCTGACCGCCCCTCCGACGATGCCCCCTGGATCGAGTCAACCCTGAAGGAGGCGGCAAAGGTGCTTCCTTCCCTTGTGAAGGAAGTGGAGTCCGCTGAGGCAGGACTTCAGAAGAGGGGGGAACGTGTGCGATTTGCAGTGAGGGCCTTGCTCAGAGGCGAGCGCCATAAGCTCAGGGTCAACGTCGAGATTGCCGATGTGCCCGCTTATCGCATCTCCGTCAAGCCTTTCAGGCAGGGACTTGTGAGCATTGAGGATTCCATTGAAATCCTGGCGGACAAGCTCGTCGCCGTTGCGGCACGATCCAGGGACAGGCTGAAGGCCCGCGATGTGCTCGATCTCCATTACCTTGGGGAAGGCATGAAGCTGCTCAGCCCCAGCAATCTGGCGGAGAATCTCGATACGCTCGCGGATCTGACCGCACGAAAGCTGGAAGACTACCGTATCTCTCCCGAGGACTTTGAGGCGGGCGTAAACAGGTTACGAGAATGGCTTATGCACCCTGAGAGTCTTCAGGATTTGAAAAGGACCTTCCTACGATACGCGCTCCCCGCCCGAGTCCTCCGGGAACAGATGGCTGAGCCTTACTGTCAGGGGGTCCTTGACTTCGTCAGAAGCCAGTTCAACGAGCCTGATGGCGTTTTTGCCGTCCTGCTCAGAAGGCTGACGTCGCAGAGCCCCCAGGCTTTCCTGGGACCAGCACCATGAAGTTCCGCGATTGGATGGCCTTCAAAAAGCTCCTGGACGACAGGAAAGTCTTCAGCCTCCAGGACCTGGCCGTCTTTCTCAGCGTCTACCCCGGGCCCAGGCGGGAGTCGCTCCGCGTCCTGCTCCATCGGGCCGTCCGCGATGGGATCCTCTGGCGCCTCTGCAAGGGCTGGTATGCCTTTATGGACGACCTCCCCGATCCCGACAGGGCCGCGGCGACCATCGCCAGACCGGCCTATGTGAGCATGGAAAGGGCCCTCTCCGTGCAGGGCGTTCTTTCCCAAGGCATCTTCATCATCACGGTGATGACCCCCAGAGCCTGGCGGTCGAAGAAGCCCTTCAGGATCGAATACCCCGATGGTTCTGAGTATCCGGTGGAGGTCCGCCATGCAACGAGGCTCTACGGGGAGTTCCTGGGGGGTGTCGCGATCCCTGAGGCGGCCGTGGCTGACCTCCTCTGCGTCCGCGGTGCCATCGAGGGCAAATGGAGCTACCTCTGGCAGATTGTCCTGGACATCTACTGGGACGAGGTGAATGTGAGGAAGGTAATCGAGGAGATCAGCGAGCGACCACCGAGGGTCAGGAAGCCGGCACTGAGGTTCCTCGGGGAGATCGCCAGGGAGGACGCCGACCTTGCCCAATCCCTTGCCTCCCTTGAGGAGAACGGGGAGCTCGTGGAGGCCCAAGTTTTTAGAGAGCCTTAAAGGCAGGGGCCGGAGTGCCCGTCACGGTGGTCCAGAATAGCAGGAGGCCAGGACCATCCTCAAGGACAGGGGGCTGATATGAAGCCGCCGGCCGAAAGGCCTGTGGGAGGCAGAACGCCATGACGATCCTCTTCCGGAGTCCACGGCTTCAGGACTGGCCCATAAGGTGGAAGAAAATGGGTACCCCCTTCAGGGAGAGAGTGCCCCTGGAGGAGGCCATCCGTGCTGCAATCGCTTGGGACAAGCCGCTCACCTTTCAGGAGCTGCGGGAGCGGATCACTTCCTCTCCCGAGCTGCTGGAGAGGCTCTTTCAGCGGGCCCAGACGGTAGACTGGATCGTGGAGTTGCTGGGCCCCGAGGGCCTGAAACGGCTTTACCCGAAATACAGGGAGGTCACCCGTGCCGACCTGAGGGAGGAAATAGAGAAGCTGTGGTTCAGACCGGGAAAGCGGTAATCGAACTCCAGGACGCCGTTCTGGGAACCCTTGCTCCCCTGACCGGGGACGACTGCGTGCTGACAGGAGGCACGGCCCTAGTGCGCTTCCACGGCTTCTCCCACAGGCTGTCCGACGACCTAGAGCTTTTCCTGTTCGCCCCGGATGAGGACCGCATCAGAGGCTGGCTCAGGGAACTGGTTGCAAGCGGCCTGCACGTGGAGGTCCTAGGTCGGTCCGCCTCCCCTGCCCTTTTCAGCCTCCACTGCCTAGTGAGTAGGCCCGGTAGTCCACAGGCCGTGAGGGTTGATTTCGTCGAAGACCCCTTTTCGGGGGCGTGGTTGCCGGTGTGGATGAAGGCGAGGGATACCGGGGCGAGGTTCCGGGTGGACCCCTTCGAGGCGATCCTTCACAAGAAGCTCTATGCTGTCTACTCCCGGGCCATGAGGAACGAATCCCCGAGGACGAAGGACATAGTGGATCTTTACGTGCTCTTCAAGGACGCCTTCGACCTGAAGCCCGTAAGGAAGTTCTACCGGGACGCAAGAGACATAACCCTGCCCTTCGACACCGTCCTGAGGGTCGTTTCCGAGGCCGAGCTCAACCCTGAGGAAATACAAGCTACTGAACCAAGCTTCCTAGAGGGTGTCCAGCGATGGAAGAGGAATGTAG
>CAYMBA010000186.1:0-5108 GCA_964388535.1 uncultured bacterium | reverse complement strand
GATCGAGCCGGGACTCCAAGTCAAGGATGTACGGTGCCCCAAGTGCGGGGAATCCATCGTCGTCTCGGACCGGGTGTGCGAGTGGTGTGGGTCGAAGGCCATGAAGCTGCGGGTGTTGGCCGTGCATCTCGAGATAGACCTCTACGTTTGTACGAAGGCTGGCTGCCACTGGCATGGGCTGAGTGAGGAGGACGAACAGAAGCTCATCCTGGACAGCAGTACAGAGTGGTAAGCCGACCCAGTAGCGCGCGGCTTGCTCTATGTGCTTCAACCCGGGTCCGAGAGCCCGGGGTTCTTTGTGTCTGCAGGTCCTATCTCGCACTCTGATGCTGCCTCAAGCGGATCCATGAGCGCTTCGATCCGGGTTCATCCCTTCCTCGACAGGCACTACTGCGGTGATGCAGAGCCTATATTCTTCCCTGGCGCTTGCATGGCGCTCAAAAGCCCGCGCTACGAACCAGGAAACGAGGAGGCCCCCTACCCCCATCAGTGCGCTAGGGGCCGCAGACCAGTGGAGGATTTCAGAACCGACCACTACTCCAACCACGAATAGGAGCGCGGGGACCATATAGACGAAGAAAGCAGCCTTCAGGCCCAGTGGTTTCATCGATCCGATGCGGACGAGTTGTCCCTCCCTGACACCAATTGGGTCATCCACTTCCAGGTGCATACTCTTCCTGCCTGAGACGATCTGACAGAGATCCGCCGAGGCACAAGAGGCACACGCCTCCTCGCGCTGGATCTCTACTTCCGCCCTGCCAGGCCACACCCTGACGACCCTTGCCGATGCGCAGCTTTCCATACCGGATCCCTCTTCTTCGCCTGCGTTGCTCCCCTGTAGCCCTCTTGCCCTGATCACTAATCTGACCAGGGGCCTGAACGACGGCAAAGCCTAGCATCTAACAGGATACCCTCACCAGGTATCTTACCGCAGCTTTGTTGCTCGAGTCAGAGCGCGAGGAAGAATGCCAGTCTGCGCTCGGAGTGCTGGCAAACTCTTCCTTCATCGCGGTGGTAGGGCCACGCGTGGCAGTCCTCTCGTGCTCTTGGCGGGTCCGGGAGGGCGATCTGCCGAGTGCTTGAGGAACGCCCGGTTAGACATTGGAGGCATGTGGGCGGTGTCCGGTAGGGCGGTGCGGGGGCAGGGGGTAGGGTGCCCCTGCCCCTTGAAGCCGCTCCTGTCCAAACCTGTCCTACCGTCGAGGCGAGCGCCTACTCGAACAAGCCCTTGATGGAGGACCAGGTCGTCTCGGTGGTCGGGGTTGGAGGTTCGTCGCTTATGCCCAGCCGAATCCCAGCGTCCACGCCCCAGACATAGGTGTCATCTTCCCAGGAGCCCTCGAAAAGGCCCCAGGAGTGACCATCAGGTTCACTCTCGTCAAGGCCAAGGCCATCGTCGATGCCATCGAAGGCCACGCCGACGAAGATCTCTTCACCGGCCTCAAGGACAAGGCCCAGGCCACTAACGTCGATCTCGATCCAGCGATCGGGTGGAGCGGGATAGCCCGGTGTGAAGGAGACGGACTCGTCGATAATGCCGCAGGGCGGGCTGCTGACACCGTTGCAGGCTTCACGGAAGATTACATGGTGCTCGCCCGTGCCCGCGATCCACATCTTCACGGTCGTGATGTGCCAGGGACCACCGTCAGGCATGATGAAACCCACTTGTTCTTCATCCGACCAATTCGGGCTGGTGCACCATCCTTCGAACTCGCCGTCGTCATATCCCAGCTCGTCAAGTGTCCGGGGGCTATCCGAAGAAATCGGGACGCTGTAGAGCTCGTACTCGCGAGCTAAGCCCACGGATGCGCCTATCAAAAGCGCCAAAAGGAGTCCGATAGCCGTTCTCATCATGATGGTTTCCTCCCATGCTGCCCTGCGGCGGAGTGTCCTAAGAAGCAGGCCGGTGCCGTCATCTCAGCAAGCGTTCAGCTGTTGCGGAGCGCGAAACCGGGTGGGGCCTTCCCGTCCCGAGCCGCTCCGCGGCCTGGCGCGCGTCGACAGCAATTGGCGTGGCTCCGCCATCCGGTTGCCAGACTTGTACAAGTTGCTCAAATCGAGCTTTGAACAGTATAACATACAAACGCGAGGCGTGCAAGGTTTGGTTGTCGAAGGGTAATCGGTCTATGAAAGACAATCTCTAAGTGGAATCCTGACGCCGGGAGCACGAGGCACTTATGCACGTGGCGGCATGGGCCTTCCGCCCTACGCGGGTACCCCCTCGGGGGACTGAGGAGTGTGGAAGTGGAGGAAATCCGCCACTAGGATACGTTCAGGGCGGAGTGGCTGAAACCATCCACAGGATCCTGTGTATAATTGGTTTTATGAATGCATGATTCCTGCCAACTATGGGGGGTTGTGTTTGGGCGAATGGGACGGCGGGTACCTGCGGGGCGACCGAGGGGAGACGCGGGGGCGCCCCGCAGGTGTAGCAGGTGACTATTCTAGCCAAAGGGCTTTGATGCTGCTCCAGGTAGCCTCATGTGTGGCAGGGCTGCCGGCCAGGATTCCAAGGCGAATACCGGCGTCGAAGCCCCAGTTGCCGGTGTCGTCGTACCACTGGGAGTCGTAGAAGCCCCATGAGTGGCCGTCGGGATCGGTGGAATCCAGACCAATCGCGTCGTCGGCTCCGCCTAGGGTGACGCCCACAAAGATAGATGCTCCCTCGGGGAGTACTAGCCCCAAGGGTGTGAGGTCTACCTCCACCCACCAGCGGGGTGGGCAAGGGCCTCCAGGAGTAAAGGTGAGCGTTCCAATTACCTCTCCCGGGGGCGCCCCCGGTCCCTCAGGGGCCTCTCTGACGATCAATGTGTGGGGTTCACTTCCCGAAAGCCATAGCCTAGCTGCCATTACTGTCCAGGGACCACCTGCCGGCATCGTGAACCCTACCTGTTCTTCTGAGCACCACCCGGGAGCGGTGCCCCAGAACTCGAATTCCCCGTCGTCATAGAAAAGCTCATCATAGGAAAACTCCGACAGGGCGCTTGAGGGTGGATCGTAGGGGGTAACCTCTCGTGCCGCCGGTGTGGCGATGAAGAAAGCGGCAAGCAGCGCTACCAGCGGCGGCAGAAGCTCCTTCCTCGCATTCATGGCCTCTACCTCCACGTCACTTAAGGGCCTTCACTCTCTGTTTTCGCCGCCCGCTGTTGCTTCGCTTAGTGCTTCTGCGCGCATTCTATGTCGCACAAGGCCAGGCGGCAAGGCCTGATTCCTGCGCCTTGTGCGGCAGCGATACGAGAGTCAGCCATGCCTCTTGCCTGTCCCTTCGGTGGTCGTTTCTTTGCGTGCGCGGCAGCAGGGCGGGCGGGGAGTCGAGCAAGCGGAAGCGAGCCAGCTGGGCTGGTATGGGCTTCGCTTGTCTTTCACTGCCGGTCGCCGAGGCGACGGTGAGCAATGTGAAGTTGGGCCCAGCTTCGTACCCGAAGGCAGTTTCTTTGAAGCGACAGTAAGCAGCCATGGGCCGTGGGCCCACTGCTGCGCAGACCAAGGAGGTGACTACGATGAAGAAGGCACACGAGGAGATCCGTTTGAGCTACGAGAGGCCTGAGGTTTCGCCCGTCAGTGATCGTCCAAATGGTGAAGGCGTGATCGAGGACTTTCCTGGGACTCACCCATTCTTCACCAAGTGCGTAGCGGGACTGAACTAACGAAGGCGCTCGTTTGATCGGCCGCTCGATTGCTCGCTGAAGCGGCAGTTGCGGTCCTGGGTGCCGCAGGGGTTCCTTGCGGCGAGACATGGAGTGTGAGGAGACACGGAAGGAGGTACCGACATGAAGGCCATCAAGGCGACGTACGCGGTCCCCGTGGTTGTGCCTTGTGCTGATCCTGTGGGGGCGGCCGCGGTTGGTGCGAGCGCTGAAAACGGCAACCTGTTCTGCATAGCCTGCAAGGTCGAGAGCTAGCAATGCCGGCTCCAAGGAGGGGTCGGGGCCGCTCCGAGTGCGGCCCCGACCCTCAGGAGTGCAAAGCCTGTCCCCGGGCGCAGGTGATGGATGTACGCGCTCGGGTCTTCTGCGGGGGAGATACTCATGCCAAGCCTCTCTGTCTACTGGGACTTCAGTCCGAAGTGTAACGCTTCGTGTGTCTATTGTTCTGCCCGGCCGTATATGCAAGCCGTGGCTGGAAAGCCGCCGGTGTGCCCGAGCGAGGAGGATCTGGATGTCGCTTTCGAGAGGCTTGCCGCAGCCGGCGTCCAGTCTGTGACGCTACTTGGTGGAGAGCCGACCATCGACGCCAGGCTTCCCTCGGCGCTGAGGCTGGCGAAACAGCATGGTCTAGAGCCAAGGCTCGCTACAAACGCCATACGGCTCGACGCCGAGCTCAGGGAGATGCTGTTTCGGATTGGGGGTGTTGGGGTGACTATCAGCATCGACAGCGCGTTTCCGGAAGAGAACGACGCAGTTCGAGGCACAGGCTACCATGAGCGCGCGGTGGCAAACCTCAAGGCTCTCGTGCGCGAGCGATCCAGGTCGGGCACAAGGATGTCAATAGGGATCCAGGTGACTCTGACGCGGGTGAATCTAGGCCGCCTGGAGCACTCCTTGCTGCTTCTTCTTGGTCTGGGCGTCGACGGAGTTGTCGTTGACAGGATGCGCATCTTCGCCGGGCAGCCCGACTGGGTCAGAGGCTTGGCTCCAAGACCCGGCGAATGGGTCCTGGGAGCAGCAAGGATTGCAAAGGCCGCCTCGACCTTGGTCGATCAGTCCCAGATCGCTCTCAGCTATGGCTATATGCGCCTCAGAAAGGCCCTTGAGGAGAAGTACGGCTATGAGGCTCCGCCAGGTATTCCGTGTGCCGGCGGGGGGAGTGTGGCTCTCATCAACTTCAAGGGCGAGATTCATCCGTGCAGGGCGGCTGCGGACGGGCGGGCACCCATTGGGCCCGAAGGGAAGCCTTGGTTCGCAATCTCGCCGCCCAGTATCTGTTCCGAGCAAGCCGCATCCTTCATGGATCACCCCTACTTTGTGGACTTCTTCAACTTTGCACATTCCCGCCGGGTTTATGAGCGACTCCCGATGTGCAAGTCCTGCCCGTTCTATCAACGCTGCGAACCATGCCCGCTGGATGTGGCCGAGCGGGGCGAGGAAGTTCTGGAGGAATGCAGATAC
>CAYMBA010000185.1:0-5184 GCA_964388535.1 uncultured bacterium | reverse complement strand
CCAAGGCGACTTCCTTGAAGGAATCGGCCTCCCGGCTTCTCGTAGAGGCCGGGGATGGATACCGGGGGGTGATTGGGAAGAAAGAGACCGGACTGCTGCTGTCCTTGATTGAAGGGTTTATCTCGTCCGTTGGGGAGAAGGCTAAGGACAAGGACTCTCCGACCGGCAGGTTGATAGAGGGGATCGGTGAGGCCATAGGTAAGAACAAGGACTTCAAAGACCACGTGCTCCGGCCGCTTCTCGCCGGGTTGATAGAGGGGTGATAATGGCCTCTATCCGTATTGATTAGAGGAAGGAGTATGTGCAGTGGAAAACATCAAGATGGAGGTAACATTGCAGGAGAGCGAGGCTCCAGGCGTACTGCAGGAAATATTACGCACCCCTTGGATCAAGCAGCTCCTTCAGATAATCGTGAGGGACGTGGACGCGGCGACCGCCGCCGAGTTAGTAAGAAACATACTCTGGGAGGACTCCGGGCTGTCGCTGAGCCTGATGGGAGCCCTTCCACGTTTTGTGAATTGGCTGGAGGAGTTCCTGCTGGAGTTGGGCCGACAGATCGACTCCTTCCCCCCCATGCTGCTGCGAAACTTTCTAGGCCGGATGGGGCAGGAGTTGGATACGGATAGGCTGGCGGAGATGGGAAGGGTCTACGCCTCCATCCTCCGCAAGCTGGTCTGGGAGGATGATGAGACGCGTAGCCAGTTCATGGAAGTACCCTTCTCGGCGGTGAGCACTCTTGTAAACAAGGCAGGCCGCGTGATGGCCCAGCCGGGGAAGAACGCGGATGAGGTGGCGGACGCGGCGGTGAGAGGCATGGCTTCATTGGACGGCGCGGCCCTGGGCAGGCTGACCCAGGCCACTATCGGCTATGCCAACAGCCTGAAAAAGGCCTTTTCCAGGGAACCGGGAAAACGGGGAGCAGCCCTGCTGCGGGAACTGGACGCCAGGGATTTCATGAGCCTTCTCTCGGGAACGCTCAAGGGCGTTTTCTCAGCGGGATACGCGCTTACATCCTGGCTGCTGCGCTCCCTGGTCAAGAGAAGAAAATCGCAGGGTTTAACAAGGTGGGGTGATGCACTTGAGGGGAGATAACAACACTTCTCTGAAGACGGCTCAGAATTGGAAGGATGTCATAACGCGTCTCATCGAAAACCTCGAATCCGATGACACGAAATCGATACCTGGGGAGCTATTCCTCGATGACCAGCAGTTCGTGGAAGACCTGATACAAGCGTTACCCGAGCTGATAAACGTGGGGGTTAAGGTTCTAAAGGCCTTTTCGGAATCGCTTCAACAGATGCCTAAGGAGAAAAGGGCGGAGATCCTGGCAGATGCCCTGTCGGGGATAAACGGCGAGGAGATAGGTAAAACCGCCAACTCCCTCGCACAGCTTTCTATTAAACTCCACGAGGATGGCCAAGGGATATTGGCCCAGAAAAGGCTAGGAGTGCTCTCCGAGGCGTTGGATGCGATAGATTTCGGGGAAGCCAGAAAGGCGTTATCATACAGTATTCAGTCGCGCTTGGAATATCTGGAGGGCGAAGCGGAGCTGCTGCTGCGGAGGCCGGTCGCCCTGATGAACATAATGGATGTTGTGGCTCCAACAATCGACAGCGTCCTCAAGCTTGCGACCACGGTGTTTTCCGGCCTGAGCTTCCCGCCCGAGACCCTGGCTTACGCTGTTTCCAGGATCCTGGAGGATATCGACAAGGAGGAGCTGGGCCGCGCCGTTAATTCCATGCTTTCAGTTGTGTGCGACTTACACCGTGGGAGCCTGATCGTGGAGGAGAGTCGACCGTATTTCAAGACGGTGTTTGAGCGTTTCTGCGAGGAACTGGCGCTGTATGTGGACGGCGGGATGGTAGCGGAGGCGCTGGTGGGCCTGGGCGACGATCTCGAGATCGTGATCACGACCATGAGCGATATAGCCTTGGGAACGGAGGAACTGGTTACCCCCCTCATTAGCGCACTTCTCTCGCTCGCAAACTCCTTCCTGACCGCTTTATCCGGGGTCGTGTGCAAAGCAAGTGAGCTTCCTCATGGAGTGGTTGCCAAGATGGCGCAGGGGATCGAGGAGGATATAGAGGCCCAGGAGCTGGGCAGGATGCTTAACGCGTCCGCCGTGCTCTTCAACAAGCTTTCAGACAAAAACCCTGAGCTATTGAGCGTAGTTGTCGACAAGGTTCTCTCGACATTGCAGATATCACCGCTTAAGGAGGCGGGAAAAACGATGCTTTTACAGCTGAAGGCGGCTGTACTTGCACACCCGGAGCTTGCAGAAGAGCTCGGCCTCAAGGAAGCGGTAAAACCCCAGGCGGTAGGGGCGGCGATAAACAGGGGATTGTCCTTCTGCGACCGCCTGCTGCAGGAGAACCCCGGCTTGGTGAGGGATGTCTTGAGCGACGCGGTCTACGCCGTGGATGCAGATTATCTGACCAAGGTGGCTAGGGCTACCGCTGACCAGGTGGCGGAGGCGGCCCTTGAAAATACGGTATTCATCAAGGCGATGCTCGGGGCGATACTTCATGGATCATGGAAATACCTGAAGGGCAGGCTGAGAGGTTTTAGATCGTCGAGGAGGGAGATGAGACAGGAGAGAGGTGGGACCGGATGCAGAAACTGTTAAGTACCCAGGAGTCTTTATATAACGATTACGTGAAGGACTGGAAAGAGAGGGGGGGAAAGGTGCTCGGCTACGCTTGCGTGGCCCTTCCCTTAGAGTTGATAGAAGCGGCGGGCATCCTCCCCTACCGCATAAAGGCCCTAGGGCGGTTAGAGACGGACCTTGCCGACGCTCACATGTCCCTCTTCAACTGCAGCTTTTGCCGGGCGTGCCTGCAGAAGGGGCTGGACGGCTCCTACGATTTCCTGGACGGCTTGGTCGAGACCAACGGCTGCGATCACTTAAGGAATATGTTTGAGCACTGGCAGCGCGAAAAGGAGCCCGATTTTTTCCACTATGTTAGAGTACCCCACTTCTTGAGCGAGGAATCCATATCCTGGTTCGAGGAGGAGCTTGCGCTGTTCAGGGACGCGCTCTGCGATCATTTCCCTGTCGAGATTACCGATAAGAGCTTGATAAGGGCGATACAAAAGCGAGACAGCGTGTGTGAAAAATTAAAAAGACTGTATGAAATGAGGGAGAGGAGCAAGCCCGCGGTTACGGGGACCGAGGTATTCGAGGCCGTAACCGCCTGGTCTTCGATGCCGAGCGGCGATTTCGATGATTACCTGTCGCGGGTCATCGAGGAAAAATCAGGTGCACAAATCCCGGAGGTAAGGGCGAGGCTGATGATCTGCGGTGCTATCTCCGATGAGATCGATTTGATCAGAGAGATAGAGGGCCTGGGAGGACTGGTCGTGGCCGATACCGCGTGCTTCGGCTCGAGGATCTTTTGGAACCTGGATGAAGGGGGAGGGAGAGAGGACCCAATTCGTATGCTTGCCGTGAGGTATCTCTCCAACCTGCTCTGTCCCCGCATGTACCTGGATTACGAAAAACGCAGGGATTTTACCGTTGAGATCCAGCAGAGGGCAAAGGCGGACGGGGTGATTATATTCTACAACAAATTCTGTGACCTGCACGGGGTGGACGCCGTTCTTCTGCGCAGGGACCTGGAGGAAAAGGAGGTACCGGTGCTGATACTCGAGAAGGAATACGGCTCGATAGCGGACTTCGGCAGGTTGAAGACCAGGGTCCAGGCCTTCCTGGAGAGGATCGGGAGGTGATGTGATGAGGGCTCACGAGATAAGGGAAGGGGAAAACCTCTTCGAGAGATCGACGGAGATCCTCAAGCTCATCCTGGACTTTCCCGAGACGATAAGCGATAGCGAGGTGGAAGGCATCGCCAACCTGGTGAATCCCGACATGGCCAACACCGTCAGGGGTCTATTTAAACTTAAATCGGCAAGGGACACGGAGATCCTCATCGTCAAGAGAGTGATCGAATATCACGAGAAAGTCCGGAAAGCAAAGGAGGAAGGCAAGAAAGTGGCTTTCTTGCCGTTTACTTTCCCGCCGGAGATAATCCAGATGTTTGAAAGCATGATGCCCATATGCACCGAGCTTATCGCAGCTTTGGGAATATTGGTGTGCGCGGGACAGTCGGAGAGATACTGGGATTTCGCCATGGGCATGGGGCTTCCCGACTCGCTCTGTTCCGCCAATACCGAAACCGTGGCCTCGCTCTGTATGGGGCCGGGGCTTAAGCCCGACGTCATAGTCTCCAATACCGTGGGGACCTGCAATCCCAACGCCAAGATACATGCTTTCGCCTGTGATTACCTGGGGATTCCCCAGTTCGCCTGGGAGAAGCCGACTGACGACTCGGAGAGGGGACGGGAGCAGTACTACAAGTATCTGGTGAAATTGATAGAGCAGTTGGAGGAGTTCGCCGGCGAGAAGCTCTCGGAGGGACGGATGCGTGAAGTTATCCGGAAATGCAACCATATGGCGGAGCTGTTTAACGAGTTCTGGGAATTGCACAAGGCAAAGCCGAGCCCGGTCCCTAACATTTTTGGGATAGATATCATAGTGATGAGGGCCAGCTTGTGGGGGAGGCAAGAGGGTATAGACTGTCTCGAAAAGATGGTGAACGTGATCAAGAGAAGGTGGAAAAACAAGGAATATTCAGCCCCCGAGGAGGTGTTGAGGCTTTTCTGGACCTACATATACTGGTGGTTCGACTTGTATAATTTCTTCACCTGGATGGAGGAGAGGGGCATCTCGGTCTTGGGGGACGTACTGGGGATACATTTTCTGCCCCCCATCGATACTACCTCCAGGGAAATCATGCTCCGGGGTCTCTCCGATATAGCTTTTGATTACCCTATGACCAGGCAGATGGGAGCGACCTCGATATCAGTAAAGTGGCTGGATGACATACTCTTTGCCATAAAGGATCTGGATGCTGACGCCGCTGTTTACTGCGGGCATCATGCATGCAAACACGCGTCGGGGGCTCATTCCTACATACGCAGGGAATTGATGAAGCGGGCGCAGATCCCGACCCTGTGCGTGGATGGAGACGCTTTTAACAAGAGGACGACTCCCGTAAGCGTGTTTCAGGAGGAGATGGAGAAGTTCGTAAAACACGCGGTATCCAGGCGCAGAACTTCCAGGCGCAAAGCTTCCGGGTGATTCGAGGATACTCTGAGGAAATTCCAGGTAACTTGGGAGGTGGC
>CAYMBA010000184.1:0-5233 GCA_964388535.1 uncultured bacterium | reverse complement strand
CGCCCGAAGCTGATAGAACCGGTCGAGCGCGGACGCTGGATAGGCGAGCGGCGTACGGAAGGAGAAGTCCGACTCCACCCCAGAGACATCGGCGTAACACCTGGTCTCAGGGCCATAAACGCAGACCGAGTCTGGACAGAGCTCGGCATTACGGGGGCCGGCCGGCTGATATGCGGTATAGACACCGGCGTGGATTCCGAGCATCCCGCTCTTGCCGAGAAGTGGCGCGGCTATGGTGGTGCGCATCCCCCCGAGGAATGCTGGTTCGACTGCATCACTGACACGGTCGGGGTGCCCTATGACCACGACGGCCACGGCACCCACACAATGGGTACCATGTGCGGCTGCGACCCTGCCAACGGTGACACGATCGGGGTGGCTTGGGGAGCACAGTGGATTGCTGCAAATGCCATCGGCCAGGCAGGGTGGAATGAGGAGTTCGACAACGACATCATAGCCTGCTTCCAGTGGGTTGCTGACCCCGACGGCAACCCTTCTACCATCGACGACGTCCCGGATGTGTGTCAGAACTCCTGGGGGGCTTTCGAGCTGCCCTATGAGGGTGGCACATGGTACCACCGTTGCGACGACCTCTGGTGGGCGGCAATAGACAACTGTGAAGCTGCCGGCGTCGTTGTCACTTTCAGCGCAGGCAACGAGGGCCCCAGCGCGATGAGCTGCAGAATCCCGGCGGATCGCGCATCAACCCCCTGGAACACCTTCGCCGTGGGTGCCGTGGACGCAACCAACTACCCGGCTCCATACCCGATAGCAGACTTCTCCAGCCGCGGCCCCTCCTCGTGCGACGAGGTGAGTGTGAAACCGGAGGTCTCGGCGCCGGGCGTGGACGTAGTCAGCTCCATCCCAGGCGGTGACTACGCACCGATGAGCGGAACCTCAATGGCCGGCCCGCACGTAGCGGGCGTTGTCGCTCTCATGCGCGAAATCGACCCAGACCTGGACGTCGAGACGATCAAGCAGATCCTGATGGACACGGCTGTTGACGGTGGCGAGGAAGGCGAAGACATGGCCTATGGCTGGGGTGTCATTGATGCCTACGCCGCCTGCCTTGCCGTCATGAATGGCTACGGCAATGCGTCTGGGTCGGTAACAGAGGCAGGCACCGGTGACCCAATTCCGGGAGCTACAGTCACCATCGAGACATTGAGTAGGGTGGCTACCACGGACGCCTCTGGGTACTTCGACCTGAAGCACCTGCCGGCCGGCACACACGAAGTGATTGCTTCATGCTTCGGTTACTATCCGGACACAATAGAGGTGACGATCGAAGACGGCGGGTCCCACTGGATCGAAATATCCCTCGAGTCAGAGCCGCGTGGCTACCTTGCGGGAACAGCGGCACATTCAGGCGAAGGCATCGAGGGCGTCATCGTGCAGTTCCTGGATGCCCCCGTTCCGAAGGTGACCACGGATGAGGATGGCTTCTTCCTCGTGGATCGGCTTCCAGTTGGTACATACTCCATAGCCGCAGCGCTTTTGGGGTGGTACCCGCAGAGCGCCGAAGTGGAAGTGACCGAGGGAGACACGACCTGGCTCAACTTCGATCTCTCCCCTGGGGTGTATGACGACTTCGAGCTTGACCAAGGGTGGACCGTGGGAGCGCCAGGTGACTCGGCCACCGAGGGAATCTGGGAACGGGCGGACCCCAATGCGACATACTGGGGCGACCAGATAGTGCAGCCCGGTGATGATCACACGCCGGATGGTGTCATGTGCTTCGTCACGCACAATCAGCCCGAGGGCTCCTCGCGTTTCTTCGGAGACGTTGACGGCGGCCACACCACTCTTCTCTCTCCGGTCTTCGATGTCACTGAAGCCGAATCGCCGGTGCTGGTTTACCATAGGTGGTTCCACTGCACATCTGGGAGCCCCGACGACCAGGAACTCAGAGTGTATGTGTCCAACGACGGAGGAGACACATGGCGTCTGGTCGAAACCGCAACTGATGAAAGCGGCGGCTGGGTCGAGCGACAAGTGCCACTCGGACTTGGAGGCATCATGCCAACCGACCAGATGCGCATCAAGTTCGTGGCCGAAGACATTGCCTTCGCAGCCGCTGTTGTCGAGGCAGCGGTCGACGATATCGAGGTTACCGGCTTCACCTCCGGCGCAGGAGAGATCCCAAGGGTATTCACCCTCAGTCTGTCAGAACCTGTGCCCAACCCGGCTGCGTCGGGTGGTACGCTGCTCAGATTCTCCCTACCCCGCGCGCAGCACGTGAGCCTTGGTGTCTATGACGCATCGGGCCGGCTGGTCGAGCAGCTGCTTTCGAAAGCGCTGGATGCGGGCTTCCACGAAGTGGCATGGAACGGATTGTCTCGCAGCGGTCGGGTTCCAAACGGGATCTACTTCATCCGGATGTCTGTTGAAAGTGGCAAGACGCTATCAAGGCGAGTTGTGTTGCTAAGATAGCGGTCACTACGGCCCTGATGCCCTGGCCGTGTGTCCTTCGGGGCACGCGTTGAAGTGGGGCGGCCGGATCTTCCGGCCGCCCCGATACACATTCTAAGGCTCCCGCACATTGTCTATGTAGAATGTCCCAGGCCCATCATTCCACGATGCGAAGCTAACGTGAGTCAGCTTCTTAGGGAACTTCCCCTTCCACCGGAAGGCCTTGACCTCGATAGGCTTCTCCGTAACACCCTGCACCGACACGAGGTATGTTCCTTCTTTGACGTCAACGTCCACTCGGATCGTGTACCACCTCCTGAGCAACAGCCCCGAAACAAGAACTCTCCGCTCGTCCCATGAAGCTCCTGTTCCCTCGAAGGCAAAGAGGTCCATCCTGCCTTCTTGTGAGCTGTTCTGGAAAGCAAGAAAGACAAACCTCTCAGCCCCAGTTCCGTTTGGACCCCTGCCCTTCACCGAAGCATTACCTATCATCTGGAAAGCAGAACGGTTATACGGAGGCAGGATACTCTTAACGTATATGTCCCATTGGAGACTCAGGCGGTCTTCAATGGGAGCCGGAAAGTCCTGACTCAAATACGTATTGCAACATGGATCCCCCTTTATCATCGCCTTGTGGGTCGCGTTACCCCCGATGTTCTTCTTACTCAGCTTGAGGAGCTTCTTCCCTGGCCTCCCGGGTTTGTTTCTGCTCTCGTACCATCCCTGACCCTTTTCGTTTCGTCTCAGCTGCTTACCCGTCCTGTCCGCCTCGAAATCGCCATCCACCACCAGAGGCGGACGCGCATGCACCGACAGAAAAGCAACCGGCGCACATAGCACGACACCGAACAGCGCCAGCTTTGCAGTCCTCTTGATGAAAGCCATAATCACCCCCTCAAGATGAAGACACCCTCTGGATCCTGAAGTGGGCCACCCAGCCCGCCCGAGGGAACCGCTGGCTGCAGGCCCCGCCGGGCCCCCCCGATCCCTACGCAGATCGCCCGGGGGAATCTAGCAACGCATTGATCCTACGTGCAATCCGCTGCTGAACGTCTCTAGTGACCCGCCACCGGGCCAGGCAAGTCGCCCCGAACGCGGAGCTTACGGGGGTGTGGGGGCACTCATATCAGGAGTGGCGCCACCTTTGAGATACTTCCCCGCCTGTGTCATAAGGAGCCCGCTCTCGAGCGTCGCAGCGGGCTCCTTTCGTTTGCAGCGCGCTTTACTCACGGCTTTTGGCGGAAGAAGCCCCGTCTCAGCCCGGCAATGACCACTGCTACCTCTCCCCTTGGAACCGACCCGTGAAAGAGGGCGCTCAGCTCGCTAAGCCAACCACGATGCACGGTCTCAAACTTCTTAGTCATCTCTACACAGACCGCTGCCTTCCTGTCGCCCAGCACGTTGAGCGCAGAATCCAGGAATGATGCAAGCCGCCGAGGCGACTCGAAGTAGACAAGAGTATGCCTTGCTCGGACGTCCTCTTCCAGGAACCTCATCCGTTCGCCGCGCTTCCTGGGCGGAAAACCCCTGAAGGTGTAGCTACTCGTCGGAAGCCCCGAAAGCAACAGCGCCGTCTCAACAGCGCTGGGCCCGGGCAGGACGCTCACAGGTATGCCACCCTCCAGCACAGCACGGACTAGGGCGTAGCCTGGGTCACTGATCCCGGGGAATCCCGCATCCGAACAGACGGCCACGGACTTACCGCGCTTGAGGAGCTCCACGATCTTCCTGATCGCGCGAGGCTCGTTGTGTTCGTGGTAGGGCAGAAGCCCCTTTCTTCTTATCCCAAACCGCCTCAGAAGAACACTCGTGGTACGGGTATCTTCGCAGGCGATGACATCAGCATGCCGCAGTAGAGCAAGCGCCCTCAGCGAGATGTCGTTCAAGTTGCCGATCGGAGTAGCCACCAGGTAAAGGACGCCTGCCCTGAGACCCAATCCCTTCGCGTCAGCCTCAAGCCAGGCACATCTGTATGAGGCGCGCGAGACTCCACTTGAACCATTACCACGGCATAGGCTCCGCGCCTCCCCTTTCTTCCTCCCGGAAGCCATTAGAAGTAATACCAGATGCTCGTGTACTCCTCCGGGTCCTCGCCTATCTCCGCGAGTCTCTCCAGGTATTCAAGGATGGGTACGTCTTCACCCACATAGGCCTCAAAGCGATCCGCAACGTTCTTCTCCCATGCGTGGAACTCATAGACCCGTTCACCTGTAGGCAGAATCGTTAGCAGGTCCCTGTGCTGAAGGGCCTTCAGATAGTTCTTGCCTTGTCCGGGGACATTGTAGACAGCCTCGTCGGTCCTTATGAGGCCTGGGAAGAGCCTCGCCTCTTCCTTCTGCTCTTGAAGTAACCTGGCAATAGGCACCCGGTACTCTGGCATTTCCTTCTTGCCCTTCATGTTAAACGTGTAGTAAGGATCCACGCCAGCAAGCCTCAGGATGCGCCTCAAGGCTGATGATTCGAATCTCCTCGAAGCAAAGAAGGTATACACCAACTGATTGTACACAGCTATTCCCCTGAGCCTAAGGCGCCTTATTGCCTCCAGCGACTCCGGGGTGACCTCGTAGACGTGCTGGAAATGTGTGACAACGCAGATCTCCCGTCTTCCAGGCTCGTGATAGCGTGCCAACAGGTCGGCCAGACCTTCTGTTATACGCATGGGGACTGTGACGGGGGTTCTCGTACCTATCCTGATCCTGTCTATCCACGACATCGAAGCCAACCTGTCCAAGATATGTTCGAGCTTCGAATCAGCCAGCACAAAGGGGTCACCGCCGGTGATCAGTACCTCCCTTATAGCATCATGCTTGCCTATCCAATC
>CAYMBA010000183.1:0-5282 GCA_964388535.1 uncultured bacterium | reverse complement strand
CGCATCTGGGGGACTTGCGGCCCAAGGTATGCGCAGTTCGATTTGCTCGGCTCCTTCGGAGGTGAGCACCGTTCTGCTCCAATGCCCGGAGTCGATCTGGGTCTCGGTGGCGGTGGCGAAGGCCCTCATGAATGCTTCCATCGCTACGAGATGGTCCTTCTCCGGGCGCGACGGATAGGTCACCGGACGCATCTCGATTGCGTAGGGGTATGCTTCAGCACCCGCGACTGGCAGGCGCTCGTCCTCCCAGAGGTCCGCATCGCCGTGGGGCAGCTCCTCGATACGGACGAACTTGAGCACCCAGGGATCGGGATAATGGAGGGTTCCCTCTGCTGCCTCGCGCACCTGCATTCTGTAGCGCAGGGCTTCTGCGGCATCGGCGAAGAAGAGCACTCGCTTCTTCGTACCCTCAAAGCCCTCGATCAGGGCACAACCGATGGGGTGATACAGCCTGGGGCGACGGTGGGGCAGACGGATCTCGATGGGGTCGGCTTCGGTCACCCGCTGCCAGGGCCTGCTCTTCCAGAAGATGGCCGCTGCCTCGGCGAAGCCGCGTATCGTCTCGAGATCTACACCGTGTGCGTAGATCTGGGCCGGTGGGTCGTTCCTGGGCCGCATCCGGCCAGAGATCCGGTCGGCTGCGCTCTTCCAGCTGAAGCAGAACTCGGAGGCATGCACCTCGATGTCCAGGGGGGAGAGGAGATCAGCGAGGGCTTTGGCGTCGTCCCTCCTCGTCAGCAGGATCGTGCCCGGGCGGTATCCGGCGTTCTCCTTATCGGCCGCAAAGCGCACCAAGGCGTTCAGTAGGGTTTCGGGCGAGCGCTCGTCGGGGTGCGTCTTTGGTTGCCACGAGTTGGTCTTCTTCGACCTGCCGGCCACCCAAAGGGGAATCCATGGCCTATAGGGCCGGCCTTCGTACGGCCTGTGCCACACCGGCAAGCGCAGCCAGCCGCCTTCCCAGATTTCCTCGTCCCGTTTGGGCAGCCTGCGGAGTTCCTCGACCAGCAGGTGTGCAACCATCGTTCCGGCTTCCGTTGAGAGAACGACCGGCCCTGGGTGCCGGAGTTGCATGGGCTCGTAAGCCGAGTGTAACACCCAGGGGCGCTTGCCGTAAGGGGTCCCGGGTATCGGCTTTCTTGACGGCCCGCCCGGCCCAAGCTATGCTGCAGGCGGCCGCACGGGATGTATCCGACTCTCCGGTTCGGAAGGGGGCCTTCCATGAGATTCCTCGAAGCCGTCGAACTTGCATATGGGATGGTGAAGCTCGAGAAAAGAGCCTTCAGCCAGGTCGCGGAGAGCCCAGAGGCGTTCTCCCACGGCATCGTCATAACGATACTCGCGGGGCTTGCCGCATGGCTGAACCCTCTAGGCTTTCATCTGATCGGACTGGTGACCAAGCCCATCTTGGCGCTGGTAGGGCTGCTCATAGGGGCTGCTGTGATCCATGTGATGGCCATGCTCCTTGGCGGCAAGGGCGACTTCATGGTGCTGCTGCGCGTCATGGCCGTGGGCTATGCCGTCAACTGGCTGGGTATCGTGCCATTTCTCGGGTTGCTTGCGCCGCTGTGGTATGCGGTGATGATCGTGCCGGCGTTGGAGGTCGTACACGGGCTGGATCGGGGCAAGGCTATCGTAGCCGTGGTCGTGCCCGTGGTCGTTCTGGCCTTGCTCTTCATGATGCTGGCCGGTGGGCTCCTGATGCTTGCCTCGCTGGTGGGCATGTCGTGGGGACACAACTGGTAGCGCCGAGAGGGGCACGTTCTGGGAAGGTGTGCGATGTCGCTGCGCGTTGGCATAATCGGCATGCCCAACGTGGGTAAGTCAACGCTTCTCAACGCTCTTACTCACGCACACGCCGAGGCCTCGAACTACCCCTTCTGCACGATCGAGAAGAACGTCGGTGTCGTGTCGATCGAGGATCCGAACCTGGAAAGTCTGGCTTCCGTCCTCGAGCCGAAAGAGGTGATCCCGGCCTCGATCGAGTTCGTGGACATAGCAGGCCTGGTCAAGGGTGCAAGCAAGGGCGAAGGCCTGGGGAACAAGTTCCTCGGGCACATAAGAGACGTCGATGCCCTCGCGCACGTGGTCCGCTGCTTTGCCGACGAAAACGTGACACATGTGGACGGGCGTGTGGATCCGGTGGCCGATCTCGAGGTCGTAGAGACCGAGCTCCTGCTGGCCGATCTGGAGGCGCTCGAGCGGATCAGAGAGAAGGCGCAGAAGGCAGCCAAAGCGAACCCGAAGGAGGCGAAGGAGCGGCTCGGGAGCATCGATTGGCTGATCGAGCAAGTGCGGCGCGGTGTGCCGCTCAGGCGTCTGGATCTGGGTGAACACGGCCGTGCTCTTGCGCGCGAGTTCAGGCTACTCTCGGCGAAGCCCGAGATGATCGTCGCCAACGTGGACGAGGGTGACGCCGAAGGGGGTGGCTGGCTTGGGCGTATCCGGGAGGCTGCCGGGCCCGAGGTCCCGGTCATAGCCGTGCCGGTCAAACTGGAGGAGGAGCTCTCGCGGCTTGCGCCTGAGGAACGCGATGATTTCATGAAGGAACTGGGTGTCGATTCCCTGGCCGCGCCGCTCATCGTTCAGACCGGCCGGCGCCTGCTGAGGCTCGTCACCTTCTACACGATAGCCAACGAGAAGCTCCAGGCGTGGCTCGTGCCCGAGGGCACGCCGGCGCCCAAGGCCGCGGGGCGTATTCACAGCGACATGGAGCGGGGCTTCGTGCGTATGGAGGTAATGAGCGTCTCGGACCTGCTCCAGCACGGCTCCCGCGCAGAGCTGCACAAACTGGGTCTCGTGCGCACTGAGGGTAAGGAATACGAGATCCAGGAAGGCGATGTCTGCCACATCCTGTTCAGCTAGCCGCTCGGGTCTTCTGCTGGCGCTGCGGTTGTTCCGGCTTGCGTTCTAGCGGCTCGTTTCGGCTCCTCGAGAATAGGTGGCCATCCGTCTCAATCCGCTGGAGCAGCGCGATCCCCATGCCCATTGTGTGCGGGCCCTACGGTCATCCTGGATGGCTCGGGCGGGGCGCCTTCGATCGTAAGTACCTGGTCCTTGCCGAAGTAGAGTGTCTGGCTTGGGAAGGCGATCTCCAGGCCGAGCTCGGAAAGCTTCTCCATGATGCGCAAGTGGAGCTCTTCACGGATGGCGACGTGCTCGTTGTAGTCGGTGCTCTTTGTGAAACACTTGATCTTTATGTCGAGGGAACTTCCGCCGAACTCGAGGAACCGCACCATCACGCTCTCTGGATCGACGCCTTCGTGGGAGACGAGTATGTTGCGTATCTCTTCGAGCGCCCGGCGCATCTGCTCGACCGTCGTGTCGTAGGTCACCCCGACAACGAAGTCCATCCGCCGCATGGGCATCGCCTGGCGGTTGTCTATCGTCATGTTGACCAGCGTGTTGTTGGGGATCGAGATGAGCGTCTTGTGAAAGGTTCTTATCCTCGTGCTGCGAAAACCGATCTCCTCCACCACGCCCTCGAAGCCGGGGCCGCTCACCCAGTCGCCCACCTTGAACGGCTTGTCTATGAGAATCGTGATCGAGCCGAAGACGTTGGCCAGTGTGTCTCGTGCTGCAAGCGCGATGGCGAGCCCGCCTATGCCGAGTCCCGCAAGAAGCCCCGAGATCGAGTAGCCGAGGTTCTGGACTGCGACGACGAAGGCCATGACGGCGACGAAGATCTTCGCTGCCTTCCTGAAGAGCGGGATGAGGGTGTCGTCGATCTTGCTCTCCGTTTTCCTTGCGCTCTCGAGCAGGAACTTGCTCAGGGCGTCTATGAGCCTGAACAGTGTCCAGGCTGCAAGTACCGTGACACCGAAGGTGAGGATGGCGCCCGCGATCCTTGGCAGGTCGACGGGTTCGCGCGGAAGCCCGAGGACGGTTATGGCAATGCCGATGCCGATGGCGATTATGCCGATCTCTAGTGGCTTCCGCAGAGCCTCTATGAGGAGGTTGTCCAGTTCGGTGCGCGTCTTCCGAGCAAGCCTGGTTGCGCTCGAGATGACGACTCCGACCACGAGGCGCCTGATGATGACGGAGGCGAGGATGACGCCAAAGGCGATGGCCATGTTGCCGAGGCTCACACCGGCTATCCTCGTTTCCCTGAGGAAGGCTATGACGGCACCCATCGTGACCTCCTTTGCTTCCGTTGCACGCCGCGCGGGCCGAAGCTACATGGGGAGCGATGCAGTGTCCACCGGCAAAGCCGGAGGACAGAGACTGTGGTACTCTTCCAGCGCCGGCGCACGGGGCTGCCACGGCTTCTTGACGCGCAGGGACGGCCAAGCTAGAGTGCCGCGTCACCGGGCGGGATCGACGCCGGTGGCGCGGGGGAGGTGGGATGCTAGGGCGCAGGCCTCAGTCGAACCTCCGTTCGGCCAGGGTGATAGGGCTACTGGTAACTATTCCCCTCATCCTGGCGGCCGCCCCGATGATCGGCTTTGCCGCCGGATACCTGCTGGACGGCTGGCTGGGGACGGGCCAGGTACTGAGGATCGTCCTGCTGGGTGTGGGTTTCGCGGCCGGGGTGCGGGAGATGCTGGGGTTGCTCAGGAAGGCTAGAGAGGACTTCGAGAGGCTGTAGATTGAGGAGCGGATGGCGGGTTCCGACAATGTATACGGGTCTGCAGGGCGCGCTCCCGTCCCGCACCCGGAGGGAGCCGGCGAAGGCTCCTGGGTGGCGCCGATTCGCATCCGCAGGATTCTCACAACGACCGCCTGGTTCGGGGGCCTCGTCGCCTTTCTCCTGTGGGCCTATGCCGGCGGCCCATGGGCACTGGGTTACCTGGGCGGGCTCTTTGCCGGCGGGCTCAATCTGTTTCTCATAGCCTCGATCGTGAGGCATTTCGTGGCGCCCGGGCGCTGGAGTGCTCCTGGGGCACTGGGGGCGTTCGCTGCCAAGATGCTCGTCGTCTATGGTTCGCTGGGCGTCATGCTCTCGATCCGGGGGGTGCCAAAGGAGGCCGTGGCTCTGGGCTTCTCGACGCACCTTTTCGTGATCGCGATGAAGGCGCTCGGAAGGCTGCTGATAGAACGCAGCAGGCAGCAGGGGGGCCTGCAGACGCACCTGGCACGCAGCCGGCGCCGCTAGGTCGAACTGCGCATCGGGCGTATCGCCGGCCGGCAGAGGGAGAGGCTGGCCTGCCTTGTAGAGGGAGGAACTGCAAGGCGTGGAGCGAAAGCGCTTCAGTACGACATCGGGGGCCGTTGCGGTCCTGCTGGCCGCTTTGCTTCTGATCGGGCTCCCGGGCCTGCAGTCGCCTGTAGCCGGCGGCGGGGAT
>CAYMBA010000182.1:1956-5284 GCA_964388535.1 uncultured bacterium | reverse complement strand
GCCATCAGCGAGCAGCACCGGTCTTGAGAAGATCGGCGGCCAGTTCGGCGGCTAGGTTAAGCAGAAGGTCCGATGCCTGCGTCATCGCGTTACTCCAGTGGGTAGATGCCCCTGGCCCGGCAGGCGGCCACGTCGATCAATCGGGCAAAGCCGCCAGGATCGAACAGCCCGCGGCCGAAGTATCCTTTCGACACCGCCTCCTCATACTGAGCCTGCCCGGTCTGTAGCGCAGCGGCGAAGTCGTCGCTGCCGATCATCGTCGTCTCCAGGAACTCATATTGGTCCACCCCCCGCCAGATGCGCCAGCCGACGAAGGCGTGGCCCGGCACCAGTTCGCTCCGCGGGTCGAGAGAGGCCCGTCCCAGGGGGCGGGCGAACAGGAAGGTGCCGTCTGTGCGGTGGGCCGAGCCGCCCGCGGCCAGGCTCTCGGTGGGAAGCCGCACTCGCTGGGTAATCTGCCCGGCCTGCGCGCCCAGGCTCAGCGGCGAGTTGACGTAGGTCAGGTCGGCATCTCGCTTGAGGGCGGTGAAGATGGCCCGCGCCTGCTTGCGCACGATCTCGGCGGCCTCCGTGGGCGTGGTCGCGCCCTGATAACCGACGAACCGCCGGTTGGGATGGTACTCGGCCGCCCGGCGTAATAGCCTTTCGATCTCGGGGTGGCGGGGCGTGACCCAGGCGACCAGATATTTGGTCAGGTCTACGATAGAGCCATCAGGGGCCTTCACCGCCAGCAGGGCCGTATCGCGGGCGTGGAGGTGGACGCGCTCGGTCCGGTCGTGGAGGATGCGGGGGGTGGGGACCATCTGCTCCACGGTGACGCGCAGGGTGGCAGGACGTATCTCGTTGAGGGTGGCGACGGCGGGCGGCTTCAGGAGCGGCAGGAGGGGGATGCGGGTTTGCTCTCCTTGGGGCAGGTTGAGGCTGGCGACGTCGGGGTCGCTGTAGCCCTCGATGGTGGCGCAGACGCGGAGAGCCGCGTTGGCGCATCCCTGACCGGTGTTGTCCAGGGCGACCGTGACCAGCGGAAAGGCTGTCGCGTTCAGGTGATGGCAATAGGCCGTCGGGATGACGCGGGTAAGCAACGATACCGACACGCTTGGCGGAGCCGGTTGGGCTGCTGCAGGTTTCCGTTCCGGTCGTTCTACGCGGGCACCATTGCCGATGGCGATGCCTTCGGCGTGGTCAATGTAAGTGACGTAGACAGCCCCGCTGGTCGGGGACGCTGCTGGTGGCCTCTCAACCCAAGATGGGGCCTGCTTATCAGTTGCTGCTTCGAAACGGGCGGCGATCTCACGAATGTCGGCCGGCAGCCGCGCACCTATCTGCTCGCAGAGGGGTAGATACTCTCTTAAGTACCCCGCGATGAGACCCCACTGCTCCTCAATGGCACGCCGGGCGCGGGCTTGCTCTTTAGGTCTGTCGGAGAGACGTAGGATGTCCTCATACCTGTGAATGAGTTCATAGGATTCACGGATGTGGCCTTCGAGATCCTCTTTGCGTCCCACCTTGCACTCCTTTCCTCCATCGCGTCAGTGCGCATCGTTATCTCTGCGAGTGGACTTTTGCAGGGAATCTGGCCGCAATGGTACAGCCTCGTTGGCAAGTGCAGCCAGCAATTTGCTTGCTTGGGATCGATACTCGGGCAGTTTGAGGAGCGCATTCATCTTTCCCGCATTAGTTCGATTAAGTAGTCATCAGATGACCGTTCGTCCATATCCCTGGCAGGATGTATCAATGGCCAAGCCATTCCTTCCTGCGACGTAACACGCCGAACAAGACACGCGGCTGGAGCAAGCCAACCGATCTGACCGTCTTGAGCGCCTTAAAGGCCATTTGTAGCGCTTGCCGCCATTGTCCCTGGGATAGATACAACCGGGCTAGAAGCAGGGATACTCCTGTCACTCCTCTTGCATCCCCGATCTTCTCGTAAGTGGATAAGGCTCCTCGTAATAGATTGGCTTCCTCCCGTGTCCGTCCCAGGTGTGCCATGAGTCGTGCCTGGGACAGAAGCAATCGTGCCAGTTGAGGCTGATCCCCAAGGCGCGTAACCATCTCAAGGGCCTCTCGGTATGTTCCCTCGGCCTCCTCGTAGCGCTCCTCAATCTGTGCCAGGTCCCCTAGAAGCCGCAAAGTGGTCACCACACGGCGCAGGATACCGACTTGTTGGCTCAATTGCAGGCTCCTCTCCAGCTGCACTCGAGCTTCAGGTAGATTCCCCTCGAGTAACGCCAATTCTCCCAGGAAGTGCTGACACTGAGCAATCATTGCTGTTTCATCAGTGTCTGTCAGAAGGGTCAGGCTTTCCTGTGCAAATTCCTTTGCTCTGCGCAAGTCACCTTTGTCACGGGCTAAAAGGCCTCGCACATAGAGAGGGTGAGCCAACCAGCGCCCCAGGCCCAACTCCCGGGCTTCGGCAATGGTCGTTTCGCAGAGATGTTCAGCCTCGGTCAGCCGCCCTTGAGCACGCACGACCAGTGAGCGCATATGGCGGCTCCTCAGGGCCATCGCGTGTTCACCCAAAGCGTGATAGGCTGCCTCACTGGCCTTGTATAATTTCTCCGCTTCGCGATAATCACCCCGCTGGTGAAGGATGTCGGCTTGGTCGTGCGTCCAGTTGGCGGCACTGACAGCGTCTCCAAGGGCCTGCGCCGCCTCGCGGGCCCATTCGTTCAGCATCAGGCTCTGCGCCCAATATCCTCGCAGGTCCAAAAAAGGCTGTAAAGCTTCTCGAAAAGCCGTCACAAGTTTCCAGGCCTTTTGTCCATAACTCTGCCGGGCTGCTTCCAATAGATTCGGCAGTTCGCGTTCCAGAACCTGGTGATTATTGGCTTCTCTTCGGGCGAGAGACAAGCGATAAGCAATAGCCCTGTCCAATACCTGATAGAAGAAGGCGATATTCTCGGTCTGCCCACTATGAATTCTTATATCGTCCATTGCCGCCGTCCCATTATCCAATCGCAGAGTTCTCGCAGGATGGCAGTGAACTGCTGATAACTGAGCACACCCAGACGCCGGTAGAGAGCCAGGCTTTGCCACAATTCGCGTGCACCGGTCAGCGGGTGTCCCATTTTGAGATGAACGACGGCAAGGCGGCGCAGGCTGCTGGCCACGCCGTGCTGGTTGCCCAGTTGGCGACGGATCGCCAATGACCGCTTCAAATGAGATAAAGCTTCCTCCCCCCTGCCCTCGGCGCAGGCGATAAGTCCCAGTTGTTCGTAGGCATCCGAGGTGCCTCGCGTATCTCCGCTCTCCTCGTATAGTGCAATGGCACGTCCGCACAAGCGTTGAGCCTGGGCCAAATCGCCTTGATTGAGATACACCCAGGCCA
>CAYMBA010000182.1:0-1946 GCA_964388535.1 uncultured bacterium | reverse complement strand
CCCCCTGGTTGTGCCGTCTTTCACTCCGTTCGAGAAGGCGCTGCAGGTACGAGATCGCCTGCTCATACTCTCTCTTTTTGCGGTGGACGACGCCTAGCATCAACAATGTGTGGTCCGACGTCTCAGTGGCCCCGGCCTGTTTTCGGAGTCGGTCCACGCTGCGGTAAAGCGAAAGCGCTTTATCCCATTCCCCCCGGTTGAGATACTCCCCTGCCATCTCTGAGCGAACGACAGCCACCCCCTCATAATCAGACTGCTCAGACAGCAGCCTTTCAGCCTTGGACAGAGTTTCAAGGGCCTCCCTGTAGTTCCCCTGATTCTTCTGCAGGCGTCCAAGGGCCAGGACGGCTCGAGCATAGGTGCCTGGGTCTTTTCCCTTGCTCGCCTCGATCGCCGCCTGGATACTGGCTGCGGCCCCGTCCCACCGACCGAGAGCGTTCTGAGCCTCGCTGCGCAGCAACAGCAACCGGCCGGGGTTCTTCTGCAGTTTCTCGCAAGCCTGCAGGCCGACCTCGCACCACCGCAGCAGTTCGGCATGGAGCCCCCTTTGACGCAAGTATGGGGTAAGGGCGTCGAGATAGGCGAGCAAGAGATGTGCCGCCTCCTTGCTGGTCTGGGTGGTCAACCAGGACCAGGATGCCCGCAGATTGGCGAATTCGTCATCTAGCCGCCCGTACTGGTCTCGATAGCGGCGGGCCAGCCTCAGACGTGCCTCCGCAGCCAAGTGGTCTGCCGACCTCCACTGATGGACGACTTGGCTCCTCAGGGCCGTGACTGTCTCGGACACAGCCCGGTGAGCCAAATGTGCAGTCACAACAGCCCCTGCTCCCGCCATAGTCTCGGCAGATCGCTGTTCACGAAGTGGCGCGTGAGTTGGTGAATTCCGTACCGGATCTGACTCGCACTGGAAGAGACCTCGAGCAAGGAATAAGCGACCAACTGGTCGATCGCTTCCATCAGCGCTTCCTCGTTCTCGGCAGTCCCCACGCTGCTCAACTCCTCCCAACTTACGGTCGTCACCACCGTTCTACCAATGTAGATGAGCACCCGTTGGGCTGCCGGTGAGAGCCGGTCCCAACTCTGGCGGAAAATGAAAGGGTAAAGGTCACCGCTGGCCTGCCGTAGTTGCCTCAGCACCAGGTCCAGATCCAGGAATCCCGCCTGGGCCACGACCAGTTTCAATGCAAGAGGTGCCCCGCCGGTTATGTCGTGGATCTCGATCAACTTCTCCTCTGGTGCCTCCAGGATCTGCTGTACTCCGCGTCGTTCCGCATCCGTCCGCAGGAAGAACAGAGAGTCCTCCATATCGAGCCCCTGCAGGGAGAGGGAACGGACGAAATCGTGACGCACCTTCTTGCGGCTGGTTACGATGGCCCGACTGCCGTCGAGGAAGCCCCGCAACCGGGCGATCAGAGCGTTGGCGTTCTCAACCGTCTCGAGGTTGTCCACCAGTACCAGGTAGCGGTGCTGTCGGAGGATATGGGCCAAAGCGGTCTGCTTCTCTTCCGTCTTTAGAGTGGGTATCTCCCAACGCCCCAGTTGGCGGGCAATGGCATCTAACAGGCTGTCGAAGTCGAGGGTCGCCTCGCGTACCTGTACGATCTCCCCGCCAGTGAAAAGTTCCTGTTTCGCACTATCACCGACTGCGCCCTCGAATAGCCCTCGCCGTAGAGCACGCCGGGCCAGTTCAACAGCCATCGCCGTCTTCCCCAGACCACCCAACCCATCAATGACGATCACCGGAGGGGCTTGGGGATCCTCTAGTGCTCCTAGCAGTTGGTTCAGGTTCCGCTCTCGGCCAGGCAGAGGGTAGTAATGCTCATCAGGGATGTTAGGAGGCCAAAGCGCGACCAGACGCTCGGCTCTCCTTTCTATCTCACCCAACTCCGCTTGATATCTCGTCAGCAGCCGGCGCAGGTCGGCGATCTCTCGTTCGCAGTTCCGTT
>CAYMBA010000181.1:0-5292 GCA_964388535.1 uncultured bacterium | reverse complement strand
GAGCAAAGCCATCCGCGTAGGCGATCGGATATTTGATCTTAAGCGAGGCGGCTTCAAAGATGAGTTCCTCCGAAACGGGGAGGACCTCAATTACACCGGCCTTGATCTCCTCGATGGTCTCCCGGGCCTTTCGTTCCCCTACTCTCCGGCCCAGGATATAAAAGACCTCACCGAGATTGATTATGCTGACAAAGAGCCTCGGTCGGTTCAGCTCCTTCCCCAAACATCCTCTCACCCTCTCCCCGGCAACCGCATCCCCTTCCGCCCAACCGAGAAGATCTCGGACAAGCGCACCACCAGGCTCCCCTTGCAACCAAGCGAGAATCGCCCAGGAGTCGAGCACAACTCGCATGATCAGGGCCCCCGCTACCGTGATTCCCCGCGGATTTCTTGCAGATGCTCCTCTCTGAGATCCGAAAGCAAATCCAACCCTTTATATCTCCCGTAGAGGGCGGCTGCCGCTTTTCCCCTTAAAGGCTTGAGAATGATCGTATCCCCCTCCCGCAACACGAGGAACTTATCCCCGGGCCTCAGTCCCAGAGCCTCCCGTAAGGCCTTGGGGATCACGATCTGTCCCTTGACCGACAAAGATGTCACGGCCATCTTACTCTCCTTTCTTACTCAATAAGAATAAGGCTAAGGGAAGGAGCCCTCAACCCGGTATAACGCTACCGGTACCCAAGGCGGCCGCCTCCTCGACCACGCACTGGATGGCGGGCTTGTCCACCATGGGGAGCACCTCCTTAGGCTACACCATACTTCCCCTTCATCTTCCTCTCCCCTCGCACTTCTTGTAGCACTTCGTGGTACACCCTTTCCGTCTCACGGAGCACGCGGTCGAGGGTAAGCTCTTTGAGGGCCCTCTCGCGGCCTGCTTGGCCCATGCGCCGGCGGAGCTTGGGATCAGCGATGAACTTGCGAAGACTTCGGCTAAAGCCATGGGACCCAGGATGGAAAGAGAAAACCTATAGCTCCGTCCTCGACGAGCTTCGGAATGTCACCCGGTCGCATCACTGCCGGCAACTTTTTACTTTGAACTGGACTTTACGTGAACCTCCTTATACAAACCCGCCCTGGGATGCAATACAACAAAGGATCTTTTAAGCTTGGAACCTTCGCGTCTTATCAATTCCAATACGGCACTGCAAAGCTCCTGTCTTGCCCTTGCTGGAAACCTCAAAAGGATTACCCCTATTCCTGGTTCCCCTGAAAGATAAGCCAAGCGTCCAAAGTCCTTATCCTCGGTTAAAAGGATCCGCCCTTCCTTTCTGGCCAACTCGATAACCCGCTGGTCCTCCGCGCCGGGACAGGTTTCGGAGATTGCGATCACATCGAACCCTTGACCCCGCAAACCTCGAACCACAGCGAAATCGCAGCTTTCATCGGCTAGAAAACGCATTAGCTATAACGCGACCGTTTCCTCTAAAGCCAATGTCTCTGCCGCATAAGCCAAGGCTGCCTGGATGTCTTCACGGGACAGATGTGGATAGGCATCGAGCAACTCTTCTAAAGTCGCTCCCTCGCTCAACTTCCGTAGGATCAGCTCTACCGGTATCCTGGTCCCTTTGATCACCGGCTTACCCATCATTACTTTGGGATTTCTTTCGATCCGATCCAAAAGCTTTTTGCTTCCCACTCGGGTCACCTCCGGAACTCTAAAGTAAGTGTAACTACAGAATAGCCCTCCCTATCCGGGTAGACAAATGTCCTGCATTAGGAGGCATGATCCTTACGTCCGAAGCACCTTCCCATACACCCTTTCCGTCTCGTGGAGCATGTGGGACAGGGTGGACTCTTTGAGGGCCTTCTCGCGGTTGGCTTGGTAGGTTGAGGCATACCACGCTAACTGTCAAAAATCAGAACTTGACATTGTATATCTTACTATTTCACCAGCAGGAGGCAGTTTCAGGGTTCCCTTGATAGTAACTTAGGGGGTTACAATGAGCAGTGGCCCCATCATACCGGATCCAAGGACACACGCCGGCCGAGGTCTTCCGGGGTATGACCGGACGACCAAAGAGGAATCACTGGCAACACCATTCCAAAACTGGACATTGTGATTGTTTCGGGGACATGCGATAATTCATTAAACGAAGAGGATCTCCTAAGGAGGCGAGGATGAGGATCGAAGGGGTTTCAAAGGAGGAACTCAAAGAGATGTTTCGGGAAGCGGTTGAGGAAGCGTTGCTCGAGGTTTTCGGTGATCCAGATGAAGGGCTCAAGTTGCGCCCTGAGATACGGGAACGTCTCAAGCGCTCCCTGGAGCGTATTCAGCAGGGCGAGATAGGTATATCGGCCGAGGAGGTGGCGAAACAGAAAGGATTAGTCTGGTGAGAAACTACCAAGTTCGATTCCTTCGCGAGGCCGCAGAAGAGTTCGCTTCTCTCGACAAACCAGTTGCGGAACGGATTCTTAAAAAGCTAAAGTGGTTGGCCGAAAACTTTGTGGACCTTACTCCCGAGCTTTTGGGCGGTGAGCTGAAAGGTCTCTTCAAGCTCCGCGTTGGAAGTTACAGAGTGCTCTATTCATTTGATCGGGAAAGAAGGATCATCTATGTTCATCTTGTAGGGCACCGGCGGGAAATTTACAAATTGCACTGAATGACGTTCGCCTTGAGAGCACTATCGCAATTTGCCCCTCACCTCCTCATAGACCCTCTCGGTCTTGTGGAGCACGCGGCCCAGAGTGAACTCCTGCAAAGCCTTCTCATGGCCGGACTCGCCCATCCGCCGGCGAAGCCCACCTGGATGTCAAAAGGCAAGACCTGAACATCCCGCTTGGATTTTCAAGTGGGGCATGGGGTCTCCCTTAGCTCGTAGTCCCGTTCCTGGCTTAGCATCGACCACATGACCCGCACCAAGTGTCTCCCTAAGGCCCGCACGGCCTGGTTGTGTTTCTTCTCTACCGGACGCTTCTTCTCGTAGTACAGCCTCGATTCAGGGACACGCTCGATATGCCGGGCTACAGCGGACACCTCCACCTTGGCCCGCCGGTTTACCTGCCGCGGGCTCTTCATCCCGTGAAACTGTCCTGACTGCCTGTCCAAAGGGCACATCCCCAGGTACAGCGCCAGACTCGCCTTTGAGGTGAACCGATCGAACGTACCAATCTCACCGGCCGGTTCCGCTGCCAAGGTCTTGCCGCTTGAGTCTTTCGTTCACCGGGGGGATGCGAGGCACCTCCTGCAGCACGTCCTTGGCCAGGGGCAGGTGGTCCTTGAGGTGAAACAGCTCCAGGATCTTGCGCACGTCCAGGGAGTCCGTCTTGGCCGGGCCGGGGAAGATCTCCCGAAACCGCGCTAACTTCAAGTTGTTCACGTTGTAAAGGTTGTAGCCCTTTTCCAAGATCATCCGGTCCAGGGGGCGGGCGTGGCCGCCCTCGCCCTCCATGGCCATCGCCACCGGAAGACGAAACCCCTCCGGTGGCGTTCGATCCGGGAGAAGAACTCCCGGAAGCCCTCTTGGGAGTGAGGGATTGAAAAAAACCCGTTACGCGTGACGCGTCACGGGGTTTGTCATTGGGATCAGCAATCTCCACCTGGTGGCCCTTTTGGCCTACATCCACGCCACAATTCGGTGATGCGTGATCCGTGATGAGTGATCGGTGTAGGGGTAAGGTGCTGTACTCATTACCCATTACTGATCACCCATCACGGTTTTGAAGTGGACGTCCCTGGATGCCGGAAGAGGCGGGGGCGGCAATTCAAAGTCGAACGGTTCCCAAAAGGGCCGCTGACCCCAAGGGCCACACCCTCGCCTCAAACCTATATTACCATGTCCTTCGCCGAGCGGCGGGCTCATAAATCCGATGGTAAACCTCGGCATTCGCTGACCCCGGCGCTCGCGGTGGAACGGGGAATTCGCTCCGTCGCCTTCCCCAGCATCTCCACCGGGGTGTATGGGTACAGGCAGCGCGGGTGGCCTTACAGGCGATCCGCGACTTCCTCAAGGAGCACCCTGGTGTCATCTCCGAGGTGCGAATGGTGCTCTTTTCGCAGACCGACTTCGACGTTTACCGCAACGCCTTGGAGGAGCTCAGCACCGCTTCATAACGGTTCGTCGTATGCACATATGACCATAGCTTGGTGTTTACTCTTGTTCCTGGAAGAGAAAAGCCTCTATCCCCAAGGCCTCTGCGGATTGAGCTAGGACTTGATCGGCTGTCACCAGAGGCAATCCCGCTGTAAAGGCCACGGCGAGGTGTAAAGCGTCCGGTGCACGCAAGGGAAGGTCAAAGCGCCCGATCCAGTCCCGGGCCATTCGGAAGTGTGAGGCCTTAAGGGGCAGGCGATGATAAAACCCTCGTCAAGTTCAGTAGAAGCTCCACTTCGTGCTAGTTGGGTTTGTTCAGGGGCGTAAAGGCAACTGGCCAAGGCGCCGAAGAGGGCCTTGACGTCCAAATAGCCTTCAGCGCTCGGCTCTCGGTTTTTGAATATAGTGCCAGCTGTCAGTCCCTAGCGCTCAGCCAAACGCTGGCCCCAACAGCTGACCGCTAATAGCTGAAGCCTAATCGCTGAACACTAACAACTGATCGCTGTCCGCTGCTTAAGCCATTCGGCGACCTGCTCCACTCCGAGGCTTTTGTCCTCTATCCGAAGCATTAGCTCGACTATCTCGGCTGGATCCGCTTTCAGCCGTATGTCGTTTTCCCCGAGAAACCGCTTCATAGCCTCCCATGCAGTCCGCTTGTTGCCGTCGACGAAAGGATGGTTAAGAATGAGGGAGTGGCCTAACGCCGCTGCCTTCGAAAATAGATCCGGGTAAAGCTCGCGGTTTGCAAAGGCAGCACGAGGTCGATTTACTGCCGAATCCAAAAGGCCCCAGTCGAGAATCCCTCCCGCTCCCCCGAATTTGGACAGAATCCTTTCATGGATCAGAACGACCTCGTCCGTGGTGAGATATCTCACAGCCGGGCTAGGCGCTCCATTGCCTCGCGGTCTTCCTCGAGATCCTCATCCACGCGTTTCAGGAACTCCAGCCGCTCTTGATCGGCCTTCCACTTCGCGATCAGGAGGTCAACCGCCTGGCGCAAAAGCTCCGCCTGGGGGATCTTGGTCTTCCTAGAAAGCTCCCGCAGCGCCTCTATCTGGCGCTCCTCCAGTTTGGCCGCGTAGGTCTTGAGCATCCAGGATCACCCAGTTGTATTATACTCAGCAAGCACAAGCTAGCGTATACTAGCCTTTTTATCCTGGACTGATGTGTTCCACGGCTCACTTTAAAACCGGACGTAGAAGAGGGCAATGGCAATGATGCCGAACAGGGCCTTGATTTTTAAAATAGCAAATAGCCTTCA
>CAYMBA010000180.1:0-5308 GCA_964388535.1 uncultured bacterium | reverse complement strand
GAGACTGGCACTTTCGGCGAGACCATGCTGTCCGATGAGATAGTCACCTACATATCGGATCATGCCGCGGAGGTTGTTGAGGCGTGGCTCGCTGATGTGAGGTCAAGCCCCACGACACCTAGCTACAGGCGGGCAGCCGAGCCCATGCTGGCCAAGCGCGCCACGGCGGCTCTGGAGCAGTTCAGCAGGTGGATAAGGCAAGGGGAGATGGACGAGGACTTCCGGGCGTTCTACAGGGAGCTCGGGGCTGAACGTCGAAGGGAAGGCTTCCGACTGGACGAGGTGCTTAGCTCGTTGATGTTGTTCAAGAAGCAGATCTGGTACTTCGCCTGGAACTCGGGGGTGTGGCGGCGGCCGATCGAGGTGTACAAGGTGCTGGAGTTTGACAGGAGGCTAGTGCTCTTCTTCGATAGGGCTATGTATCACACGGCTGTGGGCTACGGGTCGTCGTCCGAGGGGAGCAGCGGGTCACGCTAGCTGTGGCTGGGCTCGGCCGGCCACAAGCATGGGGGGAAAGACAGGGGTTCTTCGCAGTGGAGAGCCGTGTGGCAAATCGCCCCATCCCGGCGGTCGAGCCATTGGGTTCGATCGGGCTTGCCTGGGTGGCCGGGTATGCCGTCCTGATCGGACTGCTGCTGGCAGCGGAGCCGCGGCTCGCCCTACTGCCCGTGGGCATCTTCCTTGTCGTTGTGCCGCTCATCCGGAAACCTGTGGTTGCACCGGTACTCGTCTTAGCGCTCGTGCCTTTGCTTTCGGGGATGCCAAGAGGGCTTCTTGTCCCGGTGTTCAGACCGAATGAGTTGGTCCTGATACTCGCGTTCGTTTGCTATTCCCTGGTCTTCGCCATTGGGAAGAAGCAGGCAGTCCCACTGACTTTTCTCGACGGCGCATTCTTGATCTTCCTTGTGGCGAGGGGCGTGATTCCCCTGTTTCTGCACCCGGCCGAGGCGGTGGCTGATCCAACCAGGATCGCCAAGTTTTTCCTTGCCCCCTTTCAGTACTACCTTCTCTACCGTTTGGTGCTGGGCACTGTGACGACGGAGAAGGGCATAAGGGCTGTTTGGTGGACGATTATCGCTGGGGGTCTCGTTGTGGCGGTGGTCGGCCTACTTCAGGCAGCGAGGTTTCCGCCGATCGAGGTGTTTCTCAGGCGCTACTACCCTTCCTCGAAGTCGATGTACACCTTCCTCCATTCGCCCAGGGTGACCTCTCTGTTCGCGGGTGGATGGAACGTCTGTGGTTTCTTCCTCTCCCAGGTGCTTCTGCTTGGTATCGTCGCTCATCCTGTAACAGCAGGGCGGGGCAAGGCGGTGTTGGGGGCTGCACTAGTGCTAGTAGCGCTTGTTATGGGCCTGACATTTTCTTTCACAAGCACGCTCGCCTTCGCTGTCGCTCTGTGGTACGTTGCGCGCCGCCAAGGCAAGGCGAGTGCATACTTTGCAAGGGCACTTCCTGTCGCTGCGGCCGTGATCTTGGTTATTGCGCTGTTCTTTGCTGGTCCACTTCTGGAGCGATTGCGGCTGCAATTCTACGGGACCGTGGTCCCAATGACGGTTCTCGCACGGCTGAGCGTATGGACCACAAGAGCCATGCCAGTAATCGGGCAGTATCTGTTGACGGGAATCGGCCCGTATAGATTCGACTGGATCGACTTGGACAACTACTACCTCTATCTTGCTGTGTGCAATGGTGTTCTCAGCCCGCTCCTCTTCATTGCCTTTGCCGTGGTCGTTTGGAGAGGTCTCGGGCGAGCAGAGCGTGGCCTTGTAGAAGGGAGTGACGCTTGGAGGACGGTGCTACTCGGCAAGGCCTTCTTCATTCAGGTCATGATTGCCAATATCACGGGACTGTACTTCGAGTATTCAGGCGCCAGCGAGATACTATGGACCTTCTGGGCACTATCTGCGGGCATTGCGTGGGGCACCCTGCGGCTTGGCTCTAGCCGCGGCGGAAGCGCGGTACCAGAGCACTGATGAGGCGGACAGCGTCGCGGCGGGCCTCCTCCGGGAAGTGCCTTGAAAGGCTGTCGACCAAGAGCGGTAACACTAGAGCGCTGAGAACCGCGACGATGATCCCTATGAGCAGGATCACGACGGGGCCTCTGCGGACGTCGGGCGGGACCTTCGGCGGATCTAGGATCTCGAAGCTGGCCACTTCCCGCACCTCGCTGATCTTGGCCTGCTCATATTGCTCGGCCAGGAGTCCCAGAAGGCGCTGCTGGATCTCTACGTCCATCGCTAGCCTCACGTAGCGGGCGGCCAGATCCGGGATCTCGCTCAGCGGCGGGTGGGGAACAGCACCCGGCGATGCCCCGGTAGAATCCGGCTCTATCAGGCGGCGGAGCTGCTTCTCGAAGGCATTGATCTCGGCGCGGAGCTTGCGAACTTGCTGGGAACTTGGGGAGAGAAACTTGAGCGCGGCGTCCAGCTCAGCTCGCTTGAGGGTCAACTGCGTCTCGAGCTCGGTGATGACTTTGACCATCGAGCGCTGCTGTTCGTCCAGCACGATCAGCCCATGGGTGTTCTGGAACTCGGCGAGGCGTGCCTGTGCCTGGCGGAGCGTCTGCTCGGCCTCCTTCATCCTACCTTCTATGAACTTCCTCGTACTACGGGCCGTCGTGAAGGACATCTCGTTTTGGGCCCTCTCAAGCTGTCTGATCGTGCTCCTGAGGATTGCGACGGCCAGGCTCTCGTCTGGCGCCGTGGCGGTAATGACCACGTTGTCCCACTTGTTCACGCTCACCGAGAGCATTTCCGACAGCCGCTTGGCCGCGATTGAGATGGCCTTCAGCGAGTCGTCCTCGGAGATGCCGAAGTGCTCGACGAGGTTCAGTTCTGCTGCCACGTTGCGGCGGAGCTGCTCGCTGTCGAGGATAGAGAGTACGGCCTCGAGTTCGGAACTTGCGAAGATGCTGAGGTCCGCCAGGCCAGCAAACTGCGAGAGGGTCTCGAACCTGAGGCTCGAGGCGGAGAGCCCCGTATTGGAGACCGGCAGAAGCCTGGCTTCACTTTGATAGATCTTGGGCAAAAAAATAGCCTCAAGCACTGCTACTAGCAGCACTAGGCCCGCAGACCAGTAGACAAGCCGCTTCCAGCGCACCAAGAGGGCCAAGTACTCGGTCAGGAAGTGGCTGTACGTGCCCCGCCTGCTTTCAGCTTGCTGCTCCACGTCGGCCTCCGTGGCCAGTCTCGACGACCGGGATGCTACAGGAGAGCAGCGGTGGGTGCAATGGAGCCCCGGCCGAGGCCTTTTGGGCCTGCTATCGCGCCGGACCACCCGCGGCTCGGGCTTACGCATTGCCTGGGAGCGGCCGATTCTTTCTCGGGGGGCAGCGCCGCTCGTTGTCAGTAATCGCACCTGGGAGGCATTGTGTCACTGAAGAGAGTGCTCCTGATCTCGCCGGAGGTCCAACTCCTCGGGCGGCTGTGTGCCAGGCTCAATGGGTCTGGCGCGTTCGCAGCGGAGACGGCTACCGATGCGTTTGAGGCAGCCGCCGCACTCTATTCTTCCACCTACGATTGCATCCTGATCGACCCCAAGACCCAGGGGATGGATCTACTCAAGGTAGTCCGCAGGATCCGAGGGGCTGGGAGGTTGAGGGCAGCCCCTGTGCTTGTGCTTTCGGCGGACCTCGAGATCGGGCGGGAGGCGGCCCTTCGGAGGGCCGGAGCGGTCACCCTGGCCATAGACTTGAGGGATATGGAGGCCATCGTTGTGCGTTTGCGGGAGGCAACCGGCTTGCTGCAGCGTGAAGAGGCCTCCGGAGGGAGCACCGCGGGGCAGTCGGCCGCGCAGAGCAAGGCCTCTTCCCAGCAGGGGGAGGCGCCTCAGGCAACTGGAAGTGCCCAGGCTGCTCGCCCCAACAGGGGCCCCGGCAGGGAGGCCGCACGACGCAGAAACGACGCTCGAGAGAGTTTGGCCGATGCCATGCTCGAGTCGCGCGACGGGGATCCCGAGCAAGCAAGAGAGGCCGAGGCGAGATCGGCTACGGGCGAAGCGGAGCGGGCTCCCACTGTAGGCGCTAAGGGCGTTCAGCCTGCAATGGAGACGAAGATATGGCGGCGCATTCAGGATGACCTGCGTCTTCCGGGGCTCCCTCCCGACCGATGTCGCTTCGATGCGGCGATCGGGAGCATAGAAGGTGGGCTGGCGACAAAGGAGGTGCTGGCTACGGATGCGTCAGTGGCGGCCGAAGTTCTGCGGATGGCCAACTCCATCTACTATGGTGGCATAGAACCAATAGCCGGGCTCGGGAGAGCCCTTGCCAGGGTAGGGCAAAGGAACGTGGCTGACTATCTGAGGCGCAGCTACAGGGACCGCGTGGATCAGCCGCGAGAGTGTACGGACTACATCCTTCGCGGGTTCTGGCGTGAGAGCCTCCTGGTCGGGTGCGCGGCAGAGGAGATTGCGAGGCAGATGCGACTGCCCAATCCCGATGCGGTGTTCTCAGCCGGGGTGCTCCACGACATCGGCAAGCTTTTTCTGGTGCGCTACTTCACAGAGCACTTCCTTGCTGCGCAGGAAGAGGCCGAGTCGTCTGGCAGTGCACTTGCTGCCGAGATGGAGGCAGAATCGGCTGAAAGGGCAGTTCTCGGCATTGGCCACGGGTTGGTGGGCTATGAACTGATGCGGCGCTGGGGGTTACCGATGGCTGTTTCTGCTGGCGCTCTTCACCACGCAGCCGACCATCCCGACACCCGCAGGCTGAAGGAAGCGCGCATCGTTGTCGCCGTGGCACTGGCTGTCCTCTTCGATGCCGCCACTTTGAGGTCGGGGATGTCGCTGTCGGAGGTCCTATCGGAAGGGGATCGGTTCATTCCGAACGGACTACCCGAGTGGGCCGTGAGTGCGATCAAGCGGTATCGACTCTCAGTGCCGCGCACCTTGGCAATGGCTGCCAGGAAGGCAACTCCAGCAGCCGAGGCGGTGGGTTTAGACCTGCAACTGACCATTGGAAGCGGTCAGTAGCGGTGCTCCACCTACGGGCAGACGCCATCGTTCCGTGATCACGCCTACCTTTCCTGCACTCTCAGTTCTTCCAGCCAAGGTTGCTCTATCTCCACCCCAGGTGTGAACCGATTGGTCTCGAAGTCGCACTCGCCCAGGGCTATCATGGGCTATGTGGTGCGGGGTACTTGCAAGGAGGCTGCTATGGTACGGATTGGCAGGGCGGCCGCTCTCCTCGCTCTGGCCGTCGCGATATTTCTGGGGTCCTGTAGCCGCCTTGTGCTGAAGCGCGGGGGGCATTGGCCCCCCCACGTAGAAGAAGCTCTGCGCAAGGCAGGCGACAACAGGGCGGAACTCGAGA
>CAYMBA010000179.1:0-5393 GCA_964388535.1 uncultured bacterium | reverse complement strand
AGGCCTGTGGTTGATCTGAGCGCCTCGCTGTGCCTCTGGGGCTCCACGGTTCATGCGTGCTTTGATGCGACGGGTTCGAGCGACCCTGATGAAGGGGATTCTGTCGTAGTGGCGGTGTGGGATTGGGGGGACGGAAGCCTGGATTCCCTAGCTGTTCCGGAGGGTTTTTCCGCATGCCACGACTACGAATCAATGGACATAGCTGGCTGCGACGGCTTGGACAACGATGGCGATGGCCAAGTTGACGAGACGGGGCAGAATGGCTGTGATGAGTCTTACCACGTTCGGCTGTGGCTGATCGATACCTTCGGCGTCTCGGGTGTCGACAGCGCCGGGGTTTCTTTCTGCGCGTTCGTAGTGCTTTCGAGTGCTCCGGCCCAGGGCGACTCGATTGCGCCCGATGACAGCGTCCGGGTGACCTTCACTCATGGCGTGGATGCATCCACGGTTGTCGACTCTACTGCTTTCATACTATCCCTGCCAGATTCGCAGGTGATCGATTGTGAGATACTGAAAGCGCACGCTTCACCAGTAGTCACTCTTGTGCCGACTGATTCGCTTCCCACGGGTTCCTATCTTGCCCGCTTCACGACGGCCATTCTGGATACTGGCTCTGTGGCTTTGGACCAGGAACCGTCTGTGCCCGGGCTCCAGGGATTCGATCTCAACTTCTGTGTCCGCGACACTGCAGATTGGATGAGGTAAGCCGGGGACCACTGTGGCCGGATCCTGCGCTTCTTCTAAGGCCCCTGCCCGCAAGGGGTGCGGCTAGGGCACTTGTTGCCATTCACGGCCCGGGCTATGCATCGTCGGTCGCTCGCGTCTCCGCTGCAGCTGCAAGGACGCCTTGACCACAACCTAGCCGGTTCTGGCTTCTACTCGAATGATATCCGGAGCGTCCTCCCAGCGTGCGCTCCCAAGTCCCCGTTGCTCGGCGAGCTTCAGATGTGGCATCTGGTCGAATCCGAGATGAAGCAGGCTCGCGCCGAAGGCATCGGCTGCGACGGGGTCAACGCTGGCCATTACCATGCCGGGATGAATGACGTCCTCGGGGTTTCCGCCCTGGGGCCCGTTCCTGACCAATACTCGGGTTGCGTCCATCACGGTCAAGGCGGGCCTGAAGAAGTTGGCTAGATCCACAGAGGCCAAAGGGACGTTTTGATGGAGCCTGCTGCGTTCGCCTGCAATCGCCCCGAACCAGTTCTTCATGCCCAGGCTCGCCAGTGAGAGGGAGTGGTGTTTGGCCACCGGCGCATTTATGAGGACGTCGGCTTCTACGATTTCCTTGAAGACGGGCCACCTGCGTATCAGTTCGCCTCCCACATCCATTTCGACCGCGCGGTTGGGACGCAGATGGACCATCTTGCCGCCCGCTGCCTTGACTGCATCCTGGATTCCGCTGCGGCGGTAGCATCTGCGCGGCTCGTTGCACGTGTGGTCCATCACCAGCACCCTCGAGGCACCGGCCTCCAGAGCGAGGCGCACGATTTCGGCTACTACCTCCGGATGGGTGTCTGCTCCCTGTTCGGGTCGTCTGTCCCAGCCTATGTTCGGCTTGACGACGACCCGGGCGCCGGGCTTCACGAAGCGGCCCATGCCGCCAATGGCCTCGATTGCCGCCCTCGTAAGTGAGGATGCGTCTCCCTTGCTAGCGATTGCCGCCCTTGGGAGAGCGCTACCAAGAGTTGCCCTTGGTCCGAGAAGCACATATCCAAGGGTTCCTCCAAGCATAGCTATTGCCTGCCGGCGCGTCAGACGCTTCATGGGTCAATCCTCCTGCGCTCCCTCCAGCGAGGCGGCATCTATCACCTCGAGCATTCCGCCGGAGAGGCGGTATAAGCCCTCCTGCCAGTCTGTCTGCACGCCCAGCAGGATCGCATCCTGGGCAATGGCATCCTCGGCTTTCCGCAGATTCTTCTGGGCCGGGTCTAGAAGGACGTAACGGTTCGCTTCGGGGACGAACAGGGCTACGACAGCGCGGTCGAACTGCATCGGGGTTGGGAAGTCGGGCATGAAACCTTCCGAGGTGCTCCTCGCAAGGAAGATCGTGGCATCTAGGTGGGATGCTCGCATGAGGCTTGTCGCTAGCAGTGCCCATTCCATAGGGCTGGCGCAGCCGAGGCGGCGTGCGGCACCCTGCGGCCGGGGAATATAGCAGCACTCTAGGAGGCTACCTTTCACCCTCTTCCATCTCTTGTGCAGTTCTGAGAGGACCGCCTGAGCCTTCTTTCGCGTCGGGATGCCCGGCTTGCGGAACCGCTTGGCCTCCTCGAAAAGAGAGTCTGTGTTCGATCGGACCCAGAAATCTATGTTGAACCACAACGCCTTAGAGACGTCAGCCCAATTGCCCGAGCGCGTGATCAGCACGACTGGCTCCGAAAGCGTTCCTCGGGTGTCTCTCACCGGAGGGTGCTGTGTCGACATCCACTCCAGCCACTCCGGTATCTGCTCGCCTATGGGGCGCCTGTGCTTCCGGACGAAAGCATCCTTGAAGCCCACGGTCCGCCACTGGCAGCGCCCTCCTTTCACGCCTACCACAATGTGCCGCTCCAACGTCGGAGCGTCGGGCCACCCAAAGGGTATGCGCAGCCAGGTCGACGGGTAGCGCTTCGATCCCCATCGGTTCCGTACGGAGTAGGCAAGCTCCAGAACGTCGCCGTCGCGAAGGTCGTCCAGTGCCAGGTTCTCGCTGACGTAGGGAGCAGCACACTCCTTGGTGGGCCACCACGGCGGTGCCGAGAGGCGGCGGGCCAGGGCCTTGCGACCGAGGCTCAACGTGTCAGAGCCCCGGAAGATGCGGGCTCGCAGCAAGGTCATCTGCTCCAGTGTCAGGTCATAGGCGATAGGGCTCCGCGCAAGCATGCGCGCCTGCTTACTAGAGGCATCTGCTATCAGCCACACTTGGTCTTCGTAGAGCGTCCGCGGACCGCTGACGGATACGTGCCAGGAGCTCCTGTGGGCAAGCAGGACGACAGGGTGACCGGCTGCTTCCGCCTCGGCCTTCCGGCTTAGAATGGCTGAGATTTCTGCTGGATCGTAGAGCTGGGGTATCGGCGGGGCAGCCAGCGCCCTAGGAGTTCCCCACATCATTGAGGCAGCTACGAAAACCAGCCCCGCGCTTTTCGCTATCTTTGACTTCATCCTTCGGTCTCCCTTTCTTTGGCGTGCCCGCGGGTGCACGCCCATTCGTTCGCTCCGAGGGTTCGAGCTCCGACTTGATCGTTGGATGATACCCCTAACCTGCGGCCTGAACCAAAGGTTCCCGCTACCCCGGGGGGAGGTAGAGGAAGAGACGCACCGTTTTTTCGTTTGACACCTCGACTCGCCCACAAGCTAAATCCCAGGCGCCATGGCTGCCGGGCCGTGGGAGCAACTGGGGTTCTTGGCCATCTTGTCTCCCCAAGTGGGAGACGGGCGGCTCATTGTCCGCCGGGAGGATAGGATGCGCGGTCTTCGTGACCTGTGGCTTTACCCGCGTGGTGGCGAGGACGACTTCGACGACTTCGACGATCCCGATCAGATCGATTTCGACGACGAGGACCTCGACGACGAGCTTTTCGACGAGGAGGATCTCGGCGAGTTCGACGAGGATCTGGAAGACGACTTCGACGTGGACAGCGATTTCGACGACCTCGACGATCTAGACGAGCTGGGCGATGAGGACCTGGAGGATTTCGACGACGACTTCGAGGCGCCCGACGATCTAGACGAGGAGGAAGATCTGTAGCGCTTCCCGATCGCACGGCAACCCCAGGCCTCTCTAGGTGGGCACTGTGAGAATTACGCGGGGGAGGGTTGTGTCCTACGAGATCCGCTGGGGGCTCGTCACCGACCGGGGAAAACGCAGGGAGGAGAACCAGGACTCCGTGCTGTGCTGGTCCGGGGACTCGGGCACGCTAAGACTGCCATCAAATGGCGTCGACTCGGGCCACGCAGGGGGAACGTTCCGCGCAAGAGAGGATAGCGGGGGTTTCCTGGCTGCGGTTGCCGATGGGATGGGTGGGCTGCCTGGGGGTGCACAAGCGAGTCGGGTGGCGCTGGAGAGTGTAGGTGAGTTCCTAGATGCCCGTGGGGGTGTACCCGGCTCCGAGGAAGCCGTTGCCGCGCTGGTAGACGCTGCAAACAAGGCGGTTCTCGAGGCATCCCGGGATCCTCGACTCCTTGGGATGGGCTGCACACTCACTCTTCTGGCACTGACGGGGAACGGAGCGTTTCTGGGGCACGTTGGTGATTCAGTGGCGTTTGAGGTACTCCCGGGCCGGGAGGGTCTCCTACGGCTGACGCGTGAGCACACGCGCGCTGCGGAACTAGTCGAGCGGGGTCGGATTTCCGAAGAGGCAGCCCGGCGGCACCCCGACCGGAATGTGCTGACGGAGTGGATCGGTAAGATGCAAGGCCTCACGCCTCAGGTACAAAGGTTTCCGCTGCCAGAGACGGAAGCGGTCTTTCTGCTTTGCTCCGATGGACTGACCAAGGAGCTCGAAGAGGACCGCATTGAGGAGAGCCTGAGGGGCGTTCTGGGTCACGGAGCTGGAAACGGTCCTGATGCTGCTGGAGTTGCCTCTGAGCTCGTGGACGCCGCTCTGTCCGGCAAGGCCCGGGACAACATAACCGCGGCGGTGCTCCTATACAGGTCCGTGGACAGCTAGTTCCTTGCCCGCAGCCGAAGTATCCGCTGTCGCAGAGATTCGAAGAGTACTACGCCTGCTGCGGTTGCGACGTTTAGCGAGTTCTTCCGTCCGTACATAGGGATTTCGACCGTCAGGTCCGAGCGGTCCAATACCGACTGGGCGACTCCCATTACTTCATGCCCAAACACAAAGGCCACCTTCTGCGCTGCGTAGTCAACCTCCGTGTAGGATTTTCCTGCAGAGGTCTGCTCAACGGATACGATTTGGAAGCCTTCGTCATGAAGCGAGGAAACTACCTCGAGTACGTCGAGGTGGTGACTCCATGACAGACTTTGCTCAGCGCCCAGAGCCGTCTTCAGCACCTTTGGGTTGGGAGGGGCTGCAGTGATACCGCACAGATAGAGATGTTCCACACCCGCGGCCTCGCAGGTTCTGATGATCGAGCCCGCGTTGAAGGCGCTGCGGATGTTGTCCAGCACTACCCGGACCGGTGGAGGTGGTACTCTGCTAGGACGAAACGAGCCGTCCTTGGCGAACTTCTTTAAGGGCCTTTCAGCCACTGCAAGCCCGCATGAGACAAGGCCTACTGAGGCGCGCCTAGGATGCCCCCACTTTGACCAGGGCTTCCTTTACCTTCTCCACGACGAAGGAAACCTGCTCCTGAGTCATCTCCGCAAAGATGGGTAGTGATATGCAACGATCAGCTACGGCTTCCGTGACCGGAAGCGTTCCTGGCTTCATACCCAGGTGCTCGTAGGCCGG
>CAYMBA010000178.1:0-5395 GCA_964388535.1 uncultured bacterium | reverse complement strand
GGCCCGAGTTTGCCAGGGCCACGCCCAGCAGGTAGGCCACATCGGGTGAGCGCGGCCAGATTCTCTCGAGGCGCCTCAGCTCGCGAGCCGCGCGCTCCCAGACACCAAGCCGCACCAGAACGAGCGAGAGGTTGTATAGAAGCCGCGGCGAATCCTTGAAGTGCAGCAGACCTTCCTCAAGCACTGAACCCGCCGGGGAAAGCAGGCCCATCTTCAGCCGCGCAGCCGCCAGATTGAGATAGACTCCTTCGTGTTGGATGCCGCACTCAAGGACCCTCGCAAGCAGAGAATCCGCCTCCCGGTAGTATCCCTTCCGTACGAGCAGCGCCCCGAGAGACGCGAAGAAGTCCCCCCTTGCACCGCCACTTGCGGCCTCGAGTACGCGGTCGCGCCAGCCCGGGGCGAGCACGGGTTTCTTAGGAACCCGCAAGTACACCGTCACACCGCTTCGGCCCCGGCCGAAGCGCTGCAGCCCGTCGGAGGAGCGCCATAGATTCCGGAAGAACTCCGCGGCCTCGGGCACGGCCTGCGAGAGGCGCAGTCTCATCTTCTCTGTGATGACGAAGGCAGAGGCCGCACCGTACCACCCTTCCCAATACGCTACATGGTCTAGCTGTGGATTGGAGCGGTGAAAGGGCATTTCGAACCACTCGAACTCGCCGTCGCCTCGATGCGAGAAGCCCATGTCGCACACAACGACTGCACCCGGCTCACACTGGCTCCGAAGCCAGGCAATCACATCAGCACTAGGTGCTCTACCTGCAGCGATGCCCTGGACCGAAAGCACCGCCAGGGGAACCGCACACACCGCCGGCAGCAGCCAGCGCGTGATCCGGCGGGCGGCAGCCAGCCGGCTCCACAGGAACCCCGCGGCCAGCTCAGCCGCCGGGGCTGCAAAGGCTAGCGCATGGATCCTCGCTGCCAGCACTGGAAAGCCGCTCCAAATCGAGAGACCGAGTCCAACGGCGGATAGCAAGGGAACAAGTGTGCTCCCAAGCAAGCCCCTCGCCCAGAGGGCGAGCGCGACCACTGCCAGCAACCCCGTGCCCACATGTACTGTGGCCAAAGCGATCTCAAGCGGCGAGCCGATACCCACAGCCCGCGGGCCTGGAAGCACACCGTGCGCGTATGCACGGGCCAACATGGCTCCCGGCCACTCACTCCAATGGAGCGCGAGGGCTGGATTGACCGCTGTTGCCAAGACGAGCACCGCCAGTTTGAAGGCCGAGACCCGCTTTTCACTGCCGCGGATGAGATTCCACAACAGAGCCGGCAGGAGCAGTACCCAAGCCCACGGCGAAGAAGGCAGCAAGAGTGCCACTGCGAAAACGAGCAGCCACGACCGGCTGCCACCGGCAAGGAAAGTGGCGCACAGAAGACCTAGCAGCCCGGCATCTGCGTCTACGGCTGCAGCCGAGACGGCCGGAGAAGCCGCAAGCACCCAGGCCGCCAGTCTGACCGGCGAGAAGCGTGAACCCGCGCTCAGAACGGCTGCCAGCGCGACAGCACCAGCCGCCACAATGGCCACCCAGATCACGGCGGTCTCCGGCACCCCTAGCGCCAGGAGTACACCGGCTGTCAGCGAAGCAAGATCGTGGGCAGGTTCGATGGCCGAGGGAAGGGTCGCACCAGTGCCTCGGATGGCCTCGGCCAGGCTACGAGCCGATGCCAGCCATTGCGGCACCGAGGGCCCTCCCCTCGTGACCAGTCGGAGAACGAAGAGGGCAAGGAACAAGCTCCCTGGCGCAAGGGCATCAGGCAACCGAAGGCTCTCGCGCTGCCCGCGCTGGCGCATCGCTCCACCATCCTCCTACCTAAGGCCGGATCTAGCCAAGCAGCGCTCGATCATGCCATCTAGGCGAGGCTGATGCGAGTGGGGCAATGTGGCGATGGGGAGGTAGGCGTCTCAGGCAGCCTCTTCCTCGGGGGACGATTCCTGAGTCAGGGGCGGCCGTTTGGCCATCGAGGGTTCGTATGCCACGACCTCGTTTCGGCCGCGCTCCTTTGCGGCAAAGAGGGCGTGGTCCGCGGCGGAGACGATCTTGACGAAGGTAGTGCCGTCCTCCGGAGCCGTGGCGACGCCAAAGCTGCACGTCATCCCACCGAAGGCTTTCTTGCCAGGCCGGGCCTCCTCGATCAGATCGCGCAGACGCCTTGCAACGACAAGCCCGCCTCTTCTGTCGGTCTCGGGCAGGACAACCAGGAACTCGTCACCTCCGTACTTGCCAACCCAGTCGCCATCGCGGACGGCCCGCTTCAAAACAGCTGCAACCTCAACGAGTACCCTAGAGCCCGCGAGGTGGCCAAAGTGCCTGTTGTACTCCCTCAGGTTGTCCACATCAGCCATCACAACAGTGATTGGCTTCGTGTCCAAATCCAAGCGGCGCAGCATCCGCTCGAGCTTCCTTCGCGCGTGTCGGTAGTTGTACAGGTGGGTCAGCTCGTCGGTGATCGAGTCGCGCCAAAGTGCCACGACCCGCGAGCGTGTGGCATCTATGGCTTCGAAGTGGGCCAGGATGGAGGCCAGCAAGACCTTCGATGGCTCATCGAAATCCAGTTCGCCCTCCCTCCTTAGAAACACTAGGACCAGAGAGTGGCCAAGGAGATCCACGGAAGCAGCGAGAAGCGGCTGTCCCTCGAGCCGGTTCCCCTCTGACTTGCCCTCCTCCGTCGCGCTCCGACGTTCGCCCAGCGCTAAGTTCTCCGCAGCTGCACTGGAAGAAGGTGGCAACACGGAGAGCTCGGGGCGCCCAGTCTGTCCCCGACGCCTGGTCACACGCGTGACGCCAAGGGCCGTGGATGCATGTTCGCCGGGCCGTACGGCCCCTCCGAGAACAGAGAGAGCCGCTGCCCACACTCGAGCCGGGATCGATTCGCCCAGAAGGCCGATGCCCTCCTTGCCTGCCGCCCGAGGCACCCAGCCCTCACTCGCCCTTGCAGAGCCAACCAGTTCCCCATCGAAGCCGCGAAGCAGGAAAGCGCGGTCCGCACCGAGAAGCGCACCCGCAGGTGCGAGCACGCGCAGAGCGATCTCGAGCGCATCGGGGCTGGGCCTTGCCCCTAGATGCTGCAGCGCAGCGAGTTCGGCCAGCAGTCTGCTCTCGTTGCCGTGCATGTGGGACCTCCGTTCCGAGGCGTGCAAGACGCGTTCCACGCCAAGGGCAGCTGCAGAAGGGCCAAGACTTGCAGCATTTCGGGCAGCTGAATGCCCACCGCCGGCACGAGCGACATGGTACGCATTGCAGTTTGCAAGGCTCACGGCACGCAATAGTAGAGGAAGGCCACTGCGTAGACACCGAGACCCGGCCAGGCCTTGGCCAATGATGAGAAGGCCCGGATCCCCCGGGGACCCGGGCCCCGCTGAAAGCCTCAGTACGCCCGGCGCGATTCGAACGCGCGGCCTTCTGCTCCGGAGGCAGACGCTCTATCCAACTGAGCTACGGGCGCACGTCACCCCGAACGACGCGGGTGGGTGTGAAGGATTCTTTCATACCAAACCGCAAGGCACGGCGCAAGCCCGCTGCACCGAACGGAAGCCCCGACACTAGCCCCGGGCCAGGAGTGCCTTTGCATGCCTGCGCGCTTCCGGGTCCGAGGCATCGCCCGAGAGCATCCGGGCCAGCTCAAGAAGACGCTCTTGCTCGGAGAGCTCCTTGACGACGGCCATTGTGCGGCCGCCCTTGGAGTGCTTCTCGATTCTCAAGTGCCTGGTTCCAGCTGCTGCTATCACAGGCAAATGAGTCACTAGCAGGACCTGACGATGTTCCGCCACTTGCCGCAGCCGCTCGGCCAGCACGCGCGCTGCTCTGCCCCCGACACCCGCGTCGATCTCATCGAAGAGGATGGGACGCCGGAACCCCCTCGGCCCTATGGCAACGCGGAGGGCCAGAGCCAGCCTGGAGATCTCACCGCCACTGGCCACACTCCCCATAGGTCGCATCCCCTCGCCGGGATTGGTCTCGACCAGGAACTCGACGTCCTCCGAGCCCTTGGGGCCAGCAGGCCACGTAGCCGGATCCTCGGGACTCCCTTCATGGCCCTCCTCGCAACGGGGGCGGAGCGTCACAGCGAACGAGCCGCCCTCCATGCCGAGCCGTCTCATCTCCGCTTCGATGCGCCTACCCAGACTCGCCGCTGCCTTCCGCCTCTTCTCGGACAGTCGCTGAGCAGAGTCCATGAGAACCTCAAGCCGGTCGCGCAGGATCTGCAGGAGCCTTTCTTCCTCGGCATGGGCTTCTTCAAGGCCCCTCAGCCTGGCGCGTATCTCTTCCGCTAGCTCGAGTACTCCCCCCAAGGAGCGACGGTGCTTCCTCTTGAGCGTCTCTATCTGTGACAGACGCTCGGCAAGACGCTCTTCGTCCCCGCTGGCTTCCTCCGCGCCCGAGCCCATCGAGCGGACGCGGCGATATGCCTGTCGTGCTGCTTGGAGGAGTGCTGAGACCTCCTCGGAGAGATCCTCCAGATCTTCCAGCCCCGCCGAGCGAAGCCTGTAGTCTAGTTCCTCGAGCGACTCGAGAACCGCCCCCTCACGACCATTGAGAAGATACTCAGCAAGATCCAGGAGCTCCCGCTGCTGGCGGTTGCGGCGTGCGTCCTCCAGCTGAACGCGCAGTTGTTCCTCTTCATCTGGCTTTGGATCGACCGACTCTATTTCGGACAGTTGATACCTCAGCCAGTCCTCCTCGCTTCGCGTGCGCTCGACCCGGGCCCTGTGGCTTTGCAGATCCTGCAGAGCGTGCTGCGCTTCAGAGTAGGCATCCGCAACCCGACGCCTCAGCTCCTCGGCCCCCGCGTAAAGGTCGAGCAGATCGCGCTGGACCTCCGCACTCCGGAAGCGCTCCTGCTCGCGTTGTCCGTGCAACTCGATCAGCCACGATCCCAGACGCGAGAGTACAGTCGCGGTCAGGCGTTGGCCATTGACGAAGGCCCTGCTGGGGCGATCGTGCCGCAACTGGCGCACCAGCACGATCTCTTCCTCCGCCCGTATCCCGATGGATCCTAGCTTCCTTCTGAGGCGCTCGTCGGTTCGGAATGCCGCCTCGATCGTTGCGTCCTTCGCGCCGCGCCGAATGAGCGCAGCCGAAGCACGCTGGGCGAACAGCTGGGAGAAGGACCCAAGAAGTAGACTCTTACCCGCCCCGGTCTCGCCGGTAAGGACAGTCAGGCCGGGGCCAAACTCCAGCTCCGCCTCCTCGATGAGAACGAAGTCCCTCACATAGAGACGGGTGATCATGGTCTGTACTCCGGAGCCTTCACAGGCGCGCGTTCAGCCTCCGCACCCCAGGCTGCAGCAAGGCTAGCCTCCCCAGCCGAGCTTCTCTCCGAGAACCTGCCAGAACGAGCGCTTCCTCAGCTGCACGAAGATTGAGCTCTTCTCCGCCCTGCCAACCACCAC
>CAYMBA010000177.1:0-5436 GCA_964388535.1 uncultured bacterium | reverse complement strand
CGCCTATCTCGGCCTGCATGTTTTCGACTTGCTCCTCTCGCCCTATGAGTATCAGCACGTCCCCAGCATGAAGGACCGAGCCGGGCCCCGGACTTGGCAGGAACTCCCCCTCTCTCTGGATGGCCACCACAACCACACCGAACCTCGCTCTCAGGTTGGCATCCCCAATTGTCCGCCCCGCCAGGGGAGACCCCTCGCCTACCTGCACTGCATGCAGAGAAGGCCTTCCGGGAACAGGCCTACTGATTTCTTCCATGAAGTCCATGACTCTCGGCTTCAGCAGCGAGTAGACCATCCTCCTAGCCCCGATCTCATCGGTCGAAATGGTACGTACGATTCCGGCGCTCCTGAATAGCGCCCGTACCCTGTCGCTCGAGGCCCTGCAGACGACGGGCAGCTCCGGCCTCAGGGAACGAACCGCAAGCGCGATGTAGAGGCTCTCAGCATCGTCGGTGACGGTTGTGGCCAGCCCTGCGGCCTTCATCAGACCCGCTTCCCGCAGCACACCTTCCAGCGTTGCGTCCCCTTCCACAACAGCGTAGCCGCGTTCCCTCGCTTCTCCCGCGCGGGCTGGGTCCTGCTCGATGATCACGAAGTCTGCCCCCATCGCAGCTACTTCCTCGGCCACCAGGCGACCCAGGCCGCCAAAGCCGCATATGACGTAGTGGCCGCTCATCTTCTCGATCGCCTTCTTCATCCGTCTGACTCCCAAGATCTGCCGGAGGCGTCCCTCGACTACGAAAGAGAAAACCGAACTGAGTACGTAGACCGCGGCCCCAACCCCCCCGACCATCAAGCCCATGGCAACGGCCCTGCCACCAGGCGTAGAGGGCGTGACATCCCCGTAGCCAACGGTCGTAAGCGTTGTCAGCGTGAAGTACAGGGCAGTGCCCAGAGGGACCCTCTCCGCGAGGCTGAAGAGAACCGTACCAAGAGCGACGATCCACAGCACAGTCGCCGTCATTCTTGCAACCCTTTGCACGATTCCCCCTGGCCTGCGTGCAACTACACCCTTCTCACGGAAACAGAGCTAGAGTATCGTTGGGTGCCTGGCTTTGCAATCGGCAGCGGGAGCGATCCGCCCCGCTGTCTTTCTTACTCTGGTGCCGCTCCAGCGCGGCTTCGGAACGGAGGGGTCAAAGATGGAGAAGGCCGAAGAGGTTTTCGATCTGCTCAGAGAGGTGAAGTTCCCCGGTCTCGACAAGGACATCGTGACCCTGGGCTACGTGAAGGCGCTCGGCCGCGAGGGCGAGCGGTGGAAGATTCGTATGGAGATCAGTACCACCGATGCCGGCGTCGCCCAAAGGATAGAGGAGAAGACGCGCGAGGTTCTGAGCGCGCGCGGACTATCCTTTGACCTCGAGGTCAGCGGCCCTTACAACACGAGCAAGACCGAACCAGAGCCTCCTAAGGTCTTCCTGAAGGAAGACCTCTTGGCAGGGATCGACTACAAGATCGCCGTTGCCAGCGGCAAAGGGGGTGTCGGGAAGTCCACGGTAGCCGTCAACCTGGCCCTGGCACTGGCCCGCAGCGGCGCTTCCGTGGGTCTCCTAGACGCGGACATATACGGGCCCAGTGTGCCTACGATGCTTGGCATCTCCGACCTGCAGCTGGAGGTCGGAGAGAATGAAAAGATCATCCCCAGAGAAGCGTACGGGCTGAAAGTCGTCTCACTGGGCCTGGCGATGAGCGGTCTGGGACCCGTCATCTGGCGCGGTCCTCTCGCCAGCCGCGCCGTCGAGCAGCTGATGGGAGATGTGAACTGGAGCGGGGTCTCGCATCTGGTTCTGGACCTCCCTCCCGGCACCGGTGACATTCAGATTTCAATCTCGCAGAAGGCGCGCCTTTCGGGGGCCGTTATCGTCACCACCCCCCAAGACGTAGCCCTGGTGGACGCGATAAGGGGTGTGAAAATGTTCACCAACAAGAACGTCGATGTGCCTGTGCTGGGTGTGGTGGAAAACATGAGCTACTTCGAATGCCCCCACTGCGGGAAGCGCAGTGACATCTTTCCCCGCGGCACTCTGACCCTGGAGCTGGAACGGCTGGGGGTAGAGATTCTCGGGAGGGTGCCTGTGGATCCCTCACTGGCCGTTGGCGGCGATACGGGCGAGCCGATAGTCGTGAGGGAACCCGATTCCACTGCCGCGCGGGCGTTCATGGAGGTTGCCGGGCGGGTGGTCGAGAAGCTAAGGGCAGGAACCTAGCCCCGATGGCGAGTCCGGAAAAAAGGAACGCACACGGCGAATCGAAAGCTGGCGAGGGTGCTAACGCTCAACTCGGCAGCGCTGCGACAGCTGCCGAGGGCCAAAGGCTGCAGGCGGAGGAAGCATTCAGGGTGCTTTGGCCTGTCGAGGTCGATCCTGCAGTCCTTACACCTCCCTTCGACTGGAACCAATTGTTTGGCTCAAGCGGACCGGTCGAGATCGACGTAGGTTGTGGCAAGGGCAGGTTCCTCAAGGAGGCTGCCCTCCGGCGGCCAGATGTGCTTTTCCTTGGAATAGAGCGTGCAGGCAAGTACTACCGCAGAGCCGCCAAGCGACTAGGTCGTGCGGGAATCAGCAATGCGAAGGTATTCCGGGCAGACGCAATGGACGTGTTTCAGCGCTGGATTCCACCCCATACGGTCAGTGTTGTGCACGTCTACTTTCCAGACCCATGGCCCAAGAAGCGCCATCACAAACGCAGACTCTTCAGGCCCGAATTCATGGATCTGCTCAAGCGGGCTCTCATTGCTGGCGGTGAAGTACGCGTGGCCACAGACCACGACGAGTACGCAACGGTGATCCGTGAGATGTTCTCTTTGCATAGGGACTCATTTGAGGAGACCGACTGGGCCGGCGACCCCGAGGGCGAAGTGACTACCAACTACTTGCTGAAATGGAAACGCGAGGGAAGGGACATCTGGTGGGCACGGTTCCGCCTAAGGATGCCTGTCGTTCCAGATCGGCGGACCTCTTGAGTGTCGGGGTCTGCTGATGCTAGTCTCCCGCCCATTCGAGCAGTTGGGCTTCAAGCTCCGCATCCGGGGAGCCGATCTGCTGGGTGAATCGAGCGGTAGGAGAAGGACGTGGGGGAAAGCCAGATGAACGATATGGATTGCACCCATCTCTTAGTCCAGGCCCGTGCCACTAGCATTCAGGAACCGGATGAAGAGCCGGACGAGGAAGAGGAAGAACCCTCGCGGTCCGAAGACGACGAGAAGCTCCAGGAGAAGCTCCTCAAGACCCGCACTATCCTGGTAAGTGAGGCCATAACTGACGAGCTGGCAAGAAAGGTCTACCAGCAGCTGTTGCTCTTGGAGGCAGATTCAAAGGAAAAGCCAATCACCGTGATAATAAACTCGCCCGGAGGTGAAGCCGACTCCGGCTTCGGCATATACGACATGCTACACTTCGTCGAGATGCCTGTGCGCACGCTCGTGGCGGGCTTGTGTGCGAGCGCAGCGGTGATGGTTTTCTTGGGTGGTGATCCAGGCAAGCGGTGTAGCCTGCCCCACTCCCGTTTCCTTTTGCACCAGCCATCCTCACAATCCTTTGGGCAGGCTTCAGACCTGGAGATCGCCAGCAATGAGATAGTCCGACTCAGGGAGCGATACAACTCGATCGTGGCTGAGGTAACTGGCAAGTCTCCGGAGGTGATCCGCAAGGATGCCGACAGGGACTTCTGGATGGCAGCCCCCGAGGCCAAAGAGTACGGGCTGGTTGACCGCGTGATCGAGAAACGCAGCGATCTCGAGCGCCTCTAGGGCTCCCCGTATGCAGACCCAACACGGTGATCTGTCGGCAGCAACGCCTTACCTATCCCCAGACCTGCCACACGGACCGTTTCAACCCTGACGGGTTGCACCCTAAAGGTCCTGCTTCCCCCTGACGATTGTTCAGCCAGGAAAGTTGGCGCTCTTGAGCCATCTGTCCCGGCGCCATGGATGGCGCCGGTCCGAGTAGCAAAGGAGTGAACAGGAAGATGAAACCCTTTGTGCGTCCCGGGAGAGTCTGGCTTCAGGTAGCATCTGCCGCAGCAGCCCTGCTCCTATGCGGCTGCGGTATCACCACCACTACCTCGAGCGAGCAGTCACCGCAGAAGAACGACTTGCGAATCGAGAACCTTACTGCCCATTCTATTACCGACTCCTCAGCCGTTCTCAGTTGGACAACTACCGAACCGACGATCGGTCACGTTCTCTACAGTGCCGATCAAGCGCTTCAAACCGCACAAAGCAGAATCTCGCAGCTCAGTTACGAACACGAGGTAACGCTCTCCGACCTACTCCCGGCCACACGCTACTACTACTCAGTGACTGCAGTCACAACGCTCGGGGACACCATCTCGGCTGCAGGCCCACCATTTACCACCCTTGAGGATCAAGACACCCATGACACCACTCCGCCGGTCATTTCCGATGTCACTATTGCAGGGATCACCTCGAGTTCAGCTTGCATCCAATGGAAGACCGATGATCCCTGCCGCTGCCTCATCTACTATGGGAAGACAATCTCGTACGGGCAGACCGCGACAGAGCATGCAGATGATCCCTCCCGGTACACTCGCAGTCACGCTCTCACGCTGACGGGGCTAGACGAGCAGTCGACATACCACTTCGTCATATCAGCTACGAACAAGGCATCACTATCGGCGATCTCGAACGATAGTACTTTCATCACCGTGAAGGCGCCCGAGATCTCTTTCTGCGCCGACACCATCTGTGCCGATCCCAACACAGGCGAATTCCAGCTACCCGTCTGCATCGATGGTGCGCTCGACCTAATGGGCGCGGAGCTGCACATACGCTACAACCCGACAGAGATGGAGATGACGGGCTTCGAGGAAGGCTCGTTCTACACAGACAATTCCGGCCACCTGATGATGTCGCCCGAGGATCGGCCACTTTCACAGGGCGGCTTCTTGAAGCAGATAGTAGTCGACGCCACGTGGGAAATCCAATATGACCCCACGAATACCTATCCAATCGGAACCGAAGCAGATGGCTCAGGTGTCATCTGCACGATCCACGCCAGGCTCAAACCCACCATTCGGGAGATCCAGGTGGCCTACATCATGGACGACGACCCCACTGACCAGTTCGTGCCAGAGGATGCCTCGAAACTGAAGGACTACAACAACTTGCCGATAACGTTCACAAGCAAGGGCTGTGTGGTCACCAGGCCTTAGGACGGGAGGTCCAGGTCGATGCGCAGGCAGGCGCGAAGGGTTATCAGGACACTTACTGCTACTGGGTTGGCCCGCGACGGTCCAGGGTCAAGAACTCAAAGCCCGGTTCCGAATAAGTCGGTTAGAGCAGTATGCCGGTCATTAGCCGGCGGCATAGATAAGCAGTCTTCTGGAGGTTCAGGGATGGACGTCCGGCCGCGGTTCGGTCAAGCACGCTGTGGGGAGCATGTGCCCCGCTGTAGGCCTGCGGACTGGCGGCGGACA
>CAYMBA010000176.1:0-5501 GCA_964388535.1 uncultured bacterium | reverse complement strand
GGCCAAAGGAGAAGATGGAGTTGGCGGTCCGCTTCTCAGTTAGTGCGATTCGCTGGTTTTCGCGCAGCCGGCTTATCACCTGAGGAAGCGTGATCTTCTCGCGCAACTTCAAATGGAACCACATTGCATGCATGTACTGCGTGTTCACCTTCATCGCCGAGCTGAACAGGGGCAGGTCATAGCCTAGTGTCTTGAACAGATGATAGGCGTCTCGGGCGTGATGTGTCCCGAAGCGCTCGTCGTCGTGCTTGCCCACCTGTGGAGCTGGGATGAACTTCCCGTCCTGGCTTATGTCATTTGCTCGTCGTATGAGGACAAAGCGTCCTTCCACGAGATTGTTGGGGTCCTTTTCCTGCAGAGCGAGCGTATCGACGATGACTGAAAGATTGTGGGTGTTGCAGGAGACAACCTGGATATACTTGTCCACGCCTGGCTCGAGCGCCTCGTCGTTTATGCCACGGGCGTACATCTTCCCGAATCCGAACTCGCTACCCTGTGCAACGAAGCCTTTCGTGTTGGACTCGAAGTTCTTGTAGTGCTTCTCCTTATGCTCGTTGCCCATGGGCGTGCAATCTATCACCACATCTGCCTTCTCAAGGGCTTCTTTGTATTCGTAGGTCACTTTCATCCCAAGGTCTTCGAACTTGGGTATCATTTCTTCGTCTGCCGCCAGCACAGCCCCGCGTTTCATCAGACTCTTGACCTTAGGCCTGTCGTAGGTGAGGGCTTGCTTCTTGTTGAAGCTGATGACATCGATCCCGAGCTCCTTGCGGAAGTCGCAGAACAGACCGATCAAGGGCTCGCCGATCGTTCCAGTTCCTACTACGTGAACATGTTTTCCATTGCCCGCCATGGCGCGATCCTTTCCCTGCCGGCCATCCCGGCGTCGGATGGACGGAAGATTCATGCCCAAGACCCGAATCTCGATCCGCTGTGAAGCCTATTTGCCCGGCCGCTGCAAGTCAACCGCGTGGCCACATGCGGCACAAGCAACCCCAAGCCGGCCCCATGCCCTCTTGCCAGCGGGCTTGCAAGCATCGCGTCTCTCGGGTGAGAATCCCAAGGCCGCTCGGCGGCGGTACTGCGGACTATGACGGAGGTGGAGATGGATCGGATGAGCGGCTGGAGCGCTCCGGCTGATGCCCTTGCTGCTGGGGAGGACGGCTTCTTCGTACCCGAGGTGCTTGGGGCCGATCACCGCGTACCGGTGCTGGGCGGCGGCTGGGTCCGCCAGGTCTTCCTCGACAATGCGGCGAGCACCAAACCATTCCGTGCCGTGAGCACCTTCATCAGGAATGTCGAAGGCTACTACTCGAATATCCATCGGGGTACTGGATTCGACTCGGTGTACTGCACCCGCCGGTACGAGGAGGCTCGCGAGATCGTTCGGGAGTTCGTAGGTGGGGATCCTGCCCGCGACATCGTAATCCCAGTGCGGAATACGACTGAGGGGCTCAACCTGCTCGCCATGAGCCTTGAGTTCGACAGAGAGAGGGATGTCGTACTGACAACCATCCTTGAGCACCATTCCAATGACCTGCCTTGGCGTGGAAAGGCAAGGGTGGAATATGTCTCACTCAGGCCAGGCGGTGTCGAGCTCGACCTGTCTTCCCTGCGCAGGAGGTTGGAAGAGCTTTCGGGTTCGGTCAGGATCGTGGCCGTCACCGGGGCTTCGAACGTCACAGGCGAGGTCATCCCCGTTCACGAGATCGCCAAGATGGCCCATGAGCATGGGGCCTGGATAGTGGTCGATGCGGCTCAGCTGGCGCCGCATAGGTGCATACGCATGCTGCCTCACGACGACCCTGGGCATCTGGACTTCGTTGTCTTCAGCGCGCACAAGATGAACTCCCCCTACGGGGAGGGGGCGATCGTAGGCAGGAAAGATCACTTCGCAGCCGCCGTGCCATATCTGCAGGGTGGGGGTACCGTCTACTCCGTGGGGCTCGACCACGTTATTTGGGCCGATCCCCCAGACCGCCAGGAGGCTGGCACCCCGAACGTGCTGGGTCTCTTCGCATTGGCTTGCGCCATTCGGATCTACGAGCGGATCGGGATGGAGAGGATCGAGGCCCACGAGCGCAGGCTCACGGCCAAGATGCTTCGGGGCCTTAGAGCCATCGAGGGCATAAGGATCCTGGGCCCTGATGACCCGGAACGCCTGGAGAACCGGCTGGGCGTTGTGACCTTCGATGTCGAGGGGGTGCACCACAACCTCTGTGCGGCTGTCCTTTCCTATGAGTACGGAATCGCTGTGAGGGCTGGTTGCTTCTGCGCTCACCCGCTAATAAAGCATCTTCTGGGCGTGACCCCCGAGGAGGAACGACGATTCGAGGAACAGATCCGCAAGGGAGACCGCAGAGCCACCCCGGGAGGGGTCCGAGCCAGCATCGGGCTGCACAACACCGAGGAGGATATCGACAGGTTCCTAGATGCTATGGCAACGATTGCCAGGAAGGCCTGGAAGGGGGACTACGAACAGGACATAGCAACTGGCGAGTTCTCACCCCGGGGATTCTCTTTTGATTTCTCCAATTGCCCGGCGTTTCCGGAGCCCACCGACCCAGCATGTTGAGTCAGCCTCAGGAGGAATCTTTCCTAGAGGGGACCTTCGGCCACGGACCGCTCACTGGGTAGTGAGAAGCTCGTGGATGTACCGCCTCACTGTCTCGGCGTCTGCGTCCCAGCGCGGTGCGATGAGGAGCCTATCGGGGGCGCTTGCGAAGAGTCTCTCGACCACGATGTCGGGACCAAGGTTTCTGATGAAGGCGGCAGCGATCCTTCCGTACTCGCGCCAGTCGGGAAGTTCCAGACCAGAGCCTTCCCAGATTGCAGCAAGCCGACTTCCTTTCAGTACTTGAAGGTGGTGCAGTTTGACCGACTGAACGCCCGCCTGTCTGAGGATCATCCCACCACGGATCTGACTATCGGGACTCTCCCACGGGGTGCCGAGTATCATGTGCGCCCCCACGCGTATGCCCCTGGACAGTAGAGTCGCGATGGCACGCCTTGAGGTCTCGCAGGTGTGCCCACGATCCATCGCCTCGAGCGTTCGATCGTCGGTCGACTGCACCCCCAGCTCGACCTGGAGAAAGTGCAAACGCGAGAAGCGCTCAAGCACGTCGAGGACATCGGGCTCCAGGGTGTCAGGCCTCGTTCCCAGCACCACGCCCACGCTGCCGGGTATGGAAATAGCCTCCTGAAGCAGGGATTCTATCTTCTCCGCAGGCCCGTATGTGTTCGTGTAGGGCTGGAAGTAGACGAGGAAACCGGAGCGCCTGCCGTAGCGGCGCTTCAGCGCCGGCAGCGCTGCTTCCACCTGCTGCCGTATGGTGCGATCCGGGCGGCTCGTGGGGGGGCGGAAGCCCTCGATGGAGCAGAAGATACAGCCTCCCCATCCGATCGTTCCGTCGCGGTTGGGACATGAGAAGCCTGCGTCGACCACGACCCGGAAGATGCGGCGGCCAAAGCGCTCTCTCAGGAACGCCGATGCCGTAAGGTATGGCGCTTGGACCACAGTCGGCCTACCCCCTTATCTTCATCGCCACGAGTCTCTTACCGCCCCTACCCCAGACCTTGAGCATCAGCGTATCGCCGGCCTCCAGATCCTCGATAATCCCATAGAGGTCGTCGACGCTACGGATACGGTGCCGGTTCGCGTGAGTGATGACGTCGCCTGTCCGCAACCCCTCCCGGAACGCAACGGATCGGCGTGCCACGTAGGTCACGACGACCCCTTCGATGTCGTCGGGGACATCCAACTCGGCCCGAAGGTCTTCGTCGAGGTCTTCCACTTCGAATCCAAGGTCTTCAAGAACGCTTGGAACCGGTAGGCTTGATGCCCTGCCGCCGTCCTCGAGCTCTCCGAGGGTGACCTCGATCCGCTTCCGCTTCCCGTCGCGCACCACCGTCAGCTCCACCGTTGTTCCGGGTGGGGTTCCAGCGATCCTGAAACGCAGATCGGCTACATCCTGGACGTGTTTGCCGTCGACCTCGATCACGACGTCCTCTTCCTTCAGGCCCGCTTCCTCTGCGGGGCTGCCCTCGACAACCTCAGTGATGAGAGCACCGCCCGGCTCATCGACCCCGAGTTCCTTGCGCAGGACGTCCGTCAGGTTCTGGATCTTGACCCCAAGCCAGCCACGGACGACCCGACCGTGCTCCAGGATGCTCTGCATCACTTGCTTGGCCATGTTGATCGGTATGGCGAAGCCGAGGCCCTGGTAGCCACCGGTCCTCGAGGCGATCGCGGAGTTTATGCCAATCACCTCCCCACGGAGGTTCACCAACGGACCACCGCTATTCCCTGGGTTGATGGCTGCGTCGGTCTGAATCGAGCTCTCATAGTCCACCAACCCCAGCCCAGAGCGTCCCTTTGCGCTCACGATCCCCGCGGTCACAGTTCCCCTCAGGCCCACGCCGAAGGGATTCCCGAGCGCTAGCACCCATTCACCGACTTCTATGGCATCGCTGTCTCCCAGCCTGGCGGCCGGCAGAGGCTCGTCAGGCTCGACTCGCAGCACAGCTATGTCTGTTCCTGGGTCGGTGCCTACCACCTCGGCATCGAAGATGCGATCGTCCAAGAGGCGGACCTGTATGTTCTCCGCATCCTCCACTACATGATTGCAAGTTAGGATAATGCCGTCTGGATCGACTATCACACCGGACCCCAGGCCGGACTGCCTGTATTCGCGCTGCCGGCCCCTACCGAAAGGACCAAAGAAAAACTCCTCCAGCGGGTTGGTAACACGAAGAACACGCTCGCTCGTTACGGTGACGACCGATGGGAGTACCTCTTCGGAGACCTTGTTGAACGCCTTCCCAAGGGCTTCCGCCGTGGCGGTGGGATCTGCATCGGAGGAGCTCCTCTCCCACAGTGATGCGGTCGCGGGCTGGTTGACCGCCGTTGTCAGAAAGGATCCCACGGTCAATGCGGTGATGGTCAGCAGGACCTTCCATGTATGACGCGCGGAGTTGTGTCTAGACATCTTTTCACCTCCTTGCCCATCTCCTTTTTCCAAGGCGCACAACCATAGACCCAGCTGCTCCGTCGCTCCAGTACGACTCCGACGATCCGCTGTGCGAAGGCACTCGAGTCGATGGCGCAGAGGGATTGGTGCCTCTGCGCCTGCTTGGAGATCTGTCGTCCCAACCCCGGGTCCTGTTCTTGCCTGGTCGCTGTTCGATCCGGGGCAGGCGGTCGCGCCAGCATCCGGGCTTCAGAACACACTAGGGCGGAGCCATGTTCCGCGGAGTCGTGGCAGAGCGAACGGTGCTCCTTGCATCCTGCAATGCGGTTGGGCCCCGTTGTTCGGGAGCAGCCGGGCCCCCCCCGAAGTCTCGTGCGTGGAAGGGATTTGCCTTCCGTGTGCCCTGTCGACCGAAGGCACGGATCCTGCAACGGGCTGCCCAGGGGGGATCCATGGGATGTTCTCGCGATGGCCGATTGCAGCCTGGAGGAGCACCGATGCTTTCGCTTCGAGTCACCTTCGCGCTTGCAG
>CAYMBA010000175.1:0-5533 GCA_964388535.1 uncultured bacterium | reverse complement strand
CCGCAGCGCTTGACGCACTTGCGCTGTCGGAACCCAGGTGTCCTCATCGCCCGAAGGCGGGAAGAGGCGCATCCCAGTGCCCCTGGCAACCTCGACGGTCACAGGTATCTCGATTGTTTCTCCACCGCGGCGCCGGAGCTCGGCCACTGCGTCCAGTTCCACGGTTGCCCGGGGGCTTGCAAACACTCCTGGGATGCTCAGACCACGGCTCCTACCTTCAGCTAGCGCCGTAAGACGCACATCCAGGACGAAATCGGCCTCTCCCACGCCCGCGATCACCGCTTCCTCGTTGCGCACCAGTTCGATTGCGAGCCTTTCTCGTAACCGTCGTGAGACTCCTGCGGGGTCTTCCACCAGGGCTCTCCGCTCTCGCACTGCAACCCTCAGGGGTGCCCTCATGGCCTGCCTGTGCGCGGGGGGATCTTGCCGCTTCCCATAGGCGATCCGGAAAACAGGTGCAACGCCCTCCGTTTCCCCCTCCACGAAGTGTTTCCACAAGCCCAGATTGAGGCTGAACCCGAGCGGAAGCCGCAGCGTGGCCGCCCCGAACGCAGTGTGCGCAAAGGCCTTTTCCGGTAGGTCGAACTCGACTGCGTATTCTCCTAGTAAGCCGAGCGTGCCGAGCAAGAGAGGCTGGGTTTCTAGGCCAACACCAGCGGTGAGCCTATTGTGCAGCCGTCCCCCCGGCAGGAGTGCCCCCAGGTTCACGTAGAAGGCGCTCGCGCGTGCTTCGTATCCCAGTAGGGCTCGGAGATCCAACTCCAGGTTCCGGGTCGTGAAGGGAAGGAGTCCCTCGGCCTCCTTGTCGTAGCCCGTCGGTAGTCCGAGGGCTGCTCTCAAGCCCACCCTGAGGCCTGGGGCGTTCCTGGGTGAGACCCACTTTAGGTAGACCCTCGAGTCGGCCGGCCCAGCCTTGGCGATGGAAGATCCTGAGGCAGGGTCTTCCTTGACCTGCTGTATGAACGCCGTGCTCAGCCCTATCTCCAAACACCCAGTGAGGCCGTAGCCCATGCGGAAGTGACTCGTCGTGAGAGTGCCAATCCGCTCGCCGGTGCGCCCCTCAGAACCTGCTGCAACGCCCACGCGCCCTTCGGAAAGGACCCGAGTCGATCCTAGCCATCTCAGGTCACCATCGGGGACGCGGGGTACGTGCTCGCGGTCGACCTTGAGGGCTAAGGTGCTGCCGAAGCCAATCATCAGGCCGGCGCAAGCCACCAGCAGAGGTAGGATTGTCTTCCTGGTTCTTGCAGCCATGCTGCTCCTCCTGCAGGGACGCTGATGCACCGGGCGTGCCAGAGCGGCCGTGATGCAGAAACTTCAAGAAGCAGCAATACTTGGAGGTGCCAGCGGAGAGGATCGGGCGGCCGAGGGTGGTTGCTTTCAGCACCCTTGTGGCAAAGATTCATCCGGTGGGCCGATGCAGGGGGGACCAACTGGACTATCCGGCCGCGGAGTGGGCCAGGGGGAGCGACCTAGGAAACGGGGGCGGCCCACAGCTGGGCCGCCCCGTCCCACCTTGGATGAAAGATCTGGTGCCTACCAGGCAACCATCATCTTCTTGGTGTGTTCGGTTTCTCCGACGCGCAGCTTGTAGAAGTAGACACCGCTTGGGACTCGCATGCCGAGTCCGTCGGTACCATTCCACTCAACTGCGAAGACGCCGGGGTCCTGCGGTCCGCTGAGCAGCGTCCTGACCTTCCGCCCGGAGAGGTCATAGACGGAGAGATCAACCTCGGAGGCCTTCGGCAGCGAGAAGACAATGCTCGTCTCGTTGCTCAGCGGGTTGGGGAAGTTCTGGAACAGCGCGACCTTGCCCGTTGCAGCCCCGCCGAGCGACCACCTGCTCGTCTCTCTCAGCAGCACGACGTTGTCGTTCGACCTCAAGTCATAGCCGAAGACCAGCTCGCTCTCCGGAACAGCGATGAGCTCGAAGGTCAGTGTTGCCAGAGTGCCTTCGCCGCTCACACCAGGTGCTTCTGGCGACAGCCTGCCTAGGCAGACTTCGCAGAGGCCATCACGCTGGATGGTCTCCATCAGCACACTCGCGCCGCCACGCTCCAGGAACTCTCCCTTCTCTACCCGAAGCAGGCGCGTCTCGGTGGGATCGTAGGCAACCCTGACTACGGCACCCGTGAGGTCAGTTACGTCGGAGACCTCGACGTCGACGGTGACCGTGTTGCCAGGCAGTGGTTCATCCACACAAGCATTCATGGAAATAACTGCCTCGCCCTCGACCGGTTCACCCATCGGTGTGAAGCCTGGCACCACGCCCTTGCCCACCACAGCCGGGGTACCGAAGCCGTTGGCCTCGAACCATGACCAGTTTGTGGTGAATGCGATCAGGTCATCGAGGTCCCACTCGCCGTCGGGTGCGGGCACGAGATTGGGTGCCTTCCCCCTGGTCGGGCCCATGTCGGCGATCGGGTCGCGAGTACCGCCCGACCCATTCCAACCGAACACGAAAGCGAACATGTCGGCGCTGCTCATGTAGCCGTCAGGCCGCGGCTGCTGGTAAGGCACTGTCGAATCGACACCCGTGGTCGCATTGGCGATGTCACCGACGTAGGCGAGATAGACACCGAGCGACCTCGCCTCCCAGCTGCTAGGCGTGTTGCCGTCTTTGTCCGTCAGGGTGCTCTTGCCAGCATCGACCGTGAAGACGCCGCTCATAGAGCGGGTGCTCGTGTCGAGGGCGTCCTTGGCACGGACGGTCACAGTGGCCAGCGTATGGCGGCCAGAGGCAGTCAAGCCATAGGGTGATCCGACAACCGCCGTATGGACCTCGTAGGTTCCCGCAGCGTTGTCGTAGGTCGCACTCCAGACATGCTGGGTGTAGCCAGTGCCCTCCCAGCCGTTTCCGGGATGGATGCCTGTGATCTCCATTATGTCAGTGGGGAAGGTCCCAACGAAGGAAGCGCCTACGATGCTGTCCGGGTATGCCACCTCCAGCAGAATCGTCTTCTCCTGGCCCGGCGCCATCAGCAGCGTGGGATCGTTGTCGAACTGATCCCTTGCCTGCAGGCTCTGAGTCAGGTTGCTGTCGATCGTGAGCAGCTCCGTCGAGGTGGAAGCGTCTGTGGCCAGCGTGTTGCCGTCGGCGTCCTTGAGGATCGCGAACAGATAGTAGGTCCCGTCCGCGGGCATCCCATCAGGACTGTCGGCAAATACCCAGGTCACTGGGCTGTCCGCTGTTCCAACGCTCCCAGAGGGGAAGCAGAGCTTGGAGGAAGCGCTCCAGGTGTCGCTCGTGTCATAGTAGAAGTCGACGTAGGCACCCTCGGGAGCATTGGTGACCGTGAAGGTGATCGGATAGCTTCCGCTCGGCGGGAAAGACGCCGGCAGCTGGCTTGCCCCGGTGAACACCAACATGATCGCGGGCATCGGCGCGAGCACGTACTTGGTCACCGTGCCACGGCTTCCGTCGGCTACGTAGATTTCGATCTCCGTCCCGTTCTTGACAAGGTCGATCCCGTCGATGCTGGCGAAGTTGCCAAGCGTGTTGCCGGTGCCACCGAAGGAAGTCTCAAAGGTGGGCACCGTGGTGCCACCAGTCTCGAAGGCTGTGTCGTCGTAGATCACGACACGATCGTTGCCGTAGTCGACCACGCCGACATAGTAGTCAGTCCCATCGGTCTCGACGTCGATATCCGTCGGGCCGCTGAGCAGGTCGCCCGAACCAGAAGCCGTGCTCCACTCGCAGACGAACTCCATCCTGGGCGGCATGTTGAGGGCCGCGTCCTCGGGATAGAAGAAGAACTTCTGGATTCTATCGTTACCCGTATCGGCGACATAGACGACGAAGCAGGAGAGGTTCGCGTTCCAGATGGCGCACACCCCAGTCGGGTCCGAGAACTGCCCGGGGCCGGAGCCGGCTGAGCCATACCGGAGCACATCGGGGGTAGTTGTATACGTGCACTCGAACTCGGTACTCGCCGGGGGAATCTCACCGTGGACGCCATCTCCGAAGAGGATCACACCCTCCCACCAGTCCAGCTGGAACACCTTGTCATTCGGCCCAGCGGTCGAGAGGTCGTCCACACGGGTCCAGGTGACCGGTGTTCCGTCCGGATCGGCGATAATGGTTTCCAGCGAACCCTCCTTGATGGGACGCGCGACAGTTCCAGTCTTCCAGTTTTCCGGCACGCTCGCCGGGGTCACAAACCGGTAGTCCTGGTCCTGTACCGCGCCGATCGTTCCTGCACCACTCGGCTGCGCAACGCAGGTGTGAGCATCTCCCGGAAGGTCGTCGCCTGCGGTCGTGCTGATGTCAGGCACCCCGATAACCTTGATCCTGTTGTTGCCCCTGTCGCAGACGAACGCGTAGCGGCTCAGGATTGCCCGGGTGGTGGTGATGTATCCGTCCGTGTCGTCGCCGACTGTGAGATCCCAGTCCACCGCCCAGCCAGGGAAGATGAAACAGGCGCCCGCACCGTCGGCGAAGTCTCCCTTGGCTGCGTTGTCGACCAGGTAGCGGCCAGTCGTCAGGTCGATGATGTCGATGTTCGACCCTGTCATATCCACATAGTAGGTGTGACCGGTGACCTGGTTTTCGTCCACTAGGGTAACGGCGTCAGTGTAAGGATCCATCCCGTTCTGGGTCGGCTGGGTGTATGTGTCGCTGCTCGTCTTGGCAACGTAGACATCGCTTGGTGAGTCCAGGACATCATCGTAGGCTTCCAAGAATGCCTCGGTGGCATCTGCCTGAGTGATGGTGTAGACCATCAGCTCCTCGTCCTGGTTCGGGCTGTCATCCGCGGCATCGACAACCCAGATTTCGTCCGTGGTTGCGGTGGTCTGGTTGGTGATTGTGAATATCGCCCTCAGGTCTTGGAACGACTTGCTGGTGGGGCTCGACTCATCGATCAGCACCTCTGCGACACTTGCGCCGTCGCTGTTGTCCTGATCGATGTCACCAAGCCCGAAGGCTGCAGCAGCCCTTGTAGTTTGTGATGCAGTAGACAAGTTCCCAGGTGTCCGTCTGGGATAGGGCACCGGTGGGCACCAGGAGCTCGGGCGCGTTGCTGTTGTCGTCGTAGTCAATCGTGTACACATGGTCGCTCGAGCTGAAGCCAGTAAGGTCGGCGACGTAGGTCCACGTCGTGCCGTTGACCTTGAAAACCTCGGAATGCGGGACGACCCACTTCGTCGCGGCGCCGGCCCACTCGGGGAGGTTGATACCTTCGTCGTCCCAGTCGTCGGCACCTACTCGGGGGTCGGTCCAGACACATGAGCTGCTCGAGTAGTGGACGACGTCGATCTGGGCCTCGAAACCCAGGATCCTGTTGTTGCCGCTGTCGAGGACGTAGTTCATGATGCGTCCACCGCCCTCGATGCTCACAGCAACACCTCGAGGATTGAGGAACTCGTACTCGTGGATCGGGTCGTCGACCAGCTGATCCACGCCGGGTGCGTTCACCACGTGGAAGTATGGGCCGTTGTACTCGGCAACGACCTCGTAGCGGTCACCTGCACTGGCCGGCGGGACCGCGACCGCGATTGCCGCCAGGAGCACGCACAGCAGAAATACCGTGTG
>CAYMBA010000174.1:0-5571 GCA_964388535.1 uncultured bacterium | reverse complement strand
GGGAGTACTTCCCGTCCATTGCCGTCGATTGCATGGTGAGAATACTCTTACCATGCTTTGCCAGGATGGCACCCCGCATGAAGTCGGCCTGGCCGCCTACACCGCTGAAGAAGGATGCACCGATGCTTTCAGCAGTGGCCTGCCCAGTAAGGTCGATCTGGAGTGCACTATTTATGGCGACCATTCTGTCGTGCTGGGCAATCACAAGTGGATTGTTCGTGTAATCGATGGGGAAGAACTGGATGGCCGGGTTGTCGTGAATGAATCGATAAGTTTCCCTAGTGCCCATGCAGAAGGAGGCTACACTTATGCCGCGGTTGAGGCTCTTGTGCTTGTTCGTGATCACTCCGCTGCGGATGAGATCCACTAGTCCGTCAGATATGAGCTCCGTGTGCAGACCGAGGTCGTTCTTGTTCTTCAGGGCCCGCATTATTGCATTCGGCGTGCTTCCGTAGCCGACCTGTATAGTGTCTCCGTCTTCTATTATCCGTGCTACGTGCTTTCCGATGCGCTCGGCCACGTCGTCGGGGATCGTCGGGGCGAACTCGAGAAGAGGTTCGTCGTGGTCAACGATGTAGTCCACCTCGGAGACGTGGATGAAGGTATTGCCGTGGACTCGTGGCATCTCCCGGTTGACTTGAGCGATGACGACCCTTGCCGCTTCGGCAGCGGCCTTGGTTATGTCGACGCTAACGCCGAGGCTCATGTAACCGTGCTCGTCCGGGGGTGAGACCTGGATGAGCGCTACGTCAACAGGGGTCAGCCCATAGCGGAACATGTCTGGCACCTGGGAAAGGAAAAGGGGTGTGTAGTCGGCATTGCCTTCGTTCACCGCCTCGCGGGTGTTGTCACTTATGAAGAAAGAGTTGTGCCTGAAGTTGCGCTTGAACTTCTGGTCAGTGTAGGGAGCAAGCCCCAGTGTCCAGACGTGGTAGACCTCGGCGTCGAAGAAAGCCTTTGGGTGCTTCGAGACATAGTCAATCATGGCACCGACTAGGTGCTGTGGCTCAGCGCAGGCGGTGTGGATAAAAATGCGATCGCCTGGTCTTATCCTGGAGAAGATCGTCTCGCCAGAAGCCCGCTTCGACTCATAGAACTCTTTCCAGTCCGCGATGACCGGCACCAGCTTTCCTCCTCAGGGAAACCCGGGCAAGCTGCCGTGCGGCGGGGCCGGGCCTCGTGCCCGGCTCGCTGAACGCGCCAAAGTGCCCCTCCGGGACAAACACCAATGAATCTAGTGCCTTGTTGCGGAGGGTGCAACTTGTGCCCCTCCGCCGTGGGTTGCGGCCAGGTGCTGGGGAGATCTCCAGCATCTGCATTGCAAGGAATGTGGGCTCGGGTGCATTCAGGTTTGTGGTGGTCCGGCGGGGGAAGCGATGGCGAGAGAGTTGCAGTGAACGTACTTCCAGGAAGAGATGGCGCAGGGGTGGTGGCTGCAATCGGAGCGAGCGTTCCAGATGACTGTGGGGGTCCGACCGTGCGATAGTCACCTGGGGTTGCAGCCACGCCCCGCCGGGCGACTCTGTAGTGAGGGCAGGTGGTTTGTGGGGGCGGGTGGTTTCGGGGAACGCATGCTTGAAGGGCCCGCGGGTCGGTCGACCCGCGGGCCCTTACTCTCACCGCCTTCTGGCTCTGTGGACAAACTGCTACCTGTAGCTGCGGTAGCGCCCGGAGCCAGCGCCCTCACGCCTCTCGCGTGGCCTGGCGAGGTTGACCTTGATCGGCCTGCCCATGAACTCGGTTTCGTTGAGATCCTCGATGGCCCGGAGCGCGTCTTCCTTGTTAGCCATCTCCACGAAGCCGAAGCCCCGTGAGCGGTTGGTGTCCCGATCGACGATGACGCGAGCCGAAACCACTTCGCCAAACGGCGAGAAGAGATCGGCCAGGTCTTCGTCGACGGCACGGAACGAGAGGTTACCTACGTAGACATTGGTAGACATTGCAGTACGTCCTCGCGACTTCGCAGAACCCATCCTCCGCACACAGATGGGACTGCGGTGGAACTGTTCATGACCCGAGGCTTACATCTCGCGCGGACCTACAGGCTTCGGACGGCTTCCCTGTCCAAGAGCGCGCCTGCGGACAGGACCAATAGCAGGTCGGACCGTGGGCCTTGGCGGGATCTGGAAACCTGCGGAAGGCGGATGTGCGGAACCGGTAGCGGATGGCTTGGAATCCTCCAGCTAACCAAAGACTCGGGCACTGACAACACGGCGGCTTCTCAACGCCGCCACTGGGCATTATCGCCAAGGAGGCCGCCTAAGTCCAGATCAATCGAGCGCGGAACGAAGATTCGTGATGTGCAGGAGCTTCCGGTGGCTCGGGGCGGCCTTTGAGCAGATCGGTTGATACCCGTTTTCGGGCAGTAGGGGTTGTCCGAGCTTGCCACCGAGCTTGTCAGCATGCGAGTATCTCGGGCAATAGTGCTGCTCGGTTGCACCTAGGCCCAAGCGGATACGGGGAGGACTGGCGATGCGCATTGCGGTTCCTGCCGATGGGTCCGGTCTTGAGGCACCGGTTGCCGCGCACTTCGGTCGTTGCGCGGCGCTCGTTGTGGTCGATGTGGAAGACAACGAGATTGCAGGCTTTCATACGGTCGAGAATCCGTACGCAGCCGGCCACGCGCCAGGACAGATGCCTGCGCTGGTCCGCGAACAGGGCGCCAGTGTGATTATCGCCGGCGGCATGGGGCCGCGGGCAGTTGGGTTCTTCGAGCAGTTCGGCATCGATGTGGCGACTGGGGCCACAGGGACGGTGCGGGATGCAGTGAGAGACTACTTGGCTGGCCGGCTTTCTGGAGCCCAACCGTGCCACGAGGGGGGCGATTGCTCTGACCACGAACATCGCCACGGGCCAGGCCAGGGCCGGGGCTTCGGGCGTGGGATGGGGGGCCGTCACCACTGGCAAGGCATGGGGGGTTGAGCGGCTAAGGTCCAGCACATTGGCACATCCGCCTGGGGGCTTCCAACCAACGGTGGATGGAGGACCTCAGCGGATTGAAGATTTGTCAGCGGTTTGAAGATTCGTGGCCGGGTACTCCCATGTCTTTGTCGTCACAGCAATTGCACCAACCTTGCATTCTCCCTCTTACTCAGCTGGCTATCTCCTTCGCCGATCTACCCTTCACGCCGCTCCAACCCCAATCTTCGATCCACTGACCAAGGTGCGCGCGGGCGGGGGATTTTGATACAATCTTTATGAACCAGCGCACCATCAGCTCCTTTGACCCGTATCGCCCGAGGCAGCAAGGAGAGACCCCATGTGGCCACCACCTAGATTCCCCAAGGCAAGCTTCCTACGACTCCGCGGTGCGGCCTTTGTCGTCGTCCTCTCCGCTGGCGCACTGGCTGCTGCCTTTGGCGTGGGCCTGGCAGAGTGCGCCGACGTCGACCCGGTCTCAGTCCTTCCAGGTGACGGCGAGGTGCCAGGTTGGGTGAGAGACGGGGAGCCGGCGACAGCCTATAGCCTGGAGGAACTGACGGAGTTGATCGATGGCGCGGCCTTCCTGTACGAGCAGTACGGGTTTGTTGCCGCCGCATTCCAGAACTACCTCGGCGAGGTCTCAGGAGAGGAGGCGCAGATGACGCTGAGTGCCTTCAATCAGGGAACTGCCGAGAATGCCCAGGCTCTCTTCCATGATCCGGAAAGCGGCGGCGGCGATCCTGTGGGAGACTGGCCAGGATCCGGCGAGGCCCGGATCGAAGCAAGCCCGTTCGGCTGGATACGCTTCCAGTTCTGGGAGGAGTGTTTCTTCATTTCGATCTACATCGACCACGGTGGGGACGAAGCCGCATCGGCTGTGCGCGCTATGGCTGAAGCCACGCTTGGGCTGATCCAGGGGGCGAGCCCAGCGGCACAGTCCACGTGGTCGGCCATCAAGGAGCTGTACAAGGAATAGGGTTGTTGCTAGCTCCCCTCCGGGGCGGGTGTACTGGCATCTCGGGAGCTGGTATCACTGCAAGGAGGTTCAGATGGGTTCCATCACGAGAAGGCGTTTCCTGAGGGACACTGCGATCGGCACGGGTGCGCTGGTGGTGCCTTCAGTACTTGGGACGAGGAGGGCTGTCGCAGGACGCACGAGCAAGGTTGTCAGGGTGAGGCATCATGATGCCACGAGTGGCATGAGTGAGGTCAATCAGTGGCCAGTGGACATGGTGGTGCATGCGGCGGTGCGAGAGCTGACGGGGATCGATGAGACCGGCGCGGCCTGGAAGAGCCTCTTCCCAGGTATCGACGCAACGAAGAAGGTTGGCATAAAGATCAACCTGGCTTGTGGTGACGTTCCTACGCATCCTGAGGTCGTCAATGCGATCATCGAAGGCCTTCTGATGATGGACCTGGACGGACAGAGGCTCCCGGAGAATCACATCATCGTATGGGACGCGGACAATGCCTTCTTCTGTGAGCAGACTGGCTATGAAGTGAACTACGGCGGTGAGGGCGTTCAGTATTTCGGCACGGATCATCCCGAGGTGGGGTACGATCCGAACTACACATTCACCATAGAGCATCCCTTCAATGGGGATTCGCAGCATCACCCTAGCAAGATCATAACACAATACATCGATTACATGATCAATGCGGCTGTGATAAAGGACCACAGCGATGCGGGCGTTACGTTGTGCCTTAAGAACAACTACGGCAGCTTTGACAACATCGGCATAAATCAGATGCACCAGCACTGGTTCTACGGAGACGGCCACACGCGGGGCGAGCCCGAACTCAATCGGATCCTGAGAGACGAACTTGGTAACAAGACGAAGCTGTTCCTCATCGATGGGACGCTAGGCTTGTATGATGGTGGTCCTGGCTACGTGCCGCCCTACCACACTCCACCGAACTGGGCCTTCAACAGCGTCCTTGTAAGCTTCGACCCCGTTGCCATTGACAGGATCGGCACCATGAAGATCAACGGCGAACGGGCGCTCCACGGTCTCAGCCCGCTCGATCCGAGCCATGTGAGGGTTTCTGCTCAGGATCCGTATAATCTGGGCACAGATGACCCGGATGAGATAGACCTCGTAGAGATCGATCTCTCAGCCCAGCGGGTGCCCGATGGGGCTTTCGGTCCACGGGCAGTTGCTCTACTTGCGCCGTATCCGAACCCCACGAGCGGTTCGGTGATCATCCGCTTCCACTGCAAGACAGCGACCCATCTCAGCGTGCGGATCTTCGATGCAACCGGCCGCGAGGTGGGTCAGGTTGCTTCGGGGGAGTTTGGCTCCGGTATGCACCGGCTGACCTGGGATCTGCGGTCGCAGGGCCAAGGTGTCGGCAGCGGGGTCTATTTCGTGAGACTTTCGGCGGGCACCTTCGAGCAGGTCGAGAGGATCGCGCTTGTGCGGTAGGTAGTGAGTTTGCGCCTTAGCCACCCTGGTCCCTGATTCATGGGCGCACCGTTGCCCGGTCCACTGAGCTGCCAAGGCCCCTTGGAACTTCGAAGGGCGTGATTACACACGGATTGATGGAGCAACTGGAATCGTGTAGTATTGTGAAAGACGGAGCGCGAGCATAGCGCTGCCATTCGCGTAAGGCCTTGGGATGTCGGTGCTCCGAGGGCCCAATGCTGCT
>CAYMBA010000173.1:0-5572 GCA_964388535.1 uncultured bacterium | reverse complement strand
TAGGAGGATCTCGGGACCGCCTGCGTTTATGTGGATCTCGTAAGCGTGTAGTGGGGACCACGCCTGCAAGAGGAGAGCTGCCGCAATCAGAAGCCAATACCGAGGCGAGAGCACCCTGTAGGGAAACCCGACGTACGGTCGCATGGCAGGGGACGGCTGCATCGTTTCACTCCCGCGAGAGTGCCTGGTCAGTGCAGGTACAAGCCGGAAGGGCCTCCCGCGGGAGGCCCTTCCATAGCTCCATCTTGACTAGGAGTGTCCTTCGCTGCTTTGTGCCTCCCTTCGCGACTAGGGAGTGCAGCACCCGTATGCCCACGAAGCGCCGAAGACGGCCAGGTCCAGAGCGTTCGTGGCACCGTTATTGTCGTAGTCCGTGCAAGGCGAGTTCCCACCGCCCATCGAGGAACCGAAGGCCGAGAGGTCGAGAGCGTTGACCAGCCCGTCGCCGCTGGTGCCGTCCCAGTCCGGGCTCGTAACGTGATCGTACGAGCGGATCTCGACGTTGTTGGCCTTGATCCTGAAGGCTCCGTCCTCCACTGTGCACCCGCCTGCCGCGATGGCGAACGTCACATCGCCGTCCTCATTCGTTGTGCCCGTCAGCACCGCGCTGCCACAGATGTAGTGATTACCCGGGTTGCCGAAGATGCATTCGACGAACGCGTCGGGAATGGGATCATCGTTCGCGTTGCGGACGTTGACGGTGAAAACGATTGCGTCCGGGGGATCTTCAACCCCGTTGATGCACTCCGGCGAGACTACTACGGCGCCGGTTTCGTCCAGCGGGGTCACCGAACACAGGGTCGGGTCGGGGACGGTCGCGCTGGCAATGCCCAGCGAGAGAGCCATGCCGACCAAGACTGCTAGCAGTGCCTTCATCATGATGTCACTCCTCCCTTCGCCTGCTGGCTCCCGAGATGCTCGATCTCGCGAACGGCCCAACGCAGGCTCAACCTGGTTGCCGAAGAACAAGGTTGCCGATCTCGCGAGCCCGGCGTCGGAACGCAGCCTCGACCTGGGCAGTAATGCCGCGGTCGAACCTCGGGGGGCGAGATCGATCTCCCGTTGCCCATCGCCGATTGCCGCTTGGCTGACGCGCTCTCTCACCATGCTGGGGTCAAGCCACCAGATGGTTGCCAGGCTCAACCGGCGTGCGTCCCGACATCACGACGGACATTGATGATTATAGGGGTGGCAAAGTGGACGAGTCAAGAGGTTTTGCGGTTGTATAGCGCCTGCAGTGCGAGACCTGGACGCCACCCCACGGCTGCAATCAGCCATCTGCGCATTCGGGAGTTGCCAACTACATCCGGCCGACCTTGTAACCCGAACGAAGCGCTCTCAGCCGCGCCTCCTCGGCCCTTGCCTTGGAGACCTCACCCAGATCCCGATAGGCTACGATCAAGTTGGCTCTTGCTAGCCCGGAGCGGCTGTCCAATTGGGTGGCCTTGCGAAACTCCTCAGCGGCTCCCTCGACATCCCCTTGGGAGTAAAGCACGCCTCCGATGCCCAAGTGTGGTTCGGGGTTTTCAGGCATTGCACTGGCTGCTTCCTGATACACCGAGAGCGCATCTTCGTACAGCTGCTGGTTCAACAGACACGAGCCGAGGTAGAGCAAACCACGGCCATGACGTGGGGAAAACTCTAGTGCTTTGCGATACAGCGCTTCTGCCTTGTCCAGCTGATCCTGCAACTGATAGCTCATGCCAAGTTCCAGAAGCGCCGCTACGTCGGTCGAGTCTGTCTGAGTCACCACCTCAGAGATGAGCTGACGTCCTTGATCAACTCTGCCCACCCGGAAGAGGATGGCGCCTCGGACGACCTTGCCAGTGAGAGAGTTCGGGTCGAGCCAATCCGGCGCGGCGGCAGGATCGAGACTCCCTAGCAGCTTGGGTGGGGAGACGATCCCGAAGAGCTGCTCGATGGCGCTGTTGGGCACTGCGAACGGGATCGGAAGAGTCTCGGATGGATAGAGCTCGGCCATTCCCACGACGGTTCCAAGGGAATCCACGACCGGGCATCCAGGCTCAACCCGTTTCCAGAGCCCCAACATCTCCTGCGTGCCGTGAAGGATGAACGGGCCCACGAAAAGGATGGTATATGCTGGGTATTTTGCATCAGGCGGTTGGGGGACAAAGACCTCTTGGCCCTTCGCGCACGTTCTGTAGCTCCCCACCCGAAGCCGTGACTTGGAGTCGGGCGCACTCAATAGGATGAGGTCCTGTTCTGGGACTGCCGCAGTGAACTCCTCCACAGTGAAAGATCGACCCCCGGCTGCCGTGGCCCGTACCTTCGACGCCCCGGCGACCAGATGATAAGGTGCGACCAGTCCTCCTACGTCGGAGACCTCCGCGTAGAACCCTACTCCCCTGGCCCGCTCTCCGCCGGGCTTTTCCACTTCGAGCCGTACGACCGCCCTCCTCCAGACTTCGTACCTAGGCCGCTTCCCGGAGGCGGCCAAGGCCTCCCCGCCCAGCCATCTGGTGATTGCCAGTATTCCAACGGCCAGAATAGCCATTCGCTTGTAGTGGAACATGATACGCCGACTCCTTCGTTCGAGCTCCCAGATCAGATCTTCCCCATGCCCGGCCAGAGCTCACGCGCGACCGGTGGCTCGGGGAAGGTCTTGAAACAACCCATGGGCAGGATAAGATCACATATCCTTCGGCCGATCACAAGGAGTGATCGGGCAAACTGCCGGTTGGGGCGACCGACGGGCAGCGAGCCTCTCAACCAGGGATGGAAGGCCCTTCAACGGAGGTCCTCAGATGGGCGTTCGAGTGGGTTTGATGGGTTTCGGAAGGATCGGGCGTAATATCTTCCGCATCGCATGTCCGATGGACGAGATTGACATAGTGGCGATCTGCGACATCGCGGATCCAAAGGCGCTCGAATACCTGCTGCGTTTCGACACAGTGCACGGACGGTTTGAGGAGCCATTCACGGTGCAGGATGGCTATATGTACATTCGCGGCAGGCAGATTCGCATGCTTACTGCGAAGGAGCCGGGTGAGGTTCCCTGGGCGCAGTACGGAGTTCAGATCGTGGTGGAAGCGACAGGCAAGTACAGAACTAGAACCTGGCTGCAGAAGCACTTGGATGCTGGTGCCCAGAAGGTGATCCTCACATCTCCGCCCAGAGACGAAATCGACGCTGTCATCGTCTCGGGAGTCAACGACGACATACTCAAACCCGAGCACAGGATGATCTCCAATGGATCCTGTACGGCGAACGCGGTGGCCCCGATCGTCAAGATCCTCAACGACGGCTTTGGTGTACAGCGCGCCTTCATGACTACGGTGCACGCCTACACCAACGACCAGCGTCTGGCGGACGTGCCCCACAGTGAGCTCAGACGGTCCCGGGCGGCTGCTGAGAACATCATACCTGCCTCCACGTGGTCGCCCATGGCGGTAGAGAGGATCGTCCCGCAGATGGAAGGCAAGATGGGTGGCATGGCTATGAACGTGCCTGTTCCGGATGGAAGTGTCGTCGACTTAGTGACGCTTATGGAGAAGGATGTGACCCCGGACGAAGTGAACAACCTCGTCTGGAGTGCGGCACAAAGCAAGTACAAGAGGATCGTCGAGTATGTGGATCAGCCGATCGTCTCGAGCGACGTCATAGGCAATCCGCACTCGGCGATATTCGACTCGCTGAGCACGATAGTGATGGGCGGGAATATGGTGAAGACGCTTACCTGGTACGACAACGGGTGGGGCTACGCCGCCCGCGTCGTGGAGCTCATTCAGAAGCTAGCCCAGTGGTGGTAACTGCCACGGCGAAGGAGGTCCGCCATGCGTGTCGCCATAAACGGTTTCGGAAGGATTGGCCGCTCGGTGCTTAGGATTCTGAGCACCGAGAAGGACATTGAGGTCGTCGCCATAAATGACATCGCCGACAACAAGGGACTGGTCTACCTGTTCAAGTACGACACAGTCATGGGGGTGTTCAAAGGGGAGATAGGACTGGACGGCGATGTTTTTACGGTCAACCACCACAAAATCAAGATGACGGCGATCCCGGAGGTGAAGGAGCTGCCGTGGAAGGAGTTGGGCGTCGACATCGTCGTGGAGTCGACGGGTCGTTTTAGGCAAAGGGATAAGATTGCTCAGCACCTCGAGGCCGGAGCAAAGCGTGTCATCCTGACTGTTCCGGCTAAGGATGAGATAGACGCCACTGTAGTACTGGGGGTCAACGATCACATACTCAAGCCCGAGCACCGTATGATCTCGAATGCTTCATGCACCACCAATTGCCTGGCGCCACTGGCTAAGGTGATCGATGAGAACTTCGGGATCGTCAAAGGGGTGATGACGACGGTGCATGCCTACACGAATGATCAGAGGCTCGCCGACGTGCCGCACAAGGATCTTCGTCGCTCGCGTGCTGCTGCCGAGAACATCATCCCCACCACCACAGGTGCTGCCAAGGCCGTCGGTAAGGTCCTGCCCAATCTCGCGGGAAAGCTCCACGGGATCGCGATGCGGGTGCCAGTGCCCGATGGTTCGATCGTTGATCTCGTCACTGAGGTCTCACGCCCGGTGACGGTCGAGGAAGTCAACAGTGCCGTGCGGGCGGCCGCCGAAGGGCCACTGAGGAACATCCTGGAGTACTCGACGGAGCCGATCGTCTCGAGTGACGTAATCGGCAACTCGCACTCTTCGATATTCGATTCCCTCTCCACCGCGGTGCTAGGCGGCACCCTACTGAAGACAGTCTCCTGGTACGACAACGAGTGGGGCTATTCGAGCAGGGTTGTCGACCTGATGAAGCGACTCGCCGAGTTCGGCTAGTCCCTTAGAGACTGGATCGCTGTTTCGCGTGGGTGGTGAATGGAGAGTGACTCGAGATCGATGCCTGCCGGCAGGCCGCCTTGCGCCGTGATACTGGCCGGGGGGCGTGCCACCAGGCTTGCCGGCGTTGCTGATCGTCCGAAGCCGCTCATCGATGTGGGTGGGCGGCCCTTCCTTGTCTGGCTGCTGGAGGATCTCGCCCGTTTTGGCATCGAGCATGTGCTTTGCCTGGCTGGGCCACGGGCGGCTGAATTTGAGCGCTTGGCGTTGCAGCTGGGGATTCCGTCCGGGTTCCCGGACCTCCGAATCGAGTTCCTCGCTGAACCGGAGTCCCTTGGCACGGGGGGTGCCCTCCGGCTTGCCCTACCGGCGATCAAAGACCGCGCCCTTGTACTCAATGGGGACTCGATATGCGACGTCGATCTGAGCGAGTTCCTCCGCTTCCATGAGGCCTCTGGTGCGGCACTCAGTCTGGTCGGGGTCCAGGTGGAGGATTGCCGTGACTTCGGGCGCCTGAGACTGGCCAGTGGAGATAGGCTGCTCGGATTCGAGGAGAAGTCCGCAGAAGGCCCTGGCCTGATAAACGCCGGAGTCTATCTGATCGAGCGTCGCGTTCTGGATTCACTGCCCCCTGGGCCATCGAGCCTGGAGCGCGATGTACTTCCCCCTCTCGTTTCCTCTGGCGAAGTGGGCGTCTATCGGACCTCTGGCTTCTTCTTCGACGTCGGAAGGCCCGGGCGCCTCGGTCTTGCGCGCGCGCAGGTGCCGCAGGTGCGAGG
>CAYMBA010000172.1:0-5615 GCA_964388535.1 uncultured bacterium | reverse complement strand
CTTTACCTTGCAAGGCTGTCGCTCAGAGAGTCCCGAAGCCTTTGGCGAGAGGAGATAGCCAAGTCGCAGAAGAAAGCAGGTTCGCGTGCCGGTGGGGGCCTGAAGGTGTCGTTGCCCTTCGAGATGCCCAAGGCCGTTCGCTCGATCTTCGGAGAGGGCAAGCCGAACCTCACGGTGAGCGGCAGAGAGGTCATCAGGCTGGGGGGGCAGAGCCGGTGGTTTCCATATCGCCCTTCGTACGAGTTCCAGCGCAAGCCCAGCAAGTTTCCCCAGCTGGAGATGGATCAGGACCTGACCATCCGCCTGAAGGGCACGATCGGTGACAAGCTGAGTGTCGACGTCGATCAGGCCAGCAAAGCAGTCACGCCGCTAGAGAACCGCATCAAAATCCACTATCGCGGCTATGACGACGAGATAGTGCAGAAGGTGGATCTGGGTAATACCAGCCTCAAGCTCCCAGGCACTCAGTATGTCAGTTACGGCGGGGCGCACCATGGGCTCTTCGGCATAAACACGGAAGCGCAATTGGGTGACCTCACATTCAACATGATTCTCAGCAAGGAAGAGGGCGAGACGCGCGAGAAGTCAACCAGTGCGAAGAGCGAGCGAAAGCAGATACGCATACGCGACTACGAGTACCTCAAGGACCGCGCCTTTTTCCTGGACGATCCCACGAGAGATGCCTACCCCGCTGATCCGTCGGCGTACGTGATACAGCTGGTGGATGGGTCGATTGCGGTCTATTTGGATGACGGAGACGGGAAAACGCAGGAAGAGGTGGCGACGATTCCCGGTATTGCGCTTCTGGACGGCGATCTCGACCTGGATGAGCTTTGCCAGCAGTACCCGATTGACAGCCTCGCTGTGAAGGCAATAAGGGACTCTATCGTACCCTGCACGGACACGCTGTACTTCGAGATGCTGGAGCTAGGGAGGGACTACGATCTCATCATCGATACCGAGAGGCACGAAGCACACCCGATCATCTGGTTGCACACTTACGTCGATAAGAACTCGACTATAGCTGTGACTTACACTGATGCTCTGCGAGGGGTTGACGTTGGAGGCGTCACTAGCGATGGTCTTCTTGTTGCCAAGATGATCCGGCCTGCCTATGACCTCCTGGAGGCGGACATGGATGAGGGTCCGTGGGGACCTGCCAACAAGTTGATGCTCAAGAACGTCTACGCGATCAACCCTTCGGCGGGGGGCGAGCTGGGCGAGTATGCGATACTGAAGGAGGGCTTTGAGGTTTCCATCCACTACGACGGCACGCTGGATGGAGTGCAGGATCCCGATGAGATCGATGGCGTCAACCTGCTCCGCTATCTGGGTCTTGACTACTATGCCGAGGCTGACGAAGGCCTTGTGCCCGGGGAGGATGGCACAGTTGACCCGGTCTGGGTGGACTTCGCGCACGGCTACCTGATCCTACCCGACCTAGAACCCTTTGCTCCGACCTGCCGAGCTGAACTCCGCGGTCGGCCCGGGACAGATACGACGCAGTGGGCGATCCTTCCCGAGGAGGTGCGGAATCCGGGCATCTACTCGAGCCGGGAATGTATAAGGGATAGGCGCGCTCCGACTGATACGACCTGGACTTCGCGATTCTACCTGGAGGTTACCTACAGGACGCCGGTCGAGGAGATCCGGGTTGATGCGTGGGACATGATCGAGGGATCCGAGGTCGTCACGGCCGGAGGGAGGACACTCGTCAGAGACCGTGATTACCGGATCAACTACCAGACAGGGGTCATACAGATCCTGGATAGGAGCGCCATCGGGGAGGATGAGGAGATACACGTCACGTACAAGACGGCCTCTGGCATGAGCATGGTGAGCAAGACCCTGCTGGGAGCAGCAATCCGCTATGCCCCAGAAGGGTCGAAGTTCTCAGCATCGAGTTCGTGGCTGTACGAGAAGAAGGGCAGCCCGGACGAACGGCCGAGGCTGGGATATGAGCCGACACGGATGACCGTGGGCGAGATCGCAGCGCGCTACGGCTCGGAATCGAAGATCCTCACGCGTCTTCTGGATGCACTGCCCTTGGTAGAGGCTCGGAGGCCCTCCCGATTCACTATTTCCGGGGGAATCGGCATGAGCTTCCCAAATCCCAATACGCGAAACGACCTCTACCTGGACGATTTCGAGGGTGCCGGTGACGACTTTGCCGTCCGGCTCAGTCGCTTCTCCTGGAAGCCTTCCAGCCTGCCGGAGGATGCGCAGGGCGAAGCCGATTCTAGCAAGGTCAAGAGGAGGGGGGAGATCTGGTGGTACAGCCCAAGGGGGGTCGTGCGCGAGGGCGATCTCAACCCGACGTTGGACTACCAGAGGGCCAATGACTATCGGCAGGTCCTTGAGCTCCAGCTATGGCCATATCAGGGTGAGGTCGGGGGAGAATCCTGGGGCCCCGAGGAATCGTGGATGGGGATCTCACAGGGGCTTTCGGAGGTCAACCTGGATCTCTCCAGAGCCCACTTCATCGACGTATGGATCAATGACTTCATCCCCTGGGAGGAGAGCGAAAACCGGAGCGGGGTCCTGCACATCGAACTGGGACACGTCAGCGAGGATGGCCTGTGGGAACGCAGGGGGATCACCAATGTCGAGCGGCTGGCTGACGGCACCTTCACGTATTCGATTGAGGCGGGTCCTGTAAGCGCGGGGAATCACAGCCTCGACACGGAAGACACCAATTACGACGGCGAACTGGACCTGAGTGAGGAGAGAAACGAGGACGTTGGGTTGGACGGGACGGATGACGGCCCGGATGACCCGTCGTGGGACGACTACGTGTGGGAGGCTGAGGCCAACAAGGACTATACAGAGCTTGAACTGTGTGAAATCTACTCCCGCGTCAATGGCACGGAGAACAACGGGCGCTTGGATTCCGAAGACCTCGACGGCGACAACACGCTGGACTTGAGGGAGGACTACTTCAAGTTCTCTGTGGATCTGAGTGACACTACCCTGGTCGAGACAGACGTCAGGCGTGACTACGTGCTCAGCGGGGGGTCGGGGGATCTGAACTGGCAGATCGAGGACAACTCTGGTTGGCGCAGACTGAGAATCCCTTTGTCCATGTTCGAGGAGGAGGGGGAACCCTCCTGGGAGGAAGTCAAACACATCCGTATCTGGTTCGACGGGCTGGCCTCGAGGAAGCGGATACAAATCGGCGGAATAGAGATCCGAGGAACGAGGTGGACTCCTTCACCGGTTCTGGATGCTGACGGTCACGCGGTTCCCGACAGCGTGCTCAGCGAGATGGGGGAAGACTTCTTTGCTGGCACGGTGAACAATCAGGAAAACAGCGATGTCTATGATCCACCGTTTGCCGTCAAGAGGGATCGCACCAGGGACAACATCAGGGAGCGGGAACAGTCGCTGAGCCTGGAACTTCGAAACTTCCAGCGCGGCCACTCTGGGAAGGTCTACATGCCTTTTCTCAGGGACCAGAACTACATGGGCTACGAGTTCCTCGAGTTCTGGCTGAACAGCACGCTGGAACCAGAACAGGATGCGATGTTCTTCATCCGGCTGTGCCGGGATGCGAACGTCGACACCACAGACTTCTATGAGTTCGCTGTCCCTGTTCCGAAGAAGGCCTCTGGGGCAGACCGCTCAGGAAAGTGGCTCGGCGTGAAGGTGAGGCTGTCCGACTTTAGCGCGCTGAAGGAAGGCCAACGTGATACATCGGTGGTACGGCCGGATGGATCGGTCCTGTTGGTCAAAGGGCGGCCATATTTGACGAAGATCCGCAGGATTACTCTCGGCGTCAGGAACACGGGCGGGGAGACCATTGAATATGGAAGTGTCTGGATCGATGAGCTCCGTCTGACCCACGTTCACAAGGACGCTGATTACGCCATGCGGCTCGAGGTCCGGACAGCGCTTTCTGATCTTGGCAGCGTAGACCTCAGCTATAAACACACGGGCGCCGACTTCGTGAGCTTCAGCGGAGGGGGATTCAGGCGGGCAAAGCAGGAGACGAAATCGCTTGCGATCTCGAGCAACCTGGAGCTTGGGCGCTTCCTGCCAAGGGGACTGAAGATCAAAGCACCGCTTAAGATCTCCAGGGACTGGTCGAGGAAGATTCCCAAGTATCGTACCAACGATGACATTCTTGTGGGCGATCACCCGACGGACCGGGACATAACCGAGAATACGAAGTACACCTACTCGGTGAGCTTCTCCCGCGAGCGGTCGAGGACCGGCTTGCTGAGATATACGCTGGATGCATTTTCGGTGTCTGTGCGGGAGACTCGAGACAGGAAGCTTAGTCCTTTTAGGAAATCCAGCAGCCGGAGCCGCTCACTTTCTGTGAACTATTCATTCCCCTTCGGCAACTGGGGCGAGTTCAACGTGTACCGGGGATGGAAGCTGCGCCTCGCGCCAACGAGTTTCTCAGTGGGCCTAAACAGGAGTTGGCAGCGGTCGCTTTCCTGCAAGCGTGAGGGCGGTGACCTATACAGGGACTATGTGCTCGAGAACGAGAAGGATGTCCGGAGCGGTTCTCTGTCACTCGGATTTGGGCTGAGGCCAATCAGAGATCTTACCTATACCTTCCGCTCGGGCCGGAATCTGATGCGGCCTAAGAAGCTGAGCTGGCTCGGGAATCTCAATGTCGGCACGGAGACATCGCGTGACTGTGAGACGAAGTTCAGCAAGACGCTCAGGGTTCTGCGCGGATGGCTTGAGCCTAGGGTCTCGGTCACTTCCAAGTTCAAGGGTAGATTTGACGAGCAGACATCGTCCCCCACGGGTGGACTGGAGCGGTCGAACTCGCTGAGCGCAACAAGGCAGCTGAGCCTTCGGTCGGAGCTGCCGGTGGCAAGGATTCTGGGACTCCTGAAGCTGCCCAGGAGTACACGCTCGGAAACTGCTGACAGCTCCAGGAAGGTGCGAGTCGTACGCCGCGGCAGCCGGAGGCGCGGAGCGCAAGGCTGGATCCTTGAGCGGTTGGTGCACGTTGGCCGAACCGATGGCTCGTTTTCCCTAAGCAAAGCGACACGCTTTGATCACGTCTTGGGCAAGCCGTCACTGGCTTACCAGCTGGGGTTCTCTGATGATCCCGGCGTGGATTCGACAGCCGGGACCCGGGTGACAGAGACCCGTAGTAGCGGCGTGGATTTGAGCTCGGACATGAAGGTGTTGGGGACCGTCGGGCTCAAGGTGCGCTTCGGGCTGACAGAATCGAAGACACGAGCGGCCGGCGGTGGGACGAGCCGGAAGGAGATGCGCTGGCCGGCCATGGACATCCGTTGGGGTGACCTGTGGAAGATGTTTGGCCTGAGCAAGTTCTTCAGGAGGCTCAAGGTGACGAGCCGGTTTTCTCGGGAGACCAAGGAGTCCCGCACAAGGGGCATGCTGCGGCAGCGCGATGTGAACGACTCGTGGTCCCCTCTCTTCGACGCGCAGGTCGAGATCGGAAGGAACATAACAGTGAGTCTCCGGGCGGAGAAACGAACGACAAGGCAGGAGAACTTCGCAACCCTGAAGCGCGTGACGGAGGCATCCCGAATGAGTGTCACTGCCTCCACCAAGAAGACCTTCACCATTACGAAGGAGGTTTCCGTCCCATTGAAGAAGCATAAGGAGAGGATGACGACCAGGCT
>CAYMBA010000171.1:0-5621 GCA_964388535.1 uncultured bacterium | reverse complement strand
GACCGCGGACTCCCAGATCTTGGTTGTCTCCTCGTGCGTGGCGCGTGACATCTACGAGAAGGTCATCCGGCGTGGCGAGCCCATGAAGCCCCGGAAGGGCGTGCTCCTGGGCAGGATCTCAGCGGGTGCCGTAATTGTTGCGGCGTCGCTTCTGAGCTGGGCCACAGCGGTCTACGGAAGCCACAAGGTATTCTCGACAGTCTTCAGCTACGTGCTCCTTGCCTGGTCGGGCCTGGGAGCTTCCTTCGGGCCCCCCTTGCTGCTTTCACTCTACTGGAAGCGGGCTACCCGGGCAGGCGCGCTTGGCTCGTTCATTACCGGAACGGCCATGTGCATCCTCTGGATCGCACTGGGTCTTAAGAAGGCCACAGGCCTCCACGAGATAGTGCCCGCCTTTGTAGTCTCGACCCTACTGATGGTTTTGGTGAGTCTGGCCACCAGACCTCCCGCCGACGCAGATGCGCTCATGGCGGAGATGCGCGAGGCGGGGCACCGGGGATGAGAGTCAAGTCGGGCATGGCCGACGCATCGGGGTGTGCGCCATCTATCTTGGTGCCTGGCTGCCGGCATTGGGGTGCTGCGAAACCCAAAGGACGATATCAACGCCGGTTCAGTGCCCGAAGTGGCATTGTTGCCCGATCAAGCCACCGGCGCGTGCGCCGACCCAGGCTTCCCCGTAGAAGGCGCCTGATGCGCCTGTGATATGAATCAATCCAAGCGATTTCGTCTGCACTGAGCATTCCTAGCTCTATCAGGCGTCGATCGTATGGCCAGAGCGTCAGAGGCTCGAAGCGGTACCACTCGCCCGCTTGCCCATCGGGTGCATCGGCTCCAACCACAAGGACCTGGTTTTCGATCCGGAAGCCAAAGCGGCCCTCTTCGTAGTAGCCGGGCTCTATCGTGAGGACATGACCCGGGCGAAGTGCTACCTCAGCTGCCGGGCGACGTTTGGTAAAACCGATGGGCCCTTCGTGGACATTGAGATAGTAGCCGACACCGTGACCAGTCCCATGCCCATAGTCGAGGCCACCTTGCCACAGAGGCACCTTGGCCACGGCCTCTAGCCTTGCTCCCGTCCAGCCGGCGGGGAACCTGAGCATCGATAGCGCAAGATGTCCCTTGAGAACCCTGGTGTAGATCTCGCGCATGCGCTTCGACGGCTGCCCGGTAGCAATGGTACGCGTTGCATCGGTTGTGCCGTCGATGTACTGGGACCCGGTATCTACAAGAAGAACGCTGTTGCGGCGCACAGGCGAATCACTCCCACGCCTGGGCTGATAGTGGATGACAGCTGCGTTTGCGCCCGAAGCCGCGATAGTGGGAAACGACGGACCCTTGTAGCTCGGCTCCTCTGAGCGCAACTCCTCGAGCCTAGCGGCAATCTCCGACTCCCTCAGCCTCACACGAGCGCTAAGTGAGCTATCGAGCCACTCCGAGAACCGCACCAGCGCCTTCGCCTCTCGCAAGTGTGCCTGCGTGAGCCCGCGGATCTCGGCTGCGTTCTTTACGGCCTTCTCCGTGGCGATCGGGCTTCGCCCGAAGACAACGCGTGCCCCCCGTAGCCCCTCGAGCACCCACTGAGTCGACGCATCGGGATCGACCAGAACACGAGCCTTGCGCCGCCCCAACTCTGCCAGCCGCTCACCGAATGCCTCATACGGCCGGACCTTCACGAGGCCCTTGAAATGGCGGCGAAGCCTAGCATTCAGCCTCCCGGGATCGAGGAAGATCTCAGCGGAGCGCGCTCCCAACATCGCGTATGCAACTACGACAGGATTGAACAACACATCGTCACCACGAATCTCGAAGAGCCAAGCCACGGCATCCAGGGCCACCACGACGTGTGCGTCGTAGCCTTCACGCCGGAGCATCCCCTGGATCCTGGAGAGTCGCTGTCGGAGGCTCTCACCCGCGTACCGCTTCGGGTGAACCTCGATGCGGGAGGCTGGTAGGGCCGGCCTTTCTTCCCATATTTGGTCTACGAGGTTGGACTTGGGAAAACGCAGCGAAACCCCAGCCCGCGAAAGGGCTTCCCCAAGCCGGCGGGCGCGCCCCGGCGAGATGACCGCAGGATCGACGCCCAGAACGCCTCCGCTGCCAACCTCCCTAGCTACCCATTCCTCGATCTCAGGCGCACCCGCTGACCCGGCGCGGATGACGTCGATGGCGCGCCGATCGACCTGCGCTTCTGCCTGCAGCCAGTAGCGTGAGTCGACCCAGAGGGCAGCCTTCCGGCGCGATACCACCATCTCACCCGCACTCCCCGTAAAGCCGCTGAGCCACTCTCTGCGTTTCCAACACTCCGGAACATACTCACTCTGGTGGGGATCCGCACTCGGTACGAGGTAGGCATCGAGGCGAAACCGCTTCATCAGCGATCGAAGGGCTTCGAGCTTCGCTAACGTCTCCATGGTGGCCTCCTTGCCAGAGACACAGAAAAGCCGGCCCATAGCCTAGGCCGGCTCTCCCAGCAACTGAGGCGGCAACCGGATTCGAACCGGTGAATAACGGTTTTGCAGACCGTCGCCTTAGCCACTTGGCTATGCCGCCTCACACTCTATGCGGCAAAGGCGGCCGTCCGGCCGCCTCTCGCAGTCTCTGGAGCGGGAGACGAGATTCGAACTCGCGACATTCACCTTGGCAAGGTGACGCTCTACCGGGCTGAGCTACTCCCGCTCGAATCCAGCGTCCTATCTATGGTGCGAGAGGCCCTTCCTGTCAAGGCAAAGATTCTACCCGCGGGGTGCCCGTGTGTCAATCCCCCCGGCCACAGGCCTGGGCCGCCCCCCGCCACTCTACTGGTTCGGCCTTCTACCCATGGTCCTTGAACCACCCTGGGGAGCGGTGGTTCATGACGACCCCGCCCCTCGCCGAAAATCGAGTGCCCGCTCGTAAGCCCGCTCGTACTCCTTCGCAGCCTTTGCCCACGAGAAGTCGATACCCATTATCTTCACGACCAGTGATCTGAACGCCGCCTTTCGCCCGTACAGCGAGACAGCCCGGCTCAATGCCGAGAGCAGCTCATCGGGCTCATAGCGCTCAAAGACGATCCCGGTGCCCCGGCCCGTCCTCGCATCAAACTCGGCAACCGTGTCAGCAAGCCCGCCCGTGGCCCTGACTATCGGCACCGTGCCGTATCGCATGCTGTACATCTGGTTGAGACCGCACGGCTCGTAGCGGGAAGGCATCAAGAAGAAGTCCGAACCCGCTTCAATCAAGTGCGCCAGAGTCTCGTCGAACCCGATACGTACGGCCATCTTGCCCGGGAATCTCTCTGCCAGCTGCTTCATATACGCCTCGTAGCGTGGCAACCCGGTACCAAGAACGACGAAGCGGACGTCGTTGGAGCGAAGAAAAACCTCTGCCACCTCACTGAAGAGATCCAGGCCCTTCTGGTCCACGAGCCTGGAAATCATCCCTATGGTGGGTGCATCTCCGGCTTCCGGCAGATGCATCGACTCCAGCAAACGATCCCTGTTCTCCTGTTTCCCCTCGAAGTCGGAAGGACCGTAGTTGCGCGGTATGTGGGGGTCCGTTCTGGGATCCCACACCTCTGTGTCTATCCCGTTGAGGATCCCCACAATCCTCTCCGAGCGGCTCCTGAGCAGGCCATCCAGACCGAAGCCGTTCTCGGGTTCCTGTATCTCACGCGCATACGTTGGGCTGACCGTCCCGATCAGATCAGCGTACCAGATACCCGCTTTCATGAAATTGACCCGCCCGTAGAACTCCAGCGGGCCACCGGCGCGGAACACATCACTGCCCAGGCCGATCCGGTCTAGCACCTTCTCGACCGGCTCATCCTTGCGCAGGGGGAATATGCCCTGGTAGCCCAAATTGTGAATGCTGAAGAAAACAGCAGTTTGCGAAAACCATTCGGAATGCTCGCCGTCTCTAAGGAACGCGGCAGCCAAGGCAGTCTGGTAGTCGTTCAGATGCAGCACATCTGGAGCGAAGCCGAGCCGCTTGCACGCCTCGAGGATTGCCTTGGAAAAGAAGATGAAGCGCTCAGCATTGTCGGCCCAGTCCTTTCCGGTAACAGGGTTCACATAAGGATTCTGCCGATCGAAGAACGTATCGTTTCCAATCAAGCAGAGATGTGGCCAGCCTTCGGACTTGACGCAGTAGAGGTCGCACCTGGCCCTTTCGTCACCGAGCTGTACCGCGAAGTGGAGCGGATCAGCAAGCCGCTCCTGCAGCGCCGTCGCTACTGTCGGGTAGAGAGGCAGGAAAGCGTAGACCTCGTGCCCTGCCTTGATGAGCTCCTTCGTCAACGCACCGGCCACATCGGCAAGGCCACCGACCTTTGCCAGCGGCGCGAATTCCGCCGCCGCATACGCGATCTTCATCTCCGTGCTATCCTCGCCCTGATCCGGTCTCGCTCAAGACTAGCGTCTCTTCCGGGATCTCAACTTCTCGCAAATACGCCGCAGCGTCCTCGGGTGGCGTGGGATTGATATAGAACCCTGTTCCCCATTCGAATCCGGCCACTTTCGTTAGCTTCGGCATGATCTCGATGTGCCAGTGATACTGTCTGGGGCCCTGCATCTCATTACAGGGAGCCGTGTGGAGCACGAAGTTATACGGGGGGCTATTCAAGGCGATGCGAATACGCAACAGGGTTTCCTTCAGGATTCTCGCAAGCGAGAGGTAGCCACCCTCGTACGAATGCTCGAATGAGGGCTGGTGGCGCCTGGGCAAGATCCAGGTCTCAAACGGAAAACGCGGGGCAAAGGGCGCTATGGCAAGATAGTCCCTATTCTCAGCAACGACTCTCTTTCCCACGGAAATCTCCTGATCGATTATGTCACAGAAAATACATCGTTCCTTCAGCGCGAAATGCTGCTCGCACCCCTTGAGCTCCTCCAGAATCCGTCTTGGAACGATTGGTGTGGCCACCAGCTGGGTGTGTGAATGTTCGAGCGAAGCACCGGCCGCCTCGCCATAGTTCTTGAAGACCTGTATGTACCGGAAACGCTTGTCGCGGGCTAGATCGATCATCCTCGCCCTGTAGGCTGCCAGGACAAGGTTTATCTGCTCAAGGCTGTGCTCACAGAGTGCCTTGTCGTGCTCTGGCGACTCGATTATGACCTCATGGGCCCCGATCCCATTCATCTTGTCGTAGATCCCCTCAGCCCTCCTGTTCAGGTCGCCCTCTATTTGAAGTGCGGGGAACTTGTTCGAGACGACCCTCACACGCCAGTTGGGCGTATTGGGTGCCGATCCGTCCTCACGAACGGCATAGACTTCGGGGGGTGTCTTCTGCTCGTTGCCGGGACAGAAGGGACAGAACCCTGCTTTTCTATGGCTCTCGATGGGCCCGAAATCTGAGGGGCGCTTGCCCCGCTCGGTGGAGATGATCACCCATCGGCCGATGACGGGATCCTTTCTCAGCTCTGGCATCTGCTCCCCCAGGATGCTTTGCCGGCGGCCCCGTTGCGTCCCGCCAAACAGCGATCACCGCAGCGGAAGCTGCGAGTGAGAGATCCTAACCTTCCCGCCGCCTATCGGCAAGCCGGTTGCCGCTTCCGTCCGAGTCCGCGCTGCCATAGAGAGATGCGAGGACCCGGATCTCGGCGTCGCTCAGATTCTGGCCCCGTCTGGCCTTCATCCGCCGGGCC
>CAYMBA010000170.1:0-5664 GCA_964388535.1 uncultured bacterium | reverse complement strand
ATCTCCTGGACTGAGTTTGGAGAGAGAACGATGTTCTTATAGTTGCCGTGGCCCCCTCCCCAGACGACCTGGTGATAGTCGCCCTGTTCGGGGCCGATGTTGCCGAGTCCAGGCCCACCCCTGTCGACGGAAACGATCACACACGGCAGCTCGGCGCCAGCCATGTACGAGATCCCTTCCATCTTCAGGCTGATCCCGGGGCCGCTGGAAGCGGTCATGACCCGGGCTCCGGCGCCCGCAGCGCCATAAACCATGTTGATGGCCGCAACCTCGCTCTCGGCCTGCAGGAACACACCTCCAACCTTCGGCATGTACAGGGCAGCCGTCTCGGCGATCTCGCTCGCTGGGGTTATGGGGTAGCCGAAATAGACCCGGCACCCGGCGAGTATGGCGCCTCGCACGACAGCCTCATTGCCTTTCATGATGATCTTGGGCATCAGCGTCCTCCAGAAGCCCGCCGCCCTAGCGCTTTGGCGGCTCCTCGCCCTCTTCCAGAACGTACACGGTTATCGCCCCCGGCTCGGGACACGAGTAGAAGCAGATACCGCACGCGATGCAGCCATCTCCCTTGTAGCTGGAAGGGTGGTAGCCCATGCGGTTGAGCTTCGGCGACATCTCGAGCACTCCCACGGGGCAATCCTCGACGCAACAGCCGCAGCCCTTGCACTCATCTTCCCTGATGACCACATAGCCGCGGATCTTGGATTTCTTCTTTACTTCCGCCGTCATGATCCTCCTCCCCGGGCGACGGGCTCACGCCCGCGCAACGAAAAGGCACAAAAGCACAATACCCTAAGCCACGCAAGTGGGTGCAGTCAAGCAAAGCCCATGGCCCCCGCGCACCCCGGCCGGAAATAGACGTGCGGGCGCAGGCCGCGCACCGGCAGGACGGGGCTGGTGCTGCCCGCCCGGGTCCTGTGAAGGCGACGGCAACCGCTCAGCGCACGACCATGAACTTCCCGCCCGCCGCGCGCCCGCTCGAGACCACCCGGAGCCAGTAGGCACCAGTCGGCAGGGTCCGTGCGTTGAAACGAAGGTCCTCGCGACCGGGACACACGGTCGCCTTCCAGAGAACCCTCCCGGAGGCATCCCCAACCTCCACGAGAGCATCGCCTCCCTCCGCACCCGCGATCCGCAGCCAGGCGTTCGAACGAACCGGCGACGGATAGACCGCGACCGTGAGACCCCGGAGCGCCGTGGCGGGTTCCCCGGCCGAGGAGATCGACACCTGAATCTCGATCCACTTCGAGCTCCAATGCGTTGCCCCTTCCAGAATGCCGAAGAGAACAGCCTGCGGATCATCGGGCGGGTTGGCTGCCGCAAAGTCCCAGTACAGGATGTCGTCCTCTGGAGTCTGCTGGGGATTGGGAAGCCCACCGGGAGGGCCCGGAGCATAGTCGGGAAGCTGCGGAAGGTCGAAACCGTACAGATCAGCCCGCGCATAGAGCCGCCAGTCAAGGCTGGTCGTCACCGTCGAATCGGACGGATCGGCAGCCCTCAATCCCAGCACCGACCTCGTCCACGTCGGCGACGGGCTGACCCCCGGCTGTGTGGGATCGCTCCAGGAGAAGTGACGATCGTCCTGCTGCATCTCTGGGACAAGCATCCAGGAATCGAAGCTCACCGTCTGCGGCGGGACGAAGCCACTTCTGTCTACTATGCCCCTCGTATAGGTGCGGGCCTCAGAGCTGTCGTAGGCCACACCCAGCGCCGCATTCGTCCCATCGGAGAGATCACCAGAGGGCGCCATAGTCGCCATGGAGAAAACCGAGAGGCTATCAACCGAAGCCCCATCGACGTCGAAAGGCACGAGGAGGTCTCTTCCACCCTCCGGGATCAAGGTTCCCGAAACAGCCATCAGCTGATCGCCTGGAGGCACGTCCTCGAAGGAAACTGTCAGGCCGTATTCCAGATCCAGGTCCGACGCGATCTGCAACGTCGTTGGGCCGTTGACCTCAACGCCGCGCTCCACACCGCACTCCCTAACCTCTGCAGCCTCCATGGCGCTTCCGTCCACGAGCGCTTCTATGGGGATCCGAGCAGACAAAGAAACGAAGGTGTGCACTTGCCCTCCCGGCACATCCAGGTGATAGGGCGACTTAGAGAAGTGGAACACGTAGTACTCCACCTGATCCGGCATATAGGAGTTGCCCGGCATCTCTACGGGCCCAACTACAGGGAAATCGACTGTATCCGGCGTCGTCCAGAAGAGCACCTTCTCCCCGAGAGCGTAGTCACTAACCGGCGTTGCCGGCAAAACGATGGCAATATCGAGATTGCCATCGTTCGACGTGCAAGAGATCCCACTCACCGTCCCCTCCACCCGGGCGGCCGTGCCTCCCATCGTGGAGTCCGGCTCAGGGGGAACCAGAGGCATGACGACAGTGCCCTGGGCTGCCTCATAGATGGTCAGATACCCATATCCTTCGGCCCCAGCGGTGACTGTCTGAGGAAAAGCCAGTGAAGGATCCTCGAACACAACCTGCCCACTTCCATCCGTCCAGCCCGTATTACCGTCGAAAGGCTCTCCTTCCGCTGGCCCGACCATCACAAAGGCCCCGCCTATCGGCTCACCTGTCGTTGCATCCTCGACGAGGACGGTTAGCGTCTCGGCGGAGACGGCGACTGCCCCGCCGCAGAGAAGGACTGCCCCAACCAGGATCGAGCGCCAGAACGCCCCTCTATGTGCCAACATCTCTGCACCTCCAGGGAAAGCCAAAGCCAAACGTTGCCAACTGCCAGAAGCCCGGCCTTGAAGGTCAAGAGCTACCCGACCAGTATAGCACACTCGCATAACACCGGTATTTCGGCCCCAGAAAGGGTGCCAGTCCGGAAGTACGACGCAGCCTTAGTAGGGATGAGGCGCCCGCAGCCCGCTGCAGTGCGCCACACCGAATCACATGGATCCACACGACCTCCAGGGTAAGACCATCGTGCACGTCCAGAAAACCCTGGGCGTGGGCGGCTCAGAGCTCCACATTGGGCTCCTCTGCCGGGGCCTAGCCGACCTTGGTGCGCGCTGCCACATAGCCTGGCTTCGGCCGCCTTCCGTCGATCTGCAGGGCTTGCGTCGGAGAGTAGAATCAGCGGGGGTCGAGCAGCACGAGATCGTACTCAGACACTGGGCCGACCCCACAGCCTTACATGCACTCTGGAAGCTTCTGGCAGCACTAGAGCCCGCAATCGTCCACTTGCACCTCATTCATGCGACGCTTCTCGGTACCCTGGTCGCCAAGGCCCTCGGGCGGAGTCGGATTGTCGTCACCCGCCACCGGGATGAGCCATACCAGAAGCTGCCGTGGTTCAGGGTGGCAGCCAGGACCTTGGATCGCGCTGCCCATCGCATAATCGCTCCGTCCCAGTGGGTGGCGTCGTACACCGCGCGCTGGGATGGAACCCCGCAGGACAAACTTCTCGTCATCCCCCACGGCATCGAGCCGATCCCATGCAGCCCCTTGCAACGGAGGGAGCTACGCAGGAACCTCCTGGAATCTTGGAATCTGCCCGGAGGTGACTTCCTGTTCGTCAGCGTTGCACGGCTGCACCCCTCGAAGGACCACGCGACACTGCTTGCAGCCTTCGAGGAGCTGGCGCAGAGGTACCAGCGGGTCTGGCTAGTCGTGGTAGGCGACGGCCCGCTGCGCAACAAACTAGTCACTACTAGGGACCGTATGGCGCCCGAGATCTCGCGCAGATTGCTCTTCATCGGAGAGGTCAGCAGGCCAATGGATCTGCTTTGTGCAGCCGACGGCTTCGTGCATGCAACCCTTAGAGAGGGTTTCGGTCTGGCTGTGTTGGAGGCGCTCTCGGCGGGGCTGCCGGTAGTGGCAAGTCGAGTTGGTCCTATGAGCGAGCTGATAGAGGATGGGCGCAGCGGACTGCTCGTTCCCCCCCGCTCGGCCACGGCCCTTCGCAAAGCCATGGAGCAGCTGATCCGGGACGACGACCTTCGTAGGCTTCTAGCCTCAGGTGCGCGGAAGAGAGCAAACCTCTTCTCAGCCGAGCGGATGGTACAAGCGACTGCACAGGCATATGCGGACTTGCTCGCCTCTACCTAGGATGCAGTGAATGGCCTTGCAGAAAGTGCGTCCCGGAGGCGTATACTCGCACACCCACTCCGAGGCCGGCCGCATCCGAAGGCGGCCGAGTTCGTAGAGAGTGCTTGTCTTATTCGTGGCCACGTTGCCCTGCCGCATTGAAGCGGCCAGGGAATCCAAGAGGGGTCACGGTTGGGGAGCATCCGATGAGCTCACTGAGAAGCTTCTGGCTCGCCACGCGTCCGTTCGCTTTCACCGCATCGGTCGGCCCCGCTCTCATTGGGACATTGGCTGCGCTCCTGCAGGAACGGGTTTGCCTTGATTTGCTCGGAGGCGCCCTGGTCCTGTTGGGCGTGGCTTCGGCGCACGCGGGTGCGAATCTGATCAACGACTACTTCGACTACCGAAACGGCGTAGATCGCAAGGAGGCCTCATCTGCCAGCGGCGCCATAATGCGGGGCCTGCTTGCGCCCCGAGAAGTGCTCATCGAAGCGATCTTTGCCTGGGCGATTGCGGGTGCCTGTGCGGCTTACTTCGTGGCCACTACGGGCACCCTACTACTCCCCCTGGTCCTGTTGGGATTCCTCTGTGGCCTGGCCTACACGGCCGGCCCCTGGCCACTGAAGTACCACGCCATGGGCGAGGCAGCCGTCTTCGCCAGCTTTGGCATTGGCATAGGCACGGGAGCCTACGTAGTCCAGACCCACCACTATTCCTGGGTGCCTGTCTTCTACTGCTTGCCAGCCGCCTTCCTGGTCATGGCGATCCTGCACGGCAACAACCTTCGGGACACACAGAGCGACGAGGCCGCGCGAATCAAGACGTTGGCCCTCACTCTGGGTGCTCGCGTCTCCGCTATCTTCTACGTCGCGCTTCTCGCCGCAGCCTATGGAAGCCTCGTGCTACTGGTCGGAGTCGGCCGAATGGATCCCTTGTGCCTCATTGCGCTGGCAAGCCTGCCGCTTTCATTGAGGCTCTGTCGCGACGTTCTGGGGGCCCTCCGCCCGGGTCCAAACCGGCTCCTTCTGATAGATGCTGCTACCGCAAGACTCCATGCGGCATTCGACCTCTTGCTAGGCTTGGGCATGGCGGCGGGGTTGCTGCTGTAGCGAAGCAGACCTAAGCAGCCTCTCCTTGGGAGGTCCCCCGACTATCCCGCGAGGGATACTCCGCATTGTCCCCACTCGGCGACGGCCTCTCGGTCTGCCGCGAGGATTCCCCGGGCTGCCAATCGACAGGGTCGAGGGCCATCAGTTCGGCCTCCTCGAGGGAATCGAATCTCGCCATCTCGTTGACGAGTCTGTGGGCCTCGAGGGCGCCGGTGAGGAAAAGGGCATGCCCCAGGCAGAGGCTAGCGCTACGTTGCTCCTCCAGAAGGCGTTCCAGCTCTTCCTCGCTCAGGAAGCCAAGGGAAACCGCAGCCTGGCCGAACCTCTCACCGGTCTGCGCCTGGCGCTCCAGGACGCGCTCCACCTGCTCGCTGCTGAGGAAGCTCGTGCTCCTCGCCACCTCCCCCACCTTTGGGTTGTGGCGGGAGAGAAAGTCCATGGCCTTCTCGAGTTGCTTTCTGGTGATCAAGCCGCGCGAAAGCAAGTAACGCCCGAATGGCACCGCGCGGGGATGAAGA
>CAYMBA010000169.1:0-5708 GCA_964388535.1 uncultured bacterium | reverse complement strand
TCCCGGCGTCTTCCCAGGCCGGGATTGGGGCATCGGATGGCTTATCTTGTTCTCGCCAGGAAATGGAGGCCGCAGCGCTTCGATGAGATCGTCGGCCAGGAGCAGGTTGCACGAACGCTGGTCAACGCGTTGAAGGCCGGGCGAATCAGTCACGCCTACCTGTTCTCCGGTCCCCGCGGTGTGGGCAAGACCTCCACGGCGCGGATCCTCGCAAAGGCGCTCAACTGCGAGAGGGGTCCAACCGACGAACCTTGCAATGAATGCAAGACCTGCAAAGCCATAACCTCTGGCCACTGCATCGATGTCCTTGAGATTGACGGCGCCTCGAACCGAGGTATTGACGACGTGCGCCAGCTCCGCGAGAGCGTGGGCTATGCCCCTGCCTCGGCCCGCGCGAAGGTCTACATCATAGACGAAGTCCACATGCTTACCACTGATGCCTTCAATGCGCTGCTGAAGACGCTCGAGGAACCACCTTCGCACGTCTACTTCGTTCTGGCGACGACGGAGCCGCTCAAGGTCCCCGCGACTATTGCCTCACGCTGCCAGAGATTCGACTTCGCCCGCGTAGGGCCTGCCGTGCTGGAAAGGCATCTAGCACGGATTGCGACAGAAGAAGGGATACAGATAGATCCTGAGGCGCTGGGGCTGCTGGCGCGCAAGGCGGAAGGCAGCGTGCGGGATGCCTTGACGCTGCTCGATCAAGTGGCTGCTGGTGCTCCGGGAAATATCGATCTCGGGGGTGTCCGGCAACTTCTAGGGCTCTCGGACTCGGAGCTCTACTTCGGCATTTCTGAAGCAGTAGCCGCGGGGGATGCGCGCAAGGCCCTCGAGCTTCTGGAAGAGGCCTACCAGGGAGGCGTCAGCCTCACGGAGCTGGGTTCAGAGCTCCTGGGGCACTTTAGGAACCTGATGCTGGCAAGCCTGGGCGAGGGGATGGACCGACTCATTGATGCCACAAGCGAAGAGCGAGAGCGGTACCGGAGAGCTGCGAGCGGGATCCAGACCACTGATGCCCTACGCTGGGTACGCACATTGCTCGATGTTTTGCCAAAGCTTCGCTCAGAGGCCCGTGCCAGGGTCCACCTGGAGGTGGCCTTGGCGGAGATGGCTGCGATGCCTCGCGCATTGGATCTACGGGCAGTAGCTCAAGCCATCCGCAAGCAGATGGCCTCAGGCGGGCTCCCTGCAGCGCTAAGTGAGGCTTCCCCGCGCGGTCATGGGGTGGAGACGGCACGGTCACAGGTGCGTTCCGCTGCGGGTGCTGGTGGAGCTGAACGCCATCTCCGACCCTCAGCCGGATCGCGTGATGAGCGCTGGTCGAGGGTAGTCGAACTGGTCTCGGAGCAGAACGGCTTTCTGGGTTCGTGCCTTTCCTCCACCGATGTCGCTGGCATTGAGAATGGTCGGCTGGTAGTTGTCGTATCGGGGGGCAATGGATTCGCAGCCGATCAGCTGCAGAAGCCGCGAAACCGGAGGCTCATTCTTCGCGCCATAGAAGACGTCTTCGGGGAAGCGCTTGGGATGCAGATTCGGATCGGCGCAACCCGGCCCGCCCACGGGTCGGTGCGAAAGGAGGAAAGAGACTCCGATCGGGCTTGGAAGCGGAATCAGGAGATTGCCGAGCGCTTCGACGGCGACATCATTGGGCCAGCAGGATAGCCCGAGGTGCGAGGCGACGGAGGTTTCCATGAAGAATATCGCCCAGATGCTGAAGCAGTTGCAGCAGGCCCAGCAGCAGATGGGGAAGATACAGGAAGAGCTAGCCGAGGCAAGGTTCGAAGGTACAGCAGGCGGGGGAATGGTCAAGATCGTAGGCAACGGGCGCAATGAGGTGCTCAGCGTTCGCATCGATCCTGAGGTCGTGGACGCTGAGGATGTGGAGATGCTGGAAGACCTGATACTTGCGGCCCTAGGGGATCTCCGGGAGAAGACTGAAAAGGCCGTGCGCGAGAAGATGTCGCAGCTGGCTGGCGGTCTCCCCCTAGGAGGGCTCTTCTAGTGGGCGTGCTCTTGAGGCTGGACGGGTCCTTACGGAAAGCGCCCGGCTGCAGGCGTGCAGCCATTGGTCCGTTGCCATGGAATACGGCTCCAGACACCTAGAAGCCCTGATCAAAGAGATCTCCAAGCTCCCGGGCATCGGTACGAAGACAGCCCAGCGGCTCGCCTTCCATCTCCTGAGGGCACCCAAGGAGGAGGCGCTGGCGCTTGCTAAGGCCATAGAACGGGTTCGCACTGAGGTCACTGTCTGTAAGGAATGTGGCAACTTCGCCGACGGCGAGCTCTGTGGCATTTGCCTTTCCCCCAAACGGGACCGCTCGCTCCTCTGTGTCGTCGAGCAGCCGAGCGACATAATTCTGATCGAGAAGACCGGACGCTACGATGGGCTGTACCACGTGCTGCGTGGCGCGCTCGAGCCCGCGGAGGGAGTCGGCGCCGGAGAGGTACGGCTCGAGCCACTGCTTGAGAGGGTGAGAAGCGGATCCTTCACCGAGGTAATCGTCGCTACCAATCCCACAACCCCGGGCGAAGCCACTGCGTACGCCATAGCGGAGCTCCTGAAGTCAACGGGGGTCCGGGTCACGCGCATCGCCCGCGGCGTGCCAATGGGGTCCGACCTCGAGTTCGCGGACATGGCGACACTGAGCCGAGCCCTTGAGGGCAGGAAGAGTCTGGACTAGTGCACGGCGGCGCAGTGGGGTTTACGCTTGACAAGATCCCAATTGCGGGTAATACATCGCCTCTGAGCCGGTCTGCCCTCCCTGGTGCTTCTGCGGTTGGCGGCAAGGGTCGCAACCGGTAGACGCGCTTCTCAGGCGGGCCGGTCGGATCCGGTGTCGCTCCCGATGGACGCCGATGCGAGGGAACGGCGGCGTGGGAGACAGCTGAAGCACCGGCTCCGTCGGAAAACGGCTGCATCATCCAAGGAGCGGATGTCATGGTGCAGGTCCGATGGGAAGGTTTCGGCGGAGACATGGTGGCGCTGCAGGCTGAGATGGAGCGGCTCCTGGAGCAGGCGGCCGCGCGGGCTGCTCTACTGATGGATTCCGCCGGTCGTCTGCTGACCCTCTCGGGTGACAGCCCAGAGTTCGATGTCACCACGTTTGTGTCCCTGATGGCTGCGGATTTCTGCGCTACGCGGGAGCTGGCGCGCATGCTGGGTGAGGAAGCCTTCCACAGCGTCTTCCATCAGGGTGATGAGATGTCGCTGTACATGACCCATGTGACAGAGGGGACCATTCTTGCTGTGGTGTATGACAGCGACTCCACACTTGGGCTTGTGCGCTACTGCGTCAGGAAGGCTTTGCCGCGGCTCAGTGAGATCATCCGCGAGGGGCTCTCTGCGCCGAAGGTTGGCTATCAGAGAGTGGGAGACGCTTTCGGCAGCGAGGTGATGAGCAAGGTCAACGAGATGTTCGGCGAACCGAGCCCCTGATCTCGCCGGCTGCCCGGTGTTGCAATGCCGTTTATCAATGCGGCCGCCAGGGAGATTCATTGCAAGATCGTCTACTACGGTCCCGGACTCGGCGGCAAGACTACGAATCTGGAGTTCCTCTACAGGCGAATTCCGCAGCACCGCCGCGGTAGCCTGACCTCGCTGAAGACGGCGGGCGACCGCACGATCTACTTCGATTTCCTGCCCCTCGATCTCGGTACGGTCGCGGGCATGAGAACGAGGTTCCATCTCTATACCGTTCCAGGCCAGCCCCGCTACAACTTGAGCAGGCGCCTGGTTCTTCAAGGTGCCGACGGGGTGGTCTTTGTCGCAGATAGCTCGCGATCCAGGTTCTTCGCCAATCGTGAAAGCCTTGACAACCTCAGGGAGAACCTGGCGCTTGCGGGCATCGGGATCGATTCGGTTCCTCTCGTTCTGCAGTACAACAAGCGCGACCTCCCCGATGCAGTGGATGTGCGCAGCCTAGAGAGGCTACTCAATGCTGCTGGCAGGCCTTCTTTCGAGGCGATAGCCATCGAAGGGCTGGGTGTCGTAGAGACGCTGAAAGCGGTAGTCTCCGGTGTCCTTGAGAAGATGGCCCGTATCGGGGAAGGTGTGCATTGAGGGCGCTGCTTCCGCAGCGGGGAGGCCAGTGCTATGGGATTGGAGGTGCCCGAAGGCCGCCGGCGGTGGCTGGGTGTGGAATGGGCTGCCGTCGCGGTGGCCACGGGTTTCGGCTCGGGGTTCTTTCCCATTGCTCCCGCTACCTTTGCCTCGTTTCTTACATGTGCAGTCATGCTCCTTGTCCCGAAGCCATCGCTTGCTTTCCTCCTTCCCATAACGGCGGTGCTGGTGGCTGCCGGCATCTACGTTGCGAATCTGGCCGAGCGTCGCTTCGGGCACGACGCCCATTGCATTGTGATAGATGAGACAGCAGGCATGCTGATTGCGGTGCTTCTGGTGCCGTGGAAGGTGCAGGATCTTGCCCTCGCGTTCCTTCTCTTCAGGGCTTTCGACATCCTCAAACCGCCGCCAGCGTACCAGCTCCAGAGCCTGCCAGGGGGCGCCGGAGTAATGGCGGACGATGTGGCAGCTGGGCTGATGAGCCTCCTAGTACTCCTACTGCTGCGGGCGCTATTCTAGGGCCATGCAGGCAGAAGTTATCACCGTGGGGGCAGAAATCCTGGCCGGCGCGGTCAGGGAAGCCAACTTCATCACCGTAGCTGGCGTGCTGGCCCGCGAGGGCGTGCCTGTGGCGCGGCACACCGTCGTACCAGACGAAAGCGAGCCCCTTGCTGAAGCGATACTGGCCGCGGTTGAGCGAAGTGAGGTGGTCATCGTTACCGGGGGCCTGGGGACTACGCCGGACGATGTGACGAGGAGAGTGATCTCCTCAGCATTGGGCCGGAAGCTCATTCTTCGGGAGCGGGTTCTCCAGGATCTGAGAGCGAGGTTCGAGGCCGCGGGCAGGGCGATGCCAGCTCATCTCGAGGCGCTAGGTTTGGTGCCGGCCGGGGCTCAGGTGCTGCCGAACAGGGTCGGGCTGGCGCCGGGACTGGTCCTGCGGGCTGAGCGGGCTTTCCTTTTTGCGCTTCCGGGAGTGCCGGCAGAGATCGGGCCGATGCTCGAAGAGGCCGTGGTCCCCTTCCTGCGCAGAGAGGGTCTCACTGGCTTTTGTGCGCGGCGTCTGATCCGTACCGTTGGAATGAAGGAAACAGAGGTTGCACAGGTCGTGGAACCGCTCCTTCAGGGGAGTCTTAAGTGCTCGTATCTGCCCGAGTTTGGGTGCGTGGATGTGGTCCTGTACTCGGAGATGCCTTCGGGGGTGAGCCAGGTACTAGATGAGGTCACCTCGAAGATCGTGCAAGCGCTAGGCGCTGCTGTTTATGCGACCGAGAAGCGGTCTCTGGAGGAAGTTGTCGTGCGTGACCTCATCGATTCCGGCGTTACCCTGGGGGTGGCGGAGTCTCTGACGGGGGGAGGGATAGGCGAGGCCATAACCCGGGTCCCGGGCAGCTCTAGCGTCTTCCTAGGTTCCGTCGCGGCGTACTCGAACTCTGCAAAGGAGTCCATCCTTGGGGTGCCGCGCAACGTGCTCGAGGCCCATGGGGCAGTCAGCGCGGAGACAGCTCGGGCTATGGCGCGAGGGGCACGAAGCGTCTTTGGGGCATCCATAGGCGTTTCTTCCACGGGCATAGCTGGTCCGGGCGGCGGCAGCTCGGGGAAGCCTGTGGGACTGGTCTATCTGGGTCTGAGTGACGGCCGCAGGACG
>CAYMBA010000168.1:0-5747 GCA_964388535.1 uncultured bacterium | reverse complement strand
CCTGCCGGGACACCTGCTGTCCCCGCCCCTGCAGGCGCAGGTAATAGACTCCGGCGGGAAGCCCTGCACCGCTGCGATCCCAGGTCCGGAATCGCAAGGTGTGCTGGCCAGGCCCGAAATCCTCAGACAGCAACCGCCTCAGCACCCTGCCCTGCACATCCAGCAAGTCCAGGCAAACATGCGCCCGTTGGCCCCAGGAACCCGGCACCTCGAAGTCCACGGTCGCCTCCCCGCCAGAGAACACAGGCACTGGTTTGGGCGCACCCAGCCACAGGGTTCCCCTGCGGCCAGGAAGCACAACTTCTACCGACACCGTGCCACCATTCTCCAGAGTGCCGTTCACCAACACCGCCTCCAGCCCATAGATATAGATCCCGGGTCCGGGCACCCGGTCTTCATAGACCATGCGGTGCCCCGGCAGCCCCGGAGAAGGAACCTCGGCCAGAAGCTGCATCCCGCCACCCCGGGTACCCCTGTGGATCCGGTAGACCTGCGCAAGGCGCTCGTCGGTCCACTCGAGCCGCACGAGATTGCCCCTTGCCCCTGCACACTCTAGCGCGAACTTGGCGCGAATAGGTGCCGCGGCAACCAGCCTAGCTGTGTTCCTGTCATCCCTGTAGCGCATGGGCCATGGATTCTGCCAGTACTGCTCGGACTGGTCGAACTCGGCAATGTCAATGTCAAAGACATAGATCTGGGCATTCGACTCCGACTGGACGACCAGTTCCTGCTTTCCGTCCATGTCCACATCCCACACCGCCGGAGTGAGTTTCAGCAGGGAACCGCCCACATAGAGCGGGAAGCCGCGGCTGGGAACACCTTCGTACGTGTATGCGTGCACCCACCCCTCGTTGTCCCCGAAGATGATCTCAGGCCTGGGGTCGTCGTCCACGTTTGCCAGGATACACGATCCGTACTTCCGACCGCTTCTGGCAGACTCCGCCAAGTCCACGGGGAACCCCTCCAAGTAGCGGCCAGTGGCCGCAGTCAGCGCCCGGATCTTGCCGCTGGCATCGACGACGACTACGTCGATCAGGCGGTCGCCGTCTATGTCGCCCAGGGCTGGCTCCGGAAGTATCTCGTAGCTGCTCGCGAATTCCGTCGTGAAACCGACCCTCCACAGCCTGCCGTCACCCAGGACCGCCCAGAGCGCCCAGGGTGTGACGACGAAGATCTCGTCCTTGCCGTCGTCGTCCACGTCCGCCAGGGTGCAGGAACCGCTCTGCGTCTGTGAAAGGCCCATGCTCTCGAACGTGAGGGACTCGAAGCCCGGCACCACTGATCCATTCGCCTCCACTGCAACGATCCCGGCTTCCTCGCTTGAGCTGGTCGTGGTAGCCAGCACGAGCTCGAGCTCCCCGTCGCCATCCACGTCTCCAGCTGAAACCGATCCGTACATGTACCTGCCACCAGCATCGAAGAGCTCGCCCTTCTCGTCCGAGTACTTCCAGGGGGTGCCGTCGTGTTCGAAGGCGTATATTCCCCCGTGCGAGGGCGTACCCCGCCGGCCATCTATCACGATCACTTCCAGGGTCCTGTCGCCGTCAAGGTCCACCAGCGTCGGTGCCTCCCATGAGGGGCCCTGTACCAAAGTCCTCGTCCACTTGGGCTCACCCCCCCACTGGGGCCAACACATGAGACGTCCCGGGTCGCTGCCCTCGAAGGACACCGCTACAAGCTCACGCCAGCCGTCGCCGTCAATATCTGCTGCCGCGGGCTTGCCTCTGAAGTCAGACAGGACTCCAGAGAAAGGACCCTTGGTACTTTCGCTGCGATCGCCGTCCACTATCTCGTCGGAACCCGCATGGAAGGCATACATGAAGTCGCCACCGAAGAAGATCTCCCTCCTATTCGTGGTTTGGGCGTCGAACTCGCAGATCAAGGGAGAGCAGCGGGCAGCGTATCGTATCGCCTGGGGCCAGCCCGGCGCACAGCCCGGGGACGTCGAGGCAGTCACAGGCTCACTCGGCTGGCCCATGTTGCCACCTGCGTCCACAGCCGCGACCTTGTAAGTGTACTCAGTCAGCTCCTGCAGCCCTCCGTCCAGCACATAGCGGTGATTGGGCAGCAAGCCCTCGAACAGGGGAAGATACTCCTCCATCTCCGGGTCCAACCGGTAGACCACATAGGCAGCAGCGCTGTCTGCACCGCCGTCATAGGGCTGCGTCCAAACCAGTTCGATCGCATCCGGCAGTCCGCTTGCCCTCACCGTCTCCGGCGCCGCCGGGGCCACGAAGTCCACCTCGCGCACGTGCAAGGTGCAGGCCGGCGCCAGTGCGGTATCGAGCAGGGAGAAACGGACCCGCGCATATGCCGGGGAATCCACCGTGACGACGAACCTGCCAGCCTGAGCCGTGTCTCCCGGAGCCACGTCGTGGACCGCCGTTTCACCCTCGATCACCGAGACCCAATCGTTGGCTGGCTCGATACGAGCAAGCAGGTTCGAGGCAGTCGCCGCGCCCTCGTTTACGACGCCCACCCAGAGGTAGTGGAGTTTCCCCGGTCCGGGCTCCAACCTGTTTGCGGCCATCCGTATGACAGGCCTCTCGATGCGCATCGCGACCGGTATCTCGCTCTGCCCCATGCCATCTGCCTCCAGGGTGAGGGAGAGCCAGATCGTCGTCGAAGACAGCTCTGCCGACAGGCAGCCGGCGGCTACATCGACAAGGAAAGCCTCTTCGTCCGTCGCCACACCCCCGTGGGCAACAGTGCCCAACTCGCTCTCTCCGTCGACAATCGCGATGCAATCGCTACAGTCCTGGCAGGCCAAAGAGGCGCGCACCCCGCTGGCATCCTGATCCCCAGGGTTCTCCACCGAGAGCACGAACCTCACTGTTTCCCCCGGGGCAACGTGTCCGTCTCCGTTGCCCACGCTGCCAAGGGTTCCGTCCTCGACCATCTCCAACGAGTTGACAACGAGCGCAGCGGCTGTCGGCAACTGGACGATCCCTTGCTCCTGAACCGGCACGAATGCCGGGGCCGTAGCCGTCACAAGGAAGGGCCCCTCGGTACGCGCCGGGAAGGACAAAGTCACACTCCCATTGCCGTCTGTCAGGCCGACCGAGTAGACCTCGGATTGCTTCCACACACAGACTCGGGCGTCGGGTACCACGGCACCACCGTCGGCCGTCACCTGGACCGTCAACTCGCCGACGCCGAGCTGCGGGCTCGCGTCAAAGGAAACAGAGAGATCCTGCGGCGTCCTGTCCCAAACGATCATCGCCGGATCTCCCAACAGCAGGTAGGACTTCTGTTCGTACGTCAGCTGGCCATTGGCTGCATCCGCTGCCATTGCAGCCATGAAGGCATCCCCGATGCGTGTGGAGGGTTCTGCAAAGCAGAATAGAAAGAAGTCCCTCCCGACCGAAACAGAACGTACCGGGTAGTTGGCCTCCGAACAGCCAATGTAGGCAACCGCCCCGTCCTCGGGAAGGAGCAGGAGGTTCTCAGCAAAGCAATCGGCCGCGATGGCCGCGGAATTGCAGTCATTCGCATACACCCAGAAGATATGCCCGCTGTCGCCATTGCGGAAGAGAGGGATGTCGTTGAGAAGGAAACGGCCAGTGCCCACAGCCCACCGGTCCACGTAGGCATGCCCTATATGAGCCGCAAAGTTATAGCCGACGTCACTCAGCTGTGTGATCACCTCTTCGGGCGAAAGCATCCCCACCGACTCGTGCGGCCCAAATAGCTCCGCGTAGCGGGGCACGAGCTCGTAGCGGCCCCCTTCCGCCCAGAAGTCGGGCCGCTCAAGTAGGTACTGCACATCAATTGGTGCGCCAGAAGCCTCCAGGGTGTCCCCGATCTCGAAACAGTAGACGGCGCCATCGGTCGTCACACACACCGTCTGGCCCCCAACTTGCCTGCAGCTGTCGGGATCACTGGTGCAGTTGGTCTCATCGCAGTCCGGCCCCCCATGCCAGCAGTCTGAGCACCATGCGGCATGGAAAAGCACCTCGCCGAGCATGAGTCCGCGGTCCAAGTATCCGTCGCGCTCCGGCTCGCGCACGTATTTGAAATACTTGCCCAGGAAGGCTTCGACATCCTCCGTGCTCGTGGCTGATACCCTGCCAACTGCCACCTCGGGGATCGCATCCGGATCATCACCGGAATCCGCGAAGGTCCCGTCGCCGTCCTCATCCCATGTGCGTTCAAGGCAAGCGAAGTAGTAATCCGCAGGAAGCCACCCGCTTTCGGCAGCCCAGCCATATACGGTACGCGTGGGGACGAGGCTCGGATCGCCTCCGAGCAACACATAGCGGAGCCCCCTGTTGAGGTAGGCATCCGCAAAGAACAGACGCATCCGCTCGGCATCGTCACAGCCAACGGGATAGTGATCGCGGATCCACTGCATCGTCACGACCGCGGCAGGGTGACCGGTGGCCGTATGCCAAGCCGCCAGTTCCTCCCAAGCCTCAGCGATGGATTCGTCATCGGGCGAGACAATCACGAGCTCCAGCGCCGAAGTATCCACGCTGACAGCACCAGCCTGTGGCTCCGCAAGGAGCGTGGTGCCACGCTGCCCATCAACAGAGGCTCTCGCGAGGGGGTCTCTTTGCCGATCTAGCACGCCGGGCAGAGGCCCAGGATGCGTCTCAAGGACCAGAGTCAGCCGCCTAGTCCAGCGCAGCCGCTGCTTGCCGGGTTCGAACGCTACGGGGTAAACCTCTACTGCAGCCCAGCGGCTTCCGTCGGACAAACAGAACTGGCTCCGCAGCGCGGCAGGCTCCGCAGGAAAGCAAGCAAGCCCGTAGGCCTGGCCGTCCGGCTCCGACTCAGCCGGCTCCGGTCCCTGCATGCTCTGGGCCCCCCGGTACGGCTCGACCGGCGCAGGTAGATCCAGCGCCTCCCAGGCCGGCTCCAAGACGCGGACACCGGCTACGAACTCACCCTCGGGTAGGGGCAGCAGCACGTGCATGGAGGGAAGCGCCGGCACCCCAACTGGAACGTCCACTCTACAACCGGGCACGGAAACCCGCGCCCACTTGCCGTCGGCGGAGCGCTCGATCACAGGCTGCCCCCAAAAAAGCGCACGCTGCACAGTCCCGGCGCCGGGAGCGGAACCCGGAATCAGCGCAGTCACGGACAAGCACCCAGCGAGGGCCAAACCGAGAGGTTTCATGCTTCTCATCTCGACGGCCTCCAGATCATCTCATTTGCCGAAGCCACTGGGTGGACACCGGCTCAGCCGGGACCCCCAGCCCTGCCGCGAAGTCGCCCGAAGGCATGCTATCAGAGCGTGCAGCAGCGGTCCAGGCGGGCCGCAGCGCGCTTTTTTCGTGCTGGCGCGCATTTTCGCTTGCCAGGATTTGTCGGCCTTGCTAATCACGCGCTGAAATGGAGTTCGGAAAGGCCCTTATTAAGCAACCGTCTCAAGGAGGGGAGGCGCCATGAAGAAAGCGATGACCAAGACCGAACTGGTCAACGCCTTGGCGAAAAAAGCCGATCTAGAAAAGAAGCAAGCCAAGGCCTTCCTGGAAGCATTGACTGAGATTGTCTCGGCCGAGATCAAGCGTGGGGGTGCAGTGCCTCTGTCGGGTCTTGGCAAGTTCAAGGTGCAGAAGAGAAAGGCTAGGATGGGGCGCAATCCCCAGACCGGCGAGCCTATCAAGATTCCGGCCAAGAAGGTCGTCAAGTTCACAGTGGCCAAGGCTCTCAAGGATCTGATCGCACCTGGAGCAAAGAAGACAACCACCAGGAAGAAGAAGCGTTAGGACACGGAGCAGTCCCGGTCTGGAGAGGCGGAG
>CAYMBA010000167.1:0-5789 GCA_964388535.1 uncultured bacterium | reverse complement strand
ACCTCCTGGAGAGTCCACCCTCAAGACTATTGCCTTGACCCGCTTATCCTTGCGCGCTTCCTCCAAAGACTTTGCAAGCGCCCGCGCCCTGATCCCGCTATTGAGTGAGCATCCGCCTATGGCATAGAGGACTGCTATCCGCGGCAGCTCACCCCATCGCTCTGCCCGCGCAAACGGGGAGCCCTCGAGATGAGGACGCACCGCCGCGTCTGCCACGGTGCCTGTTTCCGCACCAACCAGGTCTCCCAGCGCGTCTCTGGCTTCTTCGTACGTGCCCAACGAATCCACGAGGCCCGCTTCCAAGGCCTCCGCTGCAGTGAGATAGGGTGTTTCGTCTACTATCTCGTCCCACTTCCTGCGCTCCATGCCTCGGCAGCGCGTGATCTCATCGGCCGCGGCCTCATAGAAGTCGTCGATGAGCGCCTGCAACTGCTCGCGGTCGGCATCACTCATCGCCTTACGGGTTAGCGCCTCCGCAGCAGACTTGTACTTGAAGAGCCGGAGTTCCTCTACGCCAATGCCGACTTTCTCAAGGAGCCCGGCAAGATATGTTTTCGCAGCGGCCATGCCGGGCACCACGAGGGAGCCAAGGGGATCCATCCAGATCTGATCCGCTACGCTCACTAGCATGTACTGGGAAAGGTTCGCCTGCTCGAAGAAAATCACCACCTTCTTCCCAGCCTCCTGGAGCGCCTCAATCTCACGGCGGAGTTCCCAGAGGTTCTCACCGCTAGCACTGAAATCGCGCAACCTGATTGCGACGCCGCCAACGCGGGGATCAGACCTCAGGTCCTCGAGCCGCTCGAGCAGAGCAAACAGTGTCGGCCGTGGATCCAGAAGCTCGTACCGCCTGTATGCGAGATCTCCACGCAATTCCACTTCCGGTGTGCGCCGGCCCTTTGAAATCGCCCGAAGCAAGTCCGCACGCTCCGGACCCATCTCGAGCGAGTACCAGTGCGCCTCGCGATTGCCGTCCTCGTCGAACGTCGAACGCTGCTCGAATCTGAGGCGTGGTCCAAGCCCCACGGAGAAGCCCACGCCGAAACCCACATCCGGCTCAAATGAGCCGATCACCCGGAGCCCCGGTAGCACATGGATACCCAAGCCCGTCCGAAAAGATGCGTCCGAAAGATCTTCGCCCTCCTCCAGCGTGGCTTCCCCGAATAGGGTAACCCTCTCACCGAAGGGCCGCAGGCCCAGGTCCACATCGCCCAGCCAGGCTTCCTCTGTCAGATCGTAGCGCCACGAAGCCCCAAGCGAGACGCGCCGCGTGCGTACGATCCCCCCAAGTACGAGGGCCCGAGAAACATAGCGCTTACAGCAAGAGTGTGCTTTCCAGGAATACGCGATACCCAACGCCCTACCCCTGGAGCCTCCACCCATCCCCACTGTGTACTCCCTGATGGTACCCCCGGCGTCGACTCCAGCACGGCGGGACCCAAACCCCAAGGGCCCCAGGGAGGTGGCCCAGGAGTGAAGATGCACCTCGGACGAAGACCCGCCCTCAGTAGACTCCCCCGCTTGGAGAAGCACTTGCGATCCACCACCCATCATTGGCCAAGCCGCAGGGTTTACGAGGCCTGCCAGGGCCCCACCAGTGAGGCCGGCTGGCATCCACAGCTCGTGCGAGGCTACGGCAGATCGGATAGGCTCATGCGCCGCTCCCCCACTGTCGTCTGTGGCAGCGCCTGCAGCGAATAGGAACAACGGAGAGAGGACCATCCCAATGACCGCCAAGCCCAAGAGAAGATCTCTCGAAAATGAATCCTTCAAGCATGCCATCACACCAACTCCCCCATTGCCTCTTGCCCTAAGGCGTAGCAACCCAAAGTCAAACACCGGCGGCGATACTGAGACAAATACGTAACAGTGCCCGTTGCGTTTCCGGAAAGGTGCGCATAGACTCCGCCAGTCCGACCGATAGCAGGCTCCAGGCCCCGGCCTGCTTCATCGTAATGGCGTGCGGCCCGAGGGAACAGCGCTTTCGAGCCCGCTAGCCGCCTTCTCAATTCCGGGCGCACTGCGGACAACAGGCCGGAGCCCAAACCCGGGAGGCTACGATGAAGCCCACTGCCTTTCTGATTGCTGCCGCCAGTTTTCTAATCCCAGCCGTTGCCGCTGGGGCTGACAATGCCCGCGAACCCTACCTCCTCGGCCACACAGGGGAGAGAACCTACTACTTCTACCTCAACGAGGAGCGCCTGGTTGAATCCCATTGCCAATGGGATCAAAGCGGTCGCTTCACCTCTGAGTACACCATCGAGACAGCGGGTCAACGGGTCACAACGCGAATGCAGATCGAGAGCGACAGCCTGGGGCGCTGGGCTAAGATCGACATGGACACTCCCATGGGCCCTGTTGTTGTACAGCGGCAAGGCGACTCGGTGGGCGTACTCCATGAAGGCAAAGAAGCCGTGATGTTCCTGCCAGAGGGAACGATGCTCTTCGAAAACTTCAGCCCCATGCTGATCGAGCTGATCGTGGAAACTTTCGCAGACGTCAGTGACAGCGAAGTTACCTTCCCTCTCTTCATCGTCCCTCATGCTGTGATGAACGGATCTTTGAAGCCGCTGGGTATCACGGAGCGCACGTTAGGGAATCGGGACCTCGAACTGCGCAGGTACACCTTGTCACTTCCCGGTGTGGACGTGATCCTCTATGTGGATGAGATTGGAAGAATGCTGCTTGGCGAGGTTCCAGCACAGCACGGGGCATATGTACTTGAAGGCTACGAAGGCCTGCTGCGAGCTCCTAGTTCGGATCCGCTGATCTCAAAACCGCAGTATGACGTGCAAGTTAGTCAGAATGTCCCGATTCCGATGCGAGACGGAACCGTGCTGCGCGCGGACATATACCTGCCTGAGGGCGCAGGCCCAGCGCCGGCGATTCTAGTACGAACACCGTATAAGAAGGAACTCAATGAGCTCGAGGGCCGTTTCTACGCACGAAGGGGATACGCATACGTGGTGCAGGATTGCCGCGGCCGTTTCGCTTCCGAGGGAGACTGGGAGCCCCTTGTACACGAAGGCAAGGACGGATTTGACACGATCGAGTGGGTCGCAAAGCAGCCATGGTGCAACGGAAAAGTGGGCACGATCGGCGCCTCCTACTTGGGATGGGTTCAATGGATGGCCGCAGCAGAGAAGCCGCCGCATTTGGTGACGATGGTCCCCAACGTGTCACCTCCCGAGCCCCTGTACAACATACCCTACGAGTATGGGACGTTCTTCCTGTTCGGAAGCATATGGTGGGCCGACGTCCTCGAGAGCGAAGCAACGGCCGACATCTCGGGGGCAAAGATGTACGAAATCGGCGAGAAAAAGTATGGCCGCTTGCTAAGGTCCCTGCCGGTCATTGATCTGGATCGCAAGGTGCTCGGAAAGAAGAGCCGGTTCTGGAGGCAATGGATAAAGCACCCACCGGAAGATCCGTACTGGGAACCGATGCTCTTTTCGCGGCACCTGGCCCAGACACGCATCCCGGTGTTTCATCAATCCGGCTGGTTCGACGGCGACGGCATCGGTTCCAAGCTGAACTACGCAAAGATGCGGGCCCTCGGCCACCCCTACCAGAAGCTTGTCCTTGGGCCATGGGGACACACCGCGCAACCAACGAGGATGGCACGAGGCAGGGACTTCGGCCCTGAGGCTGTCCTCGATCTGCAGGCACTCTATCTCCGCTGGATGGACCACTGGCTTAAGGGCGTTCAGAATGGAATAGAGAAGGAACCAATGGTCTCCCTGTTCGTCATGGGAGCCAATCGCTGGATCCACTGCAACTCCTATCCGCCACCGCAAGCGGTGCGAAAGCGCCTCTACCTGCACAGCAGGGGGCATGCAAACACATCGCGGGGGGATGGGTGGCTGGCGTTTGAGCCCCCAGAGCCTGGAAGCCCGCCCGACGAATACGTCTACGACCCCGGCGACCCCACGCCGGCACCTTATCTCTACCTGGAGTCCGAACAGGAATCCGCGGAGGAAGAAAGAGGGCGCTTCTCCATGGAGGAGAGAAAGCGGCGGCGCCAGCGATACTATGCGATCCTAGACTCGACCAGGGACGACATACTCGTATATGAAACCTCGCCTCTAGAGAAGCCGCTGACATTCGCCGGCCCCATAGAAGCGCGGCTATACGCGTCGACCACGGCGCGGGACACCGACTGGTTCATTCGCCTCTCAGAGGTATCGCCGGAAGGGAAGATCTTCATGCTGGTAGAGGGACGACTTCGCGCCCGCTACCGCAACGGCAATGATGCCCCAAGCTTGCTTACGCCAGGAGTAATCTACTGCTACACGATAGATATGTGGCAGACCGCGATCCGCCTAGAGCAGGGAAGCAGGTTGAGGGTTGAGATAGCCTCGGCATCATTTCCTGCCTTCTCTCGAAACCTCAACACCGGGCGGCACAACGAGACTGGGAGGCGCTACATCAAAGCACGCCAGAGGGTCTTCCACGACCCGGAGCATCCCTCCTATGTGCTCCTGCCAGTCCTCGAACGCTTCGATGGCGAGTCCAACGCGAGTATGTCTTGGCGCTGAGGGCGGTGGAGCTCGGTCCCACGCTGCTCCCATTCGGCCACCCGCGAGGAGGGAAGCAACAGGCCCGATGCTCGACGGGTCATGTAGCGTCGGGCCCAGCCCACAAGAACCCACGGGTTCTCGCCAGACGCAACAAGGCGCCGCATGTGGCCGCTAGCCCAAAGCACCCAACCGCGGAGCCCAGAGACCACCCGAGTGCCCAGAACACCGACCGCATGGTGGCGGCCCACAGAGGCAAGTACCTCCCGTTTCCGGAGCTCGAAGGCCTTCTGAGGAAGCCCCCGCGTGTGCCTCTCGATATTCGATGCTGCCAGCCGACCCGCTTCGACGGCCACAGTGGCTAGCCGGGGAAGCACCTCCTGGGAACGATCGGTTACCGCGGCACCATCTCCCACAGCGTAGACCCGTTCCATGCCTTCCACTTGGAGCGTCGAAAGAACGCTTATCCTGCCTTCATCCCCGAGGGGCAGGTGCAGCCTCTGGGCCGTTGGATTCCCCCGGACGCCACCAGCCCAGATCACCGTCGAGGCTGGTAGGGAGCCAAGCCCCTCGACCGCAGCGCCCGCAGTCCCTACCCTCTGGACACGGTGACCAGCAAGGATCTCCACCCCAAGTTGCTCTAGCCTTCTCGCAGCTGCAAGCCCGAGGGACTCGGGCAACTCTGAGAGCAGGCGATCGGATGCTTCTAGGAGAACAAGCCTCACTTCTGAGGGATCGATTTCAGGGTAGCTGTGTGGCAGCAGACGGCGAAGTAACTCTGCCAGAGCCCCTGCCGCCTCTACCCCAGTGGTGCCCCCGCCGCAGACAATGAACGTGAGCAACCTCTCGCGCTGCTGGTCGGAAGACTGCATACCCGCTGCCCGCTCGAGGCACTCGAGCACGTGGTTGCGGATGGCCACAGCGTGCTCAAGCGTCCGCAGCGGGAAGGAGAACTCAGCCGCTCCGGGGACGCCGTAGTAGGACGAGGTAACTCCGAGGGCAAGCACTAGGTAGTCGAACTCAATCTCCCCTGTATCAAGCACCAATACACGCCGCTCCCCGTCCAGCCCACAGACCTCCGACTGGATGAACCGGATCCCAGTACCACCCAACAATCCCCGCAACGGACGGGCCACATGCTCGGGCTCAAGGCCGCAGGCGGCAACCTGGTACAGCAGGGGGGCAACGAGGTGGTAGTTGTTACGGTCCACGAGCGTCACCTGGAATCCCTTTCGGGCCAAGCTCCTGGCAGCCTCTAGACCGGCAAAGCCG
>CAYMBA010000166.1:0-5839 GCA_964388535.1 uncultured bacterium | reverse complement strand
TAAGGAGATCTCCCCCCATCGGCTTCTCCTCAGGAGCCTCATCCACGAGGAGTCCATATCGGCTTGCAAGGATGCTGACAAACCTGCCCAACGAGAGATCCCTCAGCCTGCCTTTCGTGTTGAGCAGATGGCGGTGAACTAGGAACTCCAGCATGTCATCGGAGAGGACCATGCTCCTGCGATCCATCCTCTCGCCGGCCACGGTGGATTTGCGCTTCCGGCCCAGCCCGGCGGGCCGATTGACGTACAGCACGGAGTCCAGAAGGTAGTTGGCTCGCGTGACAGTTGGCTTCTTGCCCAGGATCTCGCATAGCGCGTAGGCAAGACGGGAAGCAGGATCATCGCAAAGTTCCTCATCCCAGGCGAGTGCTGCAACCATGATCCCGGCTTCTTCCGCTGCGGTGGAAAGCTTCTCGAGATCACTTTCGAGGCTGACAAGAACCTTCTGGGAAGCATCGTGCCTGCCCATACGGATCGCACCAAGGGTGTCTATCCACTCAGTTGGATCCGGGTGGCGCGGGATTTCCCTGAGGTCCCTGACGACGGAGGCTTTCAGATCGAGAAGCTTGAGCGTCATCAACACCACAGGAAGCCTCTCGAAGGCCGCGGCCACAGTATCCATCGAAGCCTCGGCCTCCCTGCGAAGCTCCGGCTCGAGCCCGCCAGAGCAGTCGACGAAAATCCTCATCGACTCAGGCCTGAGATCCCGCGGTATCTGCCCCGTCTCGAACCAGTCAGAAAGCAGGTTGACCGATCCCAGGGTGCACGTCGTAAGACCCAGGGAAAGCGAAGCCTCCAGCATCCGAAGGAGTGCACGCCGTGGCACAGAGGCCCCGTAGGCGCGCGTGAGCGCCTTCAGGTCCTCCGCGAAGTAAGAAGCAGCCCTCTTAGCGACCGGGCGCCGGTTGTGGATCGATCGTCCTTCACCAGATTTGCTGGCTGGATTGGGGGCTGAACCGATGAGCCGCGCCATTCTGATCGTCAGAAGCTGATCCAGCCCTACCTCCGCCTCCTCATCGAAACGGTCACCGGTCAGGTTCTCGAGCCGCCCCTCCGACACCACACCCCCTGCGAACGGCCTGAGGATGGTGTTCTCATGCGGCCTGCCACCGAGTGGAACATCGGTACTTGAGCCCTCCGGATCGGGCTCAAGCCGTTCCCCCTTCTGCCTGCTCAGGATCGAGACGATGGTCTCAGGTGCGTAGCGGAGGTTCACCAGGCTCTCGGGCAGGTCGATCCAGCAGGAGAAGAAGTGCGTCGGAAGCACCCGCTGCACCCTCTCGCTCCTTCCGGGTGCGTGGCGGCTGTTCTCGAGACAGAAAGCAAGCAGAAGGTCGCCCAGGATGGCCCTTCCCACTTCACTCTCAAAGCCTTCGAAACCGCTTGCAGCAGCGAGGACGCGTGCCACCGACTCTATCGTCGTCCATCTTCTCTTTTCCTGATCTTCGGGGGGGAAGGTTGCAACGAATCCCCCTTTGCCCCTCCTCTTTGCAAAGCGAAGCATGTAGAAGACGGCTGGCAGCACACCGCCGATATCGAAGTCCTGAACGGACATCCCAAGGGCGGTTTCATAGCTGATACTCTGTAGCCGCTTCTGGTCGTGGCGCGCGAAGCACTCACCGAGCAACTCCTTTGGATCGTCAGCTGCCGCCGCCATGGTCCTACTCCATCCCTAATGGCCTCTCGGAAAGCCTGATCACCTGCAAGCCTGTAGCGCCGTCGCGTTGCACCGAGATCTCGTGGAGACGATCGGGATCGAGGGGATTCCATGCGAAGAGCATCCTTTCGTCCTCACGCATGAGCCTGTCCACGAAGAGCCGCAGGTTACTGAACGACTCATCGCTCGAGACATCACCAAGCCGATAGCCGGCGGATACCTCCATCAGTCTCCCGAACAGCTCCGCCCCCATGGGCAGTACCTCGTCGGTTTGCCCCTCCCCCCTGCTGCAGAACACAAGTTCCACCGCCCGATGCAATCCCCTCCCCGAAGGCACGCGCAGGCTGAACCTATCGATACCCTTCTCCACCCAGAAAACCGTTTCCGTCGGCGTATGAGGCGAAACCCTTAGGGCAACCCTCCCCTGCCTCAGGCTGCGTATGGGAAGATGCTCGAGAAGGGAGATTCCCCTGCAAAGGCCTTCGAGTACTTCGAGCCGCTCTTCTTCGCTCATGACCGCAAGGTCCCTGAAGAGTCGGAGGTATCTTCCGCCGAAGAGATCCACGGCGCCTTCTTCGCCCGCGTACCTTCGTGCTGTTTCTTCGTCGAGCTCGAAGTACGCCCTTCGCCGGGCCTCTCTAAGCGGCAGGGATCCGTAACCATTCTCTCCTCCTGGGGCCTCACCCACCTCTCCGCGCAGGAACCTGTCGAGCTTGGGGTGACCTACCAGAGCCGGATCGAGACGCACGAACTCCGCAAGCACCTCCCCCTGCCGGCACTGCGAGGCGGCACTGAAGGCCCGCTGCCAGTAGGGTTCTGCGTCTGTGAGCCTGCCTCCCTGGTAGTCTCTGCAGCCGTGGATCCCGAAGAGAACGTAGACGAGGGCGGCGCGCAGTTCCCTCATCGTCACGTGTATGCGCCCGAGCATGTGCACCGCCTGGAAGAGGTCGATCAACCTTTGACGCGCACGCCGCCTCTCTCTTTCGCTTCTGGAACCGGGGAAGACCCCCGGCCCAAAGACACGACCCGCTTGTACGACCATGCACCGGTCGGCAAAGGAGCACCTGTGACATGGCCTCCAGACTTCCGCGGCCCTCTCCCCGCCGTAGAGGCTGTCGATCAGACCCCCCAGAAACTCGGCGCTCAAGCGTCCCGAGTCCCTGTCCACCTCGCCCACAAGCGATCTCTGGTTCAGGTCTACGAAGCGTACGAACGAGCCGTCCCCTCCATCCTCTCCACCGAGCCGCGAGCGGAGCACGTTCGTGAGCAGGCGTGGCCCGTGGCGCTCTTCGCTGGATTCGATCCACTCGAGCAGCCTCCCGTCGTTTATGGCCAGTAGATGGACGATATCCTCCCGAGGAGGCCCATCGAGGAACGGTCCCAGGAACTCGTCAAGCAGCTCCTCCGAGGACCTGCCTCGGTAGGATGCAGAACCGTCCAGGTTGACGGCCACCTGCGGCCCTCCGTCTACGGCGAAACGGAACACCCGCTCCGAGGAGGAAGCGGTCTTCCCGCCCAGGGTCTCGGCCAGATGCTGAAGGAGCGCCGTCTTGCCGTCGCCGGCGTTTCCGCAGAGCACGGCCAGCCTGAAGGACCTTCGCCTCACCCCGTCCGCCAACTCGCGCTCCAGCGGGGTGGGCACGTATGTCGCACGCGCGAACTCGGAGTCCAGTCCGCGTGTTTCCCTATTACCGTGGATTCCTCCCGGGTACGACTGCAGGAGCTCGTCCAGCCACCCGACTTCCTGCGGCAAACGGTCCTCTTCCTCGCGAAGAACCGCTTCCCTCCGCGGAAGCCTCACGGCAGGAACCAGACCGGCCTCGGCCGGCTCCGAGCGAAGTCGATCGGACAACCAGGGGATTGCAGAACGGAGATCACACAGGGTCCCCTCCCGGTGTACGGCTCGGTATAGAGCCACGAGGCCCGGGAAGTCGGTCTCGAGCCTCTCGAGCACCTCCCGATCCGGGTCCCATCCGTCCTTCGCAACTCCAGCCGCCACGCGCACCAGCAACGAGACGATGGACTTGAGAACCTCTTGTTCCCTCGGGGGCTCCCGGCCCACACCGGGCACGCAGAACGGGCCTTCCGGCCCGAGACACGCCTCCTCTGGCCTGAAGAGCAGTCTCACCCCACCCAAATCCCTCCCCTGGTCAACCAGCAAGGACTCGCAGAGGGTCCTTGCCCACGAGAGAATCAGCCGGTCATGCTGCCCCCCTGAACCCACGAAGTGTGATACCGCGCCAACCAGACAGGCCGCGTCCTCGAACCGCATCCCCTTCGGCGTGCGCAGAAGAATACTCTGGAGCCTTTTACCCTCACCTGCGCTGACGGCCAGGAGCTCGGTGCCCCCGGCGAGGGCGATGGGGCTGAAGCCTTCCAGGGACGTATCCCCCGGCAGGGACGGGGGTCGGCCCGTCGGAAGGAGTAGCCTGAGCCTACCCACTCCCTCGGGTATCCATTCATGCGAATCGCGCGCACGGCCATAGCAAACGCCGAACTCCGCCCAGCCACGGCTACGGGCCACCAGCGATTCGATGCGGCACTCCCAATCCCCCATGCGGCATTCGCTCCACTCGGCAACTGCGTTGACGCGGGAGCTCGATTTCTCCCTGGAATCCACCCATTCCCTCAGTTGATCGAGTACTTCCTCCAGGGAGAGATCGAAAGAAGACAGCTCCTGGAACAGGTTGGTCAGATCGTGCTCGTCCGGGGCAGACTTCGGGCGACAGTGGATCTGGGCCAATTCGAACAGCTCCATGAGGCCGTGCACGGTGATCTCCGCCCCCTCGGCCTCCATCCCTCCGGAATCCTGGAGCAGGCTGGCCCTGACAGGGTCGAACCCGGCGAAGACGACCTGCTGGTCCGGGCCCACGCGTATCGTGCGGCGATTGAGCACCCACGCCTTCAGCCACCGCGGACCTTCCTCAAGGGTTTCCTGGAGGGCCATAGAGAGGTCTTTCCAAGCTTCAAGGCATTTCGCTGCTACCAGGGCCTTCTCTCTCGGAGACAACCACCCCCAGATGCACCCCAGACTGGGCGCAACCGGGTAGGCGACCGAGAACATCCAGATCTCCCCCTGGGAACCGGGCAAGGGGCGCCAGCGGTCAAGGAGCCGAGGCGCCCAGGGCTTCAGCTGCAACCTGGCGAGCACATCATGAGCACTCCGCAGCCTCTCAACCGCACTCCTCCCAGCCTCCGAGAACGCGAGACATAGAAGAACCTGCTGATGACGGAACAGATGCCTTGCCCTTAGCAGAAGCATCCCGCGCTTGGGGCTTCCGGATATCCGCCTCACGGCCTTGTACTGGTCGAAGAGGGCTGGCGGGACGGTGTGCGCCCCAAGCCCCGGCAGCAGAATCCGCCGCAGCCGCCGCAGATCCTCGGCGGCCAGATCCTGAGGGTACTCTTCCCACAGCCGCTGGATCGCGTCGGCTTCGACGACCTCGATCCCCTCGCCTGCGGATACCCCTTTCGGCAGCTTGGGAAGGACCAGGGCCCCGCGCACGATCTCCCGGGGCAGCCCGTGCGCCTCAAGAAGCGACCGCAGGAGTTCCACCTCCTCGCTCAACCATTCGATTGCTTCATCCAGCGCCTTCCCACGCGCGCCCCCCCGAGCGGCCATGAAGGTCCGCACCTCGAGCAACATGACGCCTCCGGGCCCCAACACCATGAGATCGCAAGGCTTCCGAAGAACCCCCAGATGTGATGCTTCCAGCGGAACACCCCGCGCAACCAGGGCCCGGGTATCCTTTTCGCGGAAGAACGCGACCAGACGTCCTGCGACATCTTCGACGGAAGGCCTCAGGTCGCGTGAAACCTTGATGAACTCCACCCCCATCGGCAGGCCTCTTTCATCCAGGGAGCTCTTGCCCCCCTTTGAACGCCCCCTACGAACGATCGAGACTGCTGCGTACTTGCGTCCTGTCCATCGTAGCCCCTGACACAGCCAATCTCAAGGCTGAGCCCCAGATGGAGACAGGCGTGCACAGGCTACGACGTCCGCCGCCATTGCTCCCTAGCGCGCCGGGAAGAAACGTCATGCGAACAACCGGGAACCTTCCCTGCAGTGAAGAACACGTTGGTCTGCAGGCGCTTTGACGGCGTCGCCCGGAAATCCTATACTGTTTGGTTTGCGGAGCTCGGTTTCCCTTGTTCCACTCCTTGGGTAGCCAGATTCCCGCC
>CAYMBA010000165.1:0-5860 GCA_964388535.1 uncultured bacterium | reverse complement strand
GCGCGCCGCCTCTGAGGGCGGGCTGCAGCAGCTTGTCAATGTGGCTCATCTGCCGGGTATCGTGGGCTACTCGATGGCCATGCCCGACATTCACTGGGGCTACGGTTTTCCGATCGGTGGCGTGGCGGCGACCGATCCAAGCCAGGGTGGCGTCATCTCTCCTGGAGGTGTTGGCTACGACATAAACTGCGGCGTCCGCACCATGACTACCAACCTGGATCTAGCGGAGGTGGAGCCCAAGCTGGAGCGGGTCGTCTCAGCACTCTTTGCCAGAATCCCCACTGGTGTCGGCGCGTCCAGGGCTATCGCCAAGGTTTCCGAGAAGGATCTGGATGAGATCATGACGAAGGGCGCGCGCTGGGCGATCGAAGAAGGCTATGGGGATGCGCGGGACCTGGAGCACATCGAGGAGCAAGGCTGCCTTGAGTGGGCCGATCCTTCGAAGGTGAGTCCGCGTGCGCGTGCGCGGGGGCGAGACCAAGTGGGGACCCTGGGCTCGGGCAATCACTTCTGCGAGGTCGATGTCGTAGACGAGATATTCCATGAGGAGGCTGCCGAGGAGTTCGGTCTGCGGCTCGATCAGATTGTCCTGCAGATCCACACGGGCTCCCGCGGGCTCGGGCACCAGGTCTGCGACGATTACCTCCGTGTGATGGGCAGGGCCATGAAAAGGTACGGCATCAGCCTGCCCGATCGCCAGCTTGCTTGCGCGCCCGTGGATTCCGAGGAGGGGAGCAACTACCTGGCCGCAATGGCGTGCGCGGCGAACTTCGCGTGGGCCAACCGGCAGACGATCATGGCCTTGGCCGAGAAGGCCATGCTCGAAGCCTTGGAGATCTCACCAGCGGATCTGGGCATGCGGCTCCTCTATGACGTATGTCACAACGTGGCAAAGCTGGAAGAGCACGATGTTGGAGGTACCAGAAAGCGGCTGTGCGTCCACAGAAAGGGTGCCACGCGCGCCTATCCACCCCCGGGGGTCTTCAATCCCTGGCGGGTTGGACAGCCAGTGCTCGTGCCTGGCGACATGGGATCGGTTTCGTTCATATGCGTGGGGCAGAAGAAATCGTTGCAGATGAGCTTCGGTTCCACCTGCCATGGTGCGGGTCGGGTCATGTCGAGGAAGCAGGCCTTGAAGGCTTTCAGGGGTAGAGACCTCATAGACGAGATGCGGCGTGACGGGATACTGGTGATGGCGAAGGACAGGCGGACCGTTGCCGAAGAGATGAGTGATGCCTACAAAGATGTAAGTGAGGTCGTCGAGGTGGTCCATAGGGCCGGCATCAGCCTGAAGGTGGCTCGGCTGAGGCCGCTTGCCGTGATAAAGGGGTAGGCTTCCGGCGAGATGAGTTGCTTTGGGGATTGGGCAGGCCCAGCTGAACGAAATCGGTGGGCTGCGGGAGGAATGAGTCGTGGGAGCGCAGATACCTGTGGAGGAGCAGGTCGAGATCCTGCTTCGGGGTACCCAGTTTGCTGACGAGGTGGAGGGCGCAGAAAGGCAGGAGGGCGAGACGCTCAGGCAGCAGATGCGGCGTGAGCTCACAGAGAGGCTCAAAGAAGGAAGACCACTGCGCGTCTACCTGGGCGTCGATCCCACCAGCAGCAACCTGCATGTTGGGCACTTTGTGACGCTTCAGAAACTCCGCAAGTTCCAGGAGCTCGGGCACCACGTAATCTTTCTGATCGGTGACTATACGGCGATGATTGGTGATCCGAGCGGTAGGGCTACGGCCCGCTCCAGGCTCACCCACGAACAGGTCATGGAAATGGCCCGCACTTTCACGGATCAGGCCTTCAGGATTCTGGATCGTGATGCCACGGAGGTGCGCTACAACGGGGAGTGGCTCTCGAAGTTGAGTTTCGCAGAGATAGTCGAGATCGCGAGCATCTTTCCAATGAAGCAGATCATCGCCCGGCGAGACTTCCAGGAGAGAATGGAGAAGGGCGAATCGCTCAGGTTCCACGAGGCGCTCTACGCGTTGATGCAGGGCTATGACGCCTATGCGCTGAAGTGCGACGTGCAGGTGGGTGCCTACGACCAACACTTCAACATGCTCGCAGGAAGAGCGATTCAGGAATACTTCGGGGAGAAGCCTCACGTGATGATAACTACCCCGCTGCTCCTTGGTACCGATGGCAGGAAGATGTCGAAGAGCTATGGCAATACGATAGACATCAACGACGCCCCATTTGACATGTACGGCAAGACCATGCGGATCTCCGACGAGATGATCCCTCAATACCTTGAGCTCGCCAGCTCCCTGGATCGAGAGGAAGTGGACCGGCTGGTCGCGGAGTTACGCTCCGGTGGCAATCCGATGGACATCAAGAAGCGCCTCGCCTGGAACCTGGTTGAGCAGTACCACGGCAGGGGGGCAGCCGAGGAGGCCGCGAAGAAGTTTGAGACTGTCGTGCAGCGCAAGGAGGCTCCAGAAGACGTGCCCGAGGTCACTGTGGATGCCGATCTGCAAGATGCCACTTGGGTTGATATCCTCGCTTCCCTGGGACTGGTCAAGTCAAAGGGCGAAGCGCGGCGCCTCATTCGGCAGGGGGGGTTCTACGTCGAGCAGAAGCAGATGGGTGACGTAGATGCCAAGGCAGCGATTCCCGATGGAGGCGTTCTTGTTCGGCTGGGCAAGCGGCGCTACTACAGGCTTAGGAGGAGCTAGGACTTCCGCGCGGTATTGGATTTTCTGGGACTCTGAGGTGCAATCATATTGCCCTTGAGCGGTCTTTCAGTGCTCCTCTCGTCCAGAGTCACTCCTCTGCGAGATCGGTCTGGCACCGGTTTGGTCTTGATCGCACCCGCCTTCGGGCAGCATTCTCTGGAACCTGATCTTGGGGCACGCTGTGCTCGGCAAAGAGCGTTATGGATGCGGCCTGGCGCCTGGATAGGAAGGACGTACGGGCGGAGACGGATCGCACCTGAGTTCCAGAGCGTGGAGCGTCGCTTTTGCGATAAGTGGGGCCGTTCTGGTCTTTTGCCCATTTGACTCAGGAGGGTGGCATGAAGTTCTTCGGTGGCTTGATAGTGGGAATCGTCGTGGGTCTTGTGGTTGCTGGCATCGTGGGCTGGAATGCCATGCCCGGCATGATGCTGCACGAGCACCAGAGCCCTTACAGCGTCGATGAGACCGTGGAGCGCATCAAGAAGAACGCCGAGGAGGCTGGTTGGGTAGTGGCCGGAGTGTCTAAGCTGCACAAGTCGGTCGAGAAGCACGGTGCCGGCCCGCTGCCGCCTGTTGTCCTCGTCAACCTTTGCCAGGCCCACTACGCCACAGAGATCCTCAAGGACGACGACAACAAGGTCGTTTCCGTGATGATGCCATGCACGATTGCTGTCTATGAGAAGAGTGACGGTAAAGCGTACATAGGGACTCTAGACACCAAACTGCTTGGGAGCATGTTCGGTGGGGCTGTGAAGCGGATCATGGCGGGTAGCGTGGCCGCGGAGCAGCAGAAGTTCATTAGGATGGACTAGGGTCGATGCGGGGGGCTAGACCGTCTTCAGGATCCTTATGATCTCGCCCTCACTCCCAGCCCGCATCAGCTGCTCTGTCAGCTCCTGGAAGACAACCGCCTCAGCCAGGCGTTTGTAGAAGCGAAGGTACGTCGTGTCGTCGTAGGGTGGAGCGACAAGCACGAAGAAGATGTGGGCCGGTTGGCCGTCGAGGCAATCGAAGTCGATTCCAGGTGTGGACCTCGCGAAAGCCATCAGGAACTCCCTGGCCTCCCTGGTGCGCACGTGCGGTATGGCCACGCCGTGGCTGAGCCCTGTTGTGGCCTTCTTCTCCCTGTTGACCAGATCGTTCGTCAGCCGGTTGAGGCTGCCTATGCGGCCGCTTGCGGCCACAAGCTCTGCTAGCTCCGAGATGACGCGCTCCTTCACTGACCAGACGAACCGGGTACGATCATACGGCTCCTCTGGTTCGGGAGGCATCGTTGTCTCCATCTCGAGCTTTATGAGCTCGGGGCGTATGTAGCGGGCAAGACTCATTGGCTTCCGCAGCGCTGTCCGGCTTCATTGCGCGTGCTCGGTCTGAAGAGACTCGCGAGGCCATTGGCCCCAAGGCGCTCCGCACCTTCGTACCGGCGTGGGTGCTGGTGGCGCTCAAGCCTCGGTGCCGAACCGTCTGCCCCTTGATTAGCTGAAGCGCTTTATCAACATCTCGCTGTCTATGTCGGGAGCATCGTCGCCTATCTCCCGCCCCCTGGCCGATCCAATCCGTCGCAACGTCTCTATGTACTCAGGGGCTTCTACGTCCAGGAAGACACCCTCATAGATTGGTTCCTGCTGTCTCGCCAGGTTGTAGGCCTCGCATGGGTCAGAGGGTGTGTAGTCACCGGGAAGCGGCTTGACGCGTTCCTTGAAGTAGTCGTATGTAGCGAACCGGCCGAAGGTGACGCAGGGTGTGAGTATATGCACCATGGAGAACCCCTTGTGCTGCACGGCCTTGACAATCAGCTCTCGCATCACCTTCAAATGCTGAGTGAAGCAGCGGGCGACGAACGTAGCACCGTAGTTGATCGCCAGACTCACGGGGTCAACTGGCATCTCGAGCACGCCGTATGGGGCGGTCTTGGTCCAGACTCCCTCCATCGTCGTTGGCGAGGTCTGGCCCTTCGTGAGCCCGTAGATCCGGTTGTCCATCAGAAGAAGCGTGATGTCTATGTTCCGGCGGATCGCGTGGGGCAGGTGCCCAGCGCCTATGGAGAGCGCGTCGCCGTCGCCGCTTGCCACGATCACTGTAAGCCTTGGGTTGCCTAGCTTGACGCCTGTGGCGAGAGGTAACGCGCGGCCGTGAACCCCGTGGAAGCCGTAACACTTCAGGAAGCCCGGGATCCGGCTCGAACACCCTATGCCCGAGATGACCGCAAGGTTGTCGGGGTCCACCTCGAGATCCGAAAGCGCCTGCGTCAGCGCGCGCAGAATCCCGAAATTGCCACACCCGGGACACCAAATGGGTCTCAGGCGTCCCTTGTAAGCCTCCGGTGGCAGGTGCTTCGGTTCGGCGACTGTCGTTTGTTCGCCGGACTGCTTGGGTGCCTCGTCGCTAGGCATGGCTTGCCACCTCCTCGATGGCCCTTAGGACCTCGTGTGGAGTGAAAGGAAGGCCGTCGTACTTCGTGACGACGACGGGATCGAAGTGGTAATAGCGGCTCAGGAATCTTGCGTACTGGCCGGTGAAGTTTTCCTCCACGACGATGATCTTCTTGTGACCCTCTATGAAGGGGCGAATCGTGAGGTCGTTGTGGGGGAAAATCATTCTCGGGAAGATGGCAGCGGCGTCGATGCCCCTGTGCTCGGCCCTGGCCACGGCCTCGCGTACCGCACCCGCCGTGGCCCCCCAGCCGATTACGCCGATCTCGCCCCGGAAGGCCTCGGCCGCCGCCGAGAGCCGTCCGGCTTCCTCATCGGTCGTGGCATGGTGATGCTGGCGCGTTCCGTCGCCCTTGAATGCGAAGACCCCACCGTACTTGCGGTCGAGGTTGCGGAGCTTCCGGAACCGCTTCTGCATCATCTCGACCCTATTGGCGGGATCATACGACGGTCCCCCGAAATCCCAGTGTTCAAGGCCGGTCACGACGTGAGCGCCGCCCGGGTCTCCTGGTATCGCCCTCGGGGAGATGCCGGTATCGGTTATGGCATAGCGGGCGTAGCCGGGCTTCCATCGTACGATCGGCCGCTTGACCCGGTGCTCTGGGGTCTGACGAAGCAGGTCCTTCGGCAATGTGGCACGCCTGTGTCCCAGTCCCTGTTCCGATAGGACTATGACGGGCATCTGGTATGTCTCGGCTATCTCGAATGCGTGGCGCATCACGTTGAAGCAATCGCGGATCGAGATCGGCGCCATCACGA
>CAYMBA010000164.1:0-5894 GCA_964388535.1 uncultured bacterium | reverse complement strand
GGAGGTGAACCTGGAGGGTCTGAAAGAGAGCCAGAAGGCACTATTGCAGACTCCCGCGAATAGGTATGGGCAATCAAAACGCGACGAATACAGAGCATGCCTTGTTAGTTGTGTGATGGATGCGACGAAGCTCTGGGCGCGCTTGTTTTCGCGCAAAGAGTACGTGGACTTTCGTAATGCGCTGAGTTATCTTGATCCGCTCTGGCAGGATATGCAACGGAAGCCTGAAGAGTACTATCGCCTGTGTTTTGGTGAGTTGATTGAGCCCGACATTTGATGTAAGTGGCTCGCTATTGGTAAGGATAGGAGTGATGAGGGAGATTGAAAGACGGGCATGGGCCATTCGTGAATTGTTTCGCTCTGCCATCACCAGCGGACTTCTGCCTCGGGCTGATGAGTCCGAGGCAATCCGTTTGCTGGCTGCTCTGGAAGTCAACCTCACCGGCTTGGCTGAGTCTGAGCGCAAAGCCCTGCTTATGCCGTCTGACGTCGGCAATCTGGCTCGACGCGATCAACATCTGCAAGGGTTGACCGCATGTGTCCTTAGAGCTGAGCAACTCTGGCAGCGGTTGCGAGAGCAGATACCACCAGCCGACCTGACAGACGCGCTGGCTACCAAGGCTCCCGAAGAGATCCCCACCTTGGCGCGAGCCAGAGAACTGGCTGGGAAGCCTGAACTCACCTCTGCGGAGTTCTACGAGATGGCCTCGGCAGTTGGGGATGTCAGGCGTAGAATCACAGAGAGTGAGACCATAGAAGCAGTCAAAGCAAGTCTCGTCGAGATGGAGCCCGACCTCTTTAGGGAGTTGCGCAGACGAGAACAAAACTTTCGAGCCTTCCTGGAACCAGGTCGCACTCTTAACGAGAAAGGCTTTTTCGTGGTACTGAAACGGTGGAACTCCTACAGCCCTATCCTCTCTTCCCCAGATAACCCCAGCATGGGTGGGGGATACTTCCTCTCCTGGCACGGGAGAGGGATTGTGATTGACCCGGGCATCAGCTATGTTCGCAATATAATTGAGTGCGGGTTGCGGTTTGAGGACATAGACGCAGTCTTTGTGACCCATGCTCACATCGACCATTGTGCCGATTTCGAGCCCCTCCTGACGTTGCTCCATGAGTACAACAAAGGCAGACGCTCGAAGAAGAAACATCTGGATATCTTTATGAACCTGGGGGCTCTGCGCAAGTTCTCTGGCTGGGTACCCTTGCGCAGCCAGGAACTGCGCCTGCATGCCCTGGAGCCAGAGAGCATCCGGCGGTTGGAAACCACGTATGGACTTAGTATCCAGATCGTCCCGGCCAGACACGATGAAATCCTGGCCACGGAGTATGCCGTGGGGCTGATCTTCAGCCTGGGTGAAGGTTGTCGCATTGGTATTACCGGTGACACAGCGTGGGACCCTGTCCTGGGCGAGTATTACCTGGGTTGCAAGTTGCTTGTGCCTCATATTGGCTCTATCAAGGTGCAGGAGTTCTCTACACCGGGCTATCTTTATCCTAACCACTTGGGGATCAGAGGGCTCACGGCACTGGTGGAAACTGTTGCTCCTGAGATTGTGCTTATCTCAGAATTTGGAGAGGAGTTCTCCGGAGCATTGCGGGTGGAAGTGGCGAAGGCCATTGCCTCGGTGATGCGCCAGAGAGTCAGGCCTGAGATGTGTGTCCTGCCTGCCGACGTGGGCCTGAAGGTCCGCCTGCCCGACTTTCAGGTGCAGGTGCTGGACGACGCTGGCAAGGAACGATGGGTTCCGGCGTCTGATGTCCGGGCTCAAGTTGCATCGGGGGACAGAGATCGAATCGAGTATCGTGTCTGATGCTTGGTGGAGAGGGTAGAATGCATCCTGTCGTTCCATCAGCAGACTGCCCATACAATTACCTGGAGCCGGTAACCAATCCAGCTATGTTCTTTGGGCAGGAAGATGAGATCAAGCGCATCGAGAGGGGAGTTTCCGCGCCATCGTCTGCACGACTCAACTTCTTGGTGTTGGGCGGCCCAAGGATGGGCAAAACAAGCCAGCTATTGGAATTGAGACGACGGTTAATGGCAATCTCAGAGGTGAAGGGACAAACAGGACTGGTGCCGCTCCCCGTCTACATTGATGCCGGTAAGATTGTTCCTGAGGTGACTTTTCCACTACTATGGAGGAAAGTTGAACAAGGCATAGAAGACGCGTTAACCACCAAAGGCATACGCCTGCAGGCGGAATCGCTCGCAAGCCATATGGAGGACCCTGCTGCACGAGCTGAGGAAACTCTCCAGCGTCTGGGACACATGGGATTCAGAGTTGTGGTCTTGCTCGATAACGCAGATACGCCTTCTCTCCCATCAGTGTTGCCTAATCTACGTGCACTGTACCACTCGCAATCGCCCACCTTCGGGGGAAGTAGTGCCGTCACCTATGTCTTGACGGCTAGACGGGGAACTTTGTCTGACGCTGATGGAGGCTCACCGCTCGAGAATATCCTGATATGGATTCCGTTGTATGCACTAGACTATCGGGATGCCTTTGCTCTCATCAACACACCAACGGGCACATCTCTGCCAGCAGGAATAACGAATGAACTATACGCACAGAGTGGGGGGCACCCCTTTTCTCTTGCAGTACCTGATGACGTACTTGTGGAATCGGATCCCGTCGGGGCTGACCTCCGAAGATGTGTATGCAGCAGTCAATGTTTTCTTCGAGACGAGGCCGGATTTCCGGCACTGGTGCACCAGTCATCTGCGCGATCAAGACATCACAGTATACGGGGTCATCTCTCGCATTAAGAGCGTCTCCGTGGGCGATTTGGAACGCATGATGTTGACTGCACCCTCGCCAGCCGGAGATGGACGACGGATTCCTATGGATGCTTGGATGATTCGAGATTCGCTCAACACCCTGCACTGGGCTGGTCTGATACGCAGGGTGGAGCCTGATGCATATGAGCTCTCTGGAGAGATGTTTCACCGCTGGTTCTTGTCTTATCATTCCAGGAAAAGCGCACAGGAAGGAGGCACTCGCATGACAATCGAACAGGATGCACTGCAAGTTGCGGGGTTTCTGCGGTCTTTGCGGGAACAGATCATCGCCCATCCGCAGTTCGGGCAAGTCTATGGAGAGGTCGGCAGTATTGACCAAGAAGTGACGCGGCTGGCTAGTGCTCTGACTCTAAACTACGATCGCCTACAAGAGGCACGCCACAATCTGGCTCTCTACCCCGGTAGGCGTCAGTATCAGGATGATGTAGACACTTACCTGCAGGGGCTTTCCGCCACCACTCTCGAGATCGAGAAGTTGTGGCGTCAGTTCCGCGCTGATGCACTAACCGGAACCGAGTCCTTAATCATTCGAGTTGAACAAGAAGCGCCAAAGCAGCGCTCCTTTGATAGCATCCTGGCAGGGCTGAGAAAGTTCAAGAATTTTCTGGTTGTGGCGCTCGACATAAAAAAAGCCCTCGTAGAGTGGTCACCTATGCTTGTGGAGGCAGTTCGAGTCGCTCTGGATCAACTGGGTAAGATCAGCTTGCCGTGGTAGAAGAGCCATGCTCAGTCGGTGGATGCTCGATTCGGTTGGGCCGAACAATACGGCATGGGATAAGGAGTCAACTACCCTATTCTGCATGAATATGTAAATGGAATTGACCGGCGGCAGAGACAAAAAAGGGCGGCTAATACAGAGGTGAGGCAGATATGAGATGCCAGAACACTGAACCCCTCTTATCTCTTCCTCTTGCCTCACGCCCACGCCGGGTCCGCCGCCTCAGGCGCGACGACACGGCCGTACTTTGCGCCTCCACACTCCGAGCAGACATATTCAAAACCCTGAGAGCTGTCACTCCCGCTGACCTCCGACGCAAGCCCCACTCTTGCGCTCACGTTCGCCTCCTCGAGACCACCCAGGGGGCCGGCCACGTGCCGGCCCCCTTGCTCGAAGCTGAGACTTCCCTGAACGTCCACCTCGTACCGCCCTGGGGCCGTTGGGTGGTCGCCGGGAAGACGGACGACGTAGAATTGCATCTCCATTCCCCCTCCCGTCTGCTTTGTTCACCGGTCTTCACTCACCACGGGCCTCGGGCGTCAATGCCCTGGTACTCGGACCCCGCCACCTGGATGGCGGGGAAACCCGGCAGTGGCACAGACGCCGCCACGCCGCGCCCGATCTCGTCCAGGAGCGCCAGGAACGGCCGTGGGTCCCGCTCGCCGTTGACCAGGCCGTACACCGCGCTGGCGGAGACGACTCTCCTGTCGAGGGTCACGTAGTACAGGTCGGAGCTGCCGCAGGGCCCCCACGCGTCGGCCGTCTCCCACACCAGTATGACCAGCCCCGGCAGGCCGGCCGCCTGTACCAGGTCGTTGACCGCCTGCAGTACCGCATCGGCGTCGGGAGCGCTGTAGCCGTCCTCCCAGTCGTCGCCGTGCCGGGCGATGATCCGGGCGGTGATGACCTCAAGATGCGCTTTCGGCTTACCGTCAGGTGTCTGCTGGACAGCCGAGGCTTGCTCCCTGAAACGGGCGACCACCTCGGGCCAGGTCCAGTCGTCGAGAGACGACCCCAGCCTCTCGACGTCCACGATGTGCTCCATGACGACGAACAGCGATCCGACAGCCTTCCCCAGGTTGGCGAAGAACGCTTCCACGTCCTGGTCGTGGGTGCCTGTCCCATCGGCGGGGCAGACGTTCACTAGAATGCCGTTGACGACGAGGGCTTGTTCGCCCTCATCTCCTGCGATGTGCAGGACGTCCACTTGGTGCTCGTTCATACCACCTCCCAGTTCCTTCTGAGTATTCGGGCCACGGCTGGACATACCGGCGCACCCGCTTCAGTTGCCTCCAGCGGGCGACGGCCATGGTGGCATCCCTCCGTGCCAGTGCTTCCCCTACGGAAGCTGACACCAGGGCCAACGTGGCGTGGTGTGGCTGAGCCCGCCGACACTGGTGTACTTGTGTCGTCCCTGCATACCCGGAGGCGTGAGACTTCGGCAGGTGCGGCAGCAGGTCTTGCTTTCCAGTTGGCACTCCGATTGGCCGCATGGCCGAAGGCCGCGTTATCGCGTCACTCATTCGCTGCCTCCAAGATATGGCTCTCCGCTATCTATGCCCCCGAACTTATCGTGCGTGCCCACCGTGGGGAACGGCTGCCCACACCCCGGGCACACGACTTGGCGGGATAGCGATTGCTTCGCGTTCGCCGTGCCGCAGTTCGGGCAGGCCCACGTGTACGCCGTGGCCCGAGGTCTGATCTCTCCTGCGTGGTCAGAGCAGGTTGGGTTGGTGTCCACTCCCATTCTCTGCTCCCGTGTTCTCCCGGAAGCGATGCTCGATGCTGCGGACCTGGAAGATGCTCCCGCAGGCCGGGCAGGTCACCCGCTCGGCGACGAAGCGTTCGAAGTGATCCTGCCCGCATTCGGGGCAGCGCCAGTGGTAGCTGGCGGCGATCAGCATCACGTTGTCCATCCGCTTCTCTCCCCCGACAGCCCCTCTTCCGGGACATACGGCTCTACGCGCCCGGGGAACAGCAAGCCCAGGCGCGAGAAGCACGTCGGGCAGAGGGCGTAGGTGTCCACCACGGGCACTGGCCTTGCGATGATCGTGACGTTGCAAGAGTCGCACACGACCTCGTCCGGTCCCAGGGTTGGCCCGATATCGGGCTCATCCTCATCTCCCTCACCGAACCCGACGATGATCCAGGCGGTGCGGAAGCCGGGCCACCACGCTTTCACAGTCGTCTGCCCATCCTGATACGCTTCCTCGAAGACAGTGAGGTGGAAAAGCTCTTCACCTTCAACAGCGCTCCCGATCTTCTCTGCGCCGGGAGTGAGAAGCGCGCCGTCCGGGCCGATTGTGAGCCCGTTGGCAGCCAGGAAGCCGTCCATCTGCTCCCTCGTCAACTGGTGATTGACACTGCTCA
>CAYMBA010000163.1:0-5978 GCA_964388535.1 uncultured bacterium | reverse complement strand
GACCTGCTCCACCACGTCGAAGCCTGGGAGGTGCTCGTCAGGGCCAGGGTGGACACGATGGTGGTCGACGGTCAAACGATCCGCAACATGGCATCTGTCGTCGCGACAGATGAGAGAGGTGGCAACGTATACGATACCGATGAGTCGGTCATCGTTGCAGGTTTGCCTGATGTGATCATAAGCAAGACGGTCGACAAGCCCAGATCTAAGCCCGGAGAGAAGGTGACCTACACAGTGACATACAGGAACTCTGGAACGGCCGACGCTAGGAACGTCGTGGTTATCGACGAGCTGCCTGAGCACGTGTCATACGTCCCAGGAAGTGCCACTGGCGGAGCGTACTACGAGCCTAGATTCAATACCATAACCCGGAGTATCCCACGACTTGAAATCGACCATGGTGCTATCTTCAGCTACCAGGTGACTATCGATCCCGAAACAGAGCTTGGTACTAGGATACCCAACACCGTCACTGTATATGCGGATGCCCTGTCCCCTGTCGAAAGTGATACCGCTTGGGTCGAGGTCGTATCGAAACCCGCGGATCTCGTAAAGGCCGTTGACCACACAGTTGCGATCGTAGGTGATACGCTGACCTACACGCTCTTCTATGGCAACCTCAGCGAAGAGGACTTTGCCGCCGTCACGATATACGATCCTGTCTCATCGTATCTCGACTACGTGCCCGAGAGCGCTGAGCCCCTCGCAACATACGATCCCGGAACCAGGCTGCTCACCTGGGAAATCGGGACACTCGAGGCGGGCGAGACAGGACGGGTTTCCTTCAAGGCACGGATCCGGCCTGATGCCGAGGCTCATGGCCAGGTCACCAACGGCGGCTGGATGCTTGCTGACTCCGACAGCATCCCAAGTAACGAAGTCGTCACACTAGTGCTCGAGGATGTAGGCGTGTCCATAAGCAAGGCAGTCGACCGGACCCTGGCCATTCCCGGCGATACGTTGAAGTATGACCTCGTAGTCCGCAACCTTGGCCCTGCTCCTCTGACCTCGGTGAGCGTGGTAGATCCGGTACCCGAGGAACTTACCTATGTACCCGATCCGACCTCGGAGTCATCTGCTCCTGAAGCCCCGACATTCAACCCCGTTGTGAGGACGGTGACATGGGACATCGTGTCGATAGAGCCGGGCGAGGAAGTAGGTCTCTGCTTCAAGGCGGTGGTCAACGACGACATCGGCTCGGGAACCGTGGTAACCAACCGTGCCACTGTCCTGACGAACGAGACTCAACCAGTGGAGTCGAACCCGGCCATGACCCTTATCCAGTACCCGCAGCTCGAGATTGAGAAGGCTGTGGACAGAAGCCCGGTAGTCGTTGGCGAAGAGGTAACCTACACGCTGACTGTGAGGAACCTGGCAGACGGGGTAACAGACAGCACCTGGGTCGAAGACACACTACCTGAAGGCTTCGCGTATGTTGACGGGTCGACCTTGATCACGATAGACGGAGAGGAGCAGCAGGCGTCGGACCCGTCTGGGACGAATCCAGTGGTATGGAGCCTCGGACGCCTTGGAGCGTACGACGAGGTCGTACTCAGCTATCGGGCAGTCATCACGGGTGAGGCCGGTCCCGGGTACCACGACAACCGGGCCACCGCATGCGGCATAACGGGACTCGGGGACAGCCTCTGCACCGAACCTGCTGTCGCCACCGTCGAAGTCGTCGTACCCGAACTCACGATCACAAAGACGACGGCCGAGCGGGCTGTTGAGATCGGCGACATAGTAATGTACGAGATCGCCGTCCAGAACAACTCGAGCGCCCCTGTCGTCGGCCTCGAGATACGCGACCACTTGCCTGTGGGATTCGAGATTCTTCCTGGGAGCAGCGTGCTCGATAGCATCCGTACAGACGACCCCGACGTGTACTCCGTCGACGGAGGTCTTCCGGCCTCGTACGTGACAGGCGCCGTGGAGCCATCGGACGGTCACGACATAGCCGTGTGGCACATAGGCGAGCTCGGCGGCGGCGCAGAGCTCCACCTGAGCTATGTCGCCGTCGTTGGTCTGAACGCATCAACAGGCGTGGCGAAGAACGTGGCGGAGGCAGCCGGGCTCGATGAGGGCACCGGGCGCGTCGTGGCCGGACCCGCGGAGGCCAGGGTCTTCGTGCTCGACGACGAACTTCCTGGAAGGCTGCGTGGGCGCGTCATAGTGGACTGCGACGACGATGGAGAGCCCGACGCACCACAAGAACGTAAACTGAGGTTCAGCCCCAGCGGACAGGTTACCGACGAGTACGGGAACGTCGTAACCGGCCTCGAGGAAGGCAGTCTGCCACCCTATAGCGGAATCGAGGTACTGCTTGAGGACGGGCGCCGCACAACCACCGACGCTAACGGTGAGTTCTTCTTCTACCCACTCGAGTACGGTGACCACGTCGTCTATGTCGACACGAGGCATCTCGAGGAGGGAACGCGAGTCCTCGGCTTCGACTCACAATTCTTCACTGTTCTCGAGGGCGGGGAGGCCCGTGTCGAGTTCCGCATCTGTCCGCCCCCGCCCAGAAAAGGCGTGGTCCAGCTGATAAAGACAGTTGATCCATCGAAGGTTGTTGCGGTCAAGCGGGTCCTCGAACCTGAGGTCTACCTGATTGAAGGCATCCTTTTCGACACTGGCAAGGCAACACTTAAACCTGAGGCGGACCGAGTGCTTGCACAGGCAGCGAAGCGGCTGATAGAGGATCCAACAGCGACGGCAAGCATCGAGGGCCACACCGATATCCGACCGATACACACCAGGGAGTTCCCCGACAACTATGCGCTCTCAGAAGCCCGCGCGAGAGTCGTGAGGGATGCGCTCGTTCACAAGTTCGGACTCGACCCATCCAGGTTCACAGTGAGGGGCTTCGGGCCCGATCGACCCATCGCACCGAATACCACGGCTCGAAACCTGAGCCTCAACAGGCGTACCGAGATCATCCTGCTCCCGTCCCTGGACTCGCTCACGACAGCCGCTTTGTTCGACCCGTCGGAAGTGACATTCACGCTGAAGATCGTGTACCAAGGCGAGTTCCTGCCTGGTGAGGGCGTCTTGGAGCACGCCTGCGTATTCGACGCACTGCCCAACGGACTCGAGTACCTCCTTGGAACTACCACTATCAACGGAACAGCTTCGAATGATCCAGAAATCATCCTTGGCGACGTCGCGATCTCGGACGCGAACCTCGTAAGCGGAGAAAGAATGCTCAAGTGGGACCTCGGATCACTCAAGCCAGGGGATGTGGTGGTAATCACGTACAGAGCAGCCATTACCGATGTGCCTCGCGCAACAAACAGGACTGTTCTCGAGACCAATGCGATGAGTGCGGCGGAACGAGCAGAGGCCGAGGCGCGGCATATCGCCGAAGTCGACTCGCTGCTGAGAGATGAGGCCTTCCGGAGCTCCGAACACATCTGGGAGAACCGCGCGTGGTTCACGGCAACGATGGGAGATACAGCCGAGATCAAGAGTGACGCTGTCGGAGCCGACCTCGTGCTGGCCTTCCAGCGCCGGATCGAGCCGGTCCGGATAACCGTAGACGACGTACTATTCGACACAGCAAAGGCACGACTACGCCCAGAAGCGACCGGAATCCTGCATCCCGCCGCCGAGATAATACGCTCCAGGCCCGGATGCCACGTCAGGATCGAGGGCCACGCCGACATCCGCCCGATCCATACGAAGGAGTTCCCGTCCAACCAGGAGCTCTCGGAGGCCAGGGCAATGGCTGTGTTCAAGTACTTCACCGAGGTTGAGAAACTCGACCCCTCCATCTTCTGGGTCAGGGGCTTTGGTGATCGGAGGCCCATTGCAAGCAACGAAACGGCGGCGGGCAGGCAGAAGAACCGCCGAGTGGAGATCATCATTCTGGGAGAACAGGAAAACAAAATACCGATACGGCCGATACCTGAAGGCAAACTGCCTCAGGTGATAGAGGTCGATGTGCGCTAGGAATATCAAGGCTGGTATGGTAGTCTCCTCCGGGCCGGTTACGGGCCCGGTTGGGAGAGCCAGTCTTGGACACGGGCGGGACGGGGTGTCGCAGGGCACCCCGTCCCTCATTCATGAAGGAGGAACGATGCCCCGAGTGCGAATGACACTGGCCGCGCTCATAGCGGCGGCCCTCATCGTGGGTTGCGGAGGAGGTTCGGAGAAGGAATCCTCAGGCGAGGGCAAAACGCCTGCAAAGGGGCCTACCCCTCTCAAAGCGTCGGTGCAGGTTCCCTCCGATGAACTGCTGGCACAGATAACAGGGAAACTTCGGGGAGCAGACGCCGCTCTCAGGAAAAACGACTTCGACGCCGCCGTGGAATACTTCCACGCGGCCATCGGTCTGCTCCCGGATGCACCCAAGTTGCACTACTTCCTGGCCCTCACATTCGCTGCTCAGGGAAACAACGATTCTGCCTTCGCCGCACTCGAGCGGGCCGTCGATCTGGGCCTCTGTCCGGCATCCGAGGTGGAGAACAACTCGTGGCTGCGGCCGCTGACCCGCGACGAGCGCTGGCCGGCGCTGAGAGAGAAGATTCAACAGACCTATGAAACGCTACGATCGAGCTCGAAGGTATCGTACGAGCCCTTACCGCCGGAAGAGGAACCGGAGTTCCAGTCGATCGTGGACCTGCTGAGCCACTACAACACGAAACTGAATGAGCCCTTGTCCCTGCGCAACCTGTACTCGGATACTCAGCTGCGGCCTCTGATCTGGAAGGAACTGAATCACAAGCTCGCGGGGCTCGAGAGGTTCATTGCTTCCAACCCGCCGGGGGACCAGCGCTATCAGGCCGCCCAGGAGATACTCAAGACCGTGGGGTCCTACGAAAGCAGAAACGAGCGGCCGTGGCTTCCCAGCACGAGAGAGCTCGCGCAAGAGAAGGCATCTTGGTTCATAAACGAGTTCCCGGAGAAGAAACAGGATTGCGCCTACGCAAGGCTTCTAGCCGCCAGGGCATACTCAATGGCCTATACAGAAGATCAGCTCCTCAACGACCTCGAGGATGCTGCGATCGATTCTATTGTCGAGAGATTCGTTAGCGTAGACCAGGACTATCCGGGTACGACATCGAGCCTCTTCGCCCTGCTCGAGGCGGCCGAGATCATTGGCAAGACATCGGGGCTGGGCGACGAACGCCTGGCTCCGATAGTGGAGCGCTTCGCGGGCGAATACAAGAACCACCCCGCGATGCGTCAGATCGGATATATGGTACAGCCATATGTGCTAGCCCAGAGAGGTGTGCCTGACGTTGAGGTCACTGACATCGATGGCCATGAGTGGAACCTGGCAAAGCCGGTTGGCAAGGCAACTCTCATAGACTTCTGGGCAACGTGGTGCAAGCCGTGCCAAGTCGAGATTCCCAACCTCGTCGACCTTTACGCGAAGTACAAGGATCGCGGCTTCAACATAATCGGGATCAGCCTTGATCGCCCCTCGACCACCGACCAAGAGACCCTGCTCGCGTGGATGAAGGAGCACGAGATGTCATGGCCGGTCGTCTACGACCGCATGGAGTGGCAATCACCAGCGGTCAAGGCATTTGGGGTGACAGGCATACCCTTCCCCGTTTTGCTGGATGAATCAGGGAATGTGATAGCAGCTGGCAGCGGGGCGACATCCGAAAACCTTAGAAAGAAGCTGGCCGAGATCTTCGAGCCAAGCTAGTCCACATGGGCTCTGCGACCTTCGATGCCGAAGACAGCATCTCGGGATCCCTGAGCCGGGCCCGCTAGCCACCCTGCAAGCAACAGGGGGCCTGCCCCAGGCAGGCCCCCGTGGAAACAATCGAAGTGCCACCTCCGCGGCACCTACTGGGCTCTTCGCAGTACGAAAGCAGAAACCGTCTTGTCGTTGCCGCCCATACTTATCACTAGCCCATATGGCTTCTCGGATGGGACCTGCACCTGGAAGTCCCCGGCCTTTCCGGTCAACTGCTTCCAGGCATCGACGGTCTGCCGCACACCTGTCCCACCCGTATAGTGAC
>CAYMBA010000162.1:0-6005 GCA_964388535.1 uncultured bacterium | reverse complement strand
GCGGGCCTGCCGGTGCTCTCGAAGTTGGCAAAGGAGGCCCGCAAGTACGGAGTCTGCCTGATCTTGGCGACTCAGCTAGTCGAGGATCTCCCCGAGGGTCTATTGGCTTCTGTTCCGAACATTGTGGCCCTCAGACTTCAGGAGAGGGGCGCGCGCCAACTGGCGAGGAACATGGTGGCTTCCGACAGGGTCCGCCGACTGACCGACGAGATCATTAGCCTGAACCCGTTCAACGCGATTTTCGCATCAGAAACCCTGAAGGTTCCTGTGCGCGTGGTGCTGGATGATGTGAAAGCAGGCGTTTCCTTCTCCCGAGAGTAGCTGCGGATTCGTGTGACAACCAGCCTTCAGCAGACTCGGCCCGCGGGTCGGTCGGAGCTGTTTGCTTTACCGTGTGCTCCATTCTACATTCGCCGTATGTTTTTCTTCCTGGTTGTGGGCATCACTGAGAAGGTGAGAAAGGAGAATCAGGTGGGCGGAACCGTGCGGTTCTGTCCCCAATGTGGCAGGGAGACGCTCTTTCAGCCCGGGAGGCTCGGCAGGTACTTCGTGCTCTTCATGGTACCGATTCTCAGGATGGGCAAAGAAAGGCCCGTGCTCGTCTGTTCGGAGTGCGGCCTCGTGATTGATTTGCTGGGCCCGCCGGGGTAATGCTAGGGCTCTGGTGGTCGATGCTTCCTATCGGAGGAGGCAGGGTCCGCCGGTAGTCGGAAGGCTTCCTGCACTCCCGTGAGGGCAGCGGGCACGCAGTGGCGCCTGTTGTCGGAGAGCTTGCGGGTCGATTCTGGAGGCTTGCGGCGTGAGAAAGAGAACACTTCCAGGGAAATACACCGTTGGCACATGGATGAATCTTGAGGCTTCCGAAGCCCAGGAGCAGCTACGGGAGCGGGGTGACTCTGGTGGTGGCCTTCTGGTGGTCAAGTGCCGTTACGAAGAGGGGGCGGATTTCCCCGAGCACTTCCACCAGCAGGAGCAGATCACGATCGTCGAGCAAGGAACGCTGGAGTTTGTACTCGACGGTGAGAGTGTGAAGGTTTCTGCGGGGGAGATGATATCGATCCTCCCGGGTGTTCCTCATCGTACGCGTGTGGTCGGCAGGCAAGCAGTCGTGGCACTCAATCTCTTCCACAGCATGGACACGAGAACATCATCGATCGGGAGGCGCAGGAAGAGGTCCGGGGGGTGAGTCTGCCAAGCGTGGTTCTCTTGCGAGAATGCTATGTCTCCTGCTCCGCGCCTACCCTTGACGCCTTTGCCTCGACGGCCTCCTGATACGCCTTCAGCACTAGCTCTCTGACCTTCTTCACCATCTCCTTCGACGTAGGATATGCCACGTCCTGAAAACTGCCGTCGGGGAGCTTGCGGCTTGGCATTGCGACAAATGGTCCCTGTTCACCTTGCACAATCTTGATGCCTTTCACCACGAAGCAGTCATCGAAGGTAATCGTCGCTATGCCCTTGAGGCGGGGATCACTGACGAGGCTTACTCTGACGTGGGTGATCTCCATTATTTCCTCAAGGCTGGAACATGATTGGATCGGGCGAGCAACGAATAACAGAATATCACAGCCTTATACAGTGGACCAGGTTTTTTGTCAGTCGCCGAGGAAGGTTTACACCTGGATTTCGAGGGGGCCCGCACCTGACATCCCGCAATCCTCCTCCGGGCTTCAACAATTGCGCGATCTGCTGTGCGCTAAGTTTGCAGGGACAGACTTGCTATCGCTACTGCCTGCACCCGCTGATCCGCTTGTACACATCGAGTGTGCGCGTCAGCATTCGCTCGATCGAAAACCGCGATTCCACAAGGACTCTTCCTGCGGCACCCAGTCTGGAGCGCAGCTGCCCGTCGAGCAGAAGCTTCTCTACCCTCTCCCTCCATGCCCCCCAATGGGCACGGGGTAGCAAGTAGCCGGTTCTTCCATCCAGCACTGCTTCCCTAATGCCTGCAACGTCGAATGCAACAACAGGCAGCCGTGCTGCCATTGCCTCGAGTATTGCCAGGGGGAAGCCTTCCCACTTGGAGGAGGAGAAGAAAACGTCGACTGCCGGCAGCAGATGCCGCGCGTCCTCTCTCGTGCCCGTTATGAGAACACTCGCTCCGATGCCCAGGCGCTTTGCTCGCTGCGCCAGTTTGTGCTCTAGCTGCCCACCACCTACGAACAGTAGGTAGGCACCGCGCTTCCGAACTGCCGGGGCCAGAGCCTCAAGTGCGCCGATGGGATCTTTCGAGGGATCCAGCCTGCCCAGGGTGCCAACTACGGCCGTCTCTTCGGGTAGACCTAGGCGGCGGCGCGCCTCGATTCGTTCGGCACTCCCAGGGAGTGGGCCGGGATCAATGCCCCCGTGGATCACCACGTACTGCGATTCTCTTCCGATTCCAAACGATAAGCCGGAATCACGCACAGCCTCAGAGACCGCCACCAGATAGTCGGATAGGCGTGCACAAGCGCGTTCCAGTCCGACGTACAGTGGTTTCATCAGCGGATGGGTAGCTGGTGTGAAGCCCCACCCGTGGACTGTGTGTAAGACGTGGGGGATGCCTGCCACACGGGCGGCAATGCGGCCAAGTATCCCGGCCTTCGAGCTGTGCGTGTGGACCAGGTCGAATCGCTCCTTTCGGAAGGCATGGACGAGGAATGCGAGGGCACGAGCATCGTCCAGGGGGCGGACGTCGCGCATCAAGTGGGGAACGAGCCTCAAAGTGAGGCCCCGTCGCCGCGCCTCGGGCAAGAGACTTCCTTCTATGCCCGTCTCTGGGCCGTGCCACAGTTCGACCTCCCAGCCTGCGGCCTTGGCTGCGAGAGCGGTCTCAAGCGCGATCCGCTGAGCCCCACCGACGACCATCCTTGTTATCAGGAGGCAGACCCGTCGCATTCCTTGGACGCCCCTGTGAGATTGAGGAACCCGCCCCATACTGCTTCCAACCCGGGCCCAGGAATCTCGACTCAACGCAGCCAGACGAACTTATCACTGGCTTGCAGCCCGGGTCCGGTCACCTGGAGCACATATACTCCATTGGTCCACTCATTGCAGCGCGGGGCCAGGTCTGAGAGCCAAAGGGCGTGCGTCCCGGCGCGAAGTCGTATCTGCATCTCTGCGCTGATCCGCCCGCTGGTCTCCAGGAACCTGAAGCAGTAGAGGCCAGGGGTAGGGGCACGGAAGAGCAGCCTGCAGCGCGGATGGGCGGGTTCCGGTATGACGCGCAGACCTGCTCTGATATTTGGAGGCCTACTGAAGGGCCGTTCGAGGACCTTCATGAGGAGAGCCTCGGTTGTGATTTCTATGGCCACCAAGCCCAATGAGAGCCTGAAAGTGCCCGGTCCCTGCTGCACGCATACTGACTGGTCCGGTCTGACGCGGATCGAGTCCTCGGTGCGCGGATCGAAGCTGTGTGTGCACTCGAACCGACCCTCAGGGAAGACCCCTGATACGAATGGCGTGCCTGTGGCTTCACCGTCTGCTAGCCATTGGATCCTTAGGCTGGATCTCCCCCCCAATACTGTGCGCGCACGCCTTTGCACCCGGCCGCTCGATTCGAATGACTGCTCGATTTCGTAGGCGCCCGAGCGTGCAGACCAGGTGATTCGCTGGACCTGGTACCACCCTCTGTCGCTTGGCGCTTCAACCGCGACTGCGGCCAGAAGCAGGCGTCTGCCGTGACCTCGCAGCTCTAGCCAGCCTTCGGGCAAAACCGCGAGGCTCTCTGGCGCTTCGCTGAAACCAGCACCCTCTTCGTGTCCTAAGGGCGGAAGTGGGAGTGTCAGCGGCGGATCTCCTTCACGGAGCTCTGCGCTGCCTTCCGTGTGCCAGAGCCCGTGACGCCCCAGTGCCTCCTGTGCTGCATCAAGGAGCACGTCGCGCCGGCCCAAACCCGACTCCGAGGCTGCCGCCTTCAGGAGTGACCGCGCAAACGCTTGGAACCCCGCCTCGGGACCCGCCAATAGCAGCGCCTCTAGGGCAAGTGTCAAGGACGCATCCGGACCCACCAGGGTGGCCAGATCCCAGAGCGCGCCACTCAGGATCCTGCCGTCATCGTGCGGGTTGCCGCAGACGTCGAAGGGGTAGACGAAGCGCTCCGAGATGTCTCTCAGACACGGGGCTCCGAAGACGGCTGCGTCCCATTCCCCTATTCTGGGATCACCCGTATTGGCAGCAGCGAAGAAGTCCGCAAAGCCTTCTTCAACAGCAGATGCCTCGGCCGTGGTGGCCGTTCCCACGAGGGCGTCATAAACGGCGTGTCCAAGCTCGTGAAGGATGACGTCGGCATCCTCGGCGTCCTGATGCCCACCGTCGCCGAAGTAGATGGTCCTTGTGGAAGGGCTGTACCAAGAGCGATCGAGCGCCGTGGCGTGGACACTCACTCTCTGATGCACGAGTGCGGGAACCGAGAAGCCCAAAGCCGCGAGGTGCCTGAGGGCCTGGGTCACGTGGTAGTACGCCATTGCTTCCTCGAAGTGGGGATCGGAGGAGGCGTACTCGAAGCGTAGCTCTGCCGAGAAGGCCCGCCCACCAGGGCTCAGCACATCCGCCCATTTGCCACGCAGCAGGCCTGAGCCGTCGAGCAGCCTGAGGTCCCGCAGGCTCCTCAGTCGGTCCAATTCGAGCATTTGTGGAACCCTTCCCCCAGCTACGACGACGGGGTTGGGGTCGAATACAAGGGTCGTTCCGGCGAACCCCTTGGCAAGCGGTACTACTTGGATCACTCGACCGCTCGCTGCTTCTTCTATCAGGAGGCGTTCCCTGGGTCCGCCTGGATCTTCCAGGCGCGCCTGAGCTGGGAGGAAGCCACCATCTCTTGGAAGATAGCACAGCACGGGTTCACCACTGCTTGCGGCCTGGTGGATTGAGGGGTAAAGCACCGAATCCCCAAAGGCGGAGACAGCCAGGGGATCTTCAAGCGGCGGGGTTCGACCTGCTCCCAGTTCGGCCAGCATGCGCGCTCCTGGCCCCTTCAGGATCGTCTCGCCCGAGTCGAGGGCACTGACGAGCACCTGTGAGCCCACGACGGGCTTGCCGTCTAAGAGGACGCAGCACCTGAGGTGCCGTCCCAGAGGTGAGTGCAGGGTCTGAGCCAGGACAGCTACCTCGTAGTCGTTTGCCCTGGGTTCCGGCGTGGACCATGCACACGTCGCACCCAGCAGGAGGTAGGCTAACGCGAGAACTCTGGCGCCATGCGACCTACAAACTCCGGGCATCTGATGTTCCTGCCGCGCAATGTAGCTGCACAGCGCCGCCGTGGGCTCGAGGAGGGAAGGGAGAACACACAGATGAGTATAGCACAAGCGGAGCGCAAGAGGACGAACCGAGGCACTACAAGAAGAGTACTGCCCTGCCCTCACCCGAGAAGCCTGCGTAGCAGTTTGGAACTCAAGCCTCTGGGGCTTCGCTCTTCGGCTTCTTGTAGAAGCTCTCAGCGAACTCGACGTCCTTCCGGCTCCCGATAATCAGAGGGACCCGGTGATGGAGGCGCTTGGGCTCTATGTCGAGGATCCTTTGGGTTCCGGTTGTAGCAAGGCCGCCAGCGTGCTCAACGACGAAGGCCAGCGGGTTCGCCTCGGGCAGCAGGCGTAGCTTGCCACTGGGGTATTGTGAGCTTGCAGGATAGAGGAAGATGCCTCCATAGAGGAGATTCCTGTGGAAGTCGGCCACCAGGGAGCCAATGTAGCGCGAGCTGTATGGCTTGCCGCGGGGGTTATTGCCACTCTTTAGAGCATCGACCAGTGATCTCGTGGCGTCGTCCCACAGGTAGTAGTTGCCTTCGTTGACGCTGTAGATCTTGCCTTGTTCTGGGATCCGTATGTCCGGGTGTGATAGGAGAAACTCCCCGACGCTGGGGTCTAGGGTGAAGCCGTGGACCCCATGCCCGGTCGTGTAGACGAGAATCGTACTCGGTCCGTAGACGATATAACCCGCGCACACTTGGTTCTTGCCGCGCTGCAGGATGTCCTGGATCGTTCCTGTTGGCCCGCTGCTGACCCGCCTCTGGATGGAGAAGATGGTTC
>CAYMBA010000161.1:0-6222 GCA_964388535.1 uncultured bacterium | reverse complement strand
ATAGCTTATTCGACGTCCTTGGTTGAGACCCTTCAGAGACACCTTCCCAGAGCAGGGTGTGGAGCCACTTGCTCCGATGGTCTCCGCGCGTCCGCAGCGGTGGAGTGAGATGAACTGAAAGTAGCATAGTGGCGGTAGGCCTGTCAATCGCCCTGGGCCAAGAGGTACAGAACTGGGACAAGCCCCATCGACGAAAACCTTCAACTGACTTGCCACCAACGAACCAGGGAAGAGCCGTCTGCGCGTGCTTAGGCAGATCTCCCGAGGCGGCATCTCTGCTCGATCCACCCCGAGTCGTCTGATATTCCCAGTAAGGGCATATCCTGGCGCTCTGCACCTTTTCCCCGCGCCTGCGGAGCACAGCTTCCTCGGACAGCGCCGCGCCGCGGGCAGGCTTATGCATGGGGATTTGGCGAAAACGACTAATGAATCTAGCGAGAGATCGGAACACTGAATCAACGGGCAAATAAAGCGCCAAGCGAACAAGGGACTCCAACCTCGCAAGGCTCCTCTGCGTGATTCAAGTTGTCGCTCGCGAAAGAAGAGTAGAATCAAGAGTTGCGTGAGCAGTATATAAGTAGTCCGTCTCTTGATCTACTTGATTGGAGCACGTATAGCGTGTTTTGCCTTCATTAATAATCCCCCGGGATTGTCTACTCTTGGTTTCCATCAAGGGGACAGACTAGCGTGCGTCCAAGCGGGAGGTCCTCGCCCTGCTCTGGCGGGATCCGGTACAGGCGATTCCAGGCTCAGTGTACCCAAACATTGCGGGCGTCAGGTAGTCGTGAAAGGGCGCTTGTGACGCACTGCCCAGCGTCGAGAATGCCCGAGCAGGCGGGAGCACTGCGATTGTCCCACAGTTGCCTTCGAGGCTGTCCCATGATGGGAATGTGTACTGTCTCCTGAGCGGTGATTAGTGGCGTGTACCACTGGTCTCAAACTCATCAATGCAAAAAAAAGCTGTATATGAGCCTGTTGCGCTGACCTGGTTCCGTCGGTCGAAACGAGCCAGATCCAGCGGATGTGAGGCGCTTAACCGATGGATCGATCGCCGAGGGAGGTCAGCTCCCCCGCGGAGCAAAGCCTTGCTTCTGCCTGGGGGCTATCTTGCCCAGGCGACCTGCCTGCTCCGCCACAGCTTGAGCAAGTTATGCGTTGCGGTGATCAGCCGCCACTCACTTCGAGCCGGACCGTGGCCCCGCCGCATGAAGCGGTCACATCGCCTCACCACCTTGGCGTACCCGAACACCGGCTCGGCAATGCGGCTGCGTTGGGAGTAGAGCTTCCAGGCGCGCTGGGTGCGCAGCTTGCGCTCCATTCGCTGCCGCAGGGAGAGCCCTTTGGGGATGCGCCCTCGCGGCGGTCCCTGCTCCCGCAGCGCCTGGCGCTGTTTCCAGTCCTTGGTGGTGGCAACCAGAAGCTCTGGCCCTTCGGGGTCGGCCGCCTGGAGGTTCGCCTCACTCCAATACCCCGCATCCGCAAGCAGCGTCTTGATCTTCTCTTGCACGCCTGCCGCGGAAAGCTCCTCTTGTGCCTTGGCCAGCATGGGGTGCAGTTGACCCACGTCGTTGGCTTCCTGCGTGACGTCGGCGGCAAGGATGATGCCTCCCAAGCTGCTGACCGACTGGGCGTTATAGGCTTGCAGGTTGCCCGTCCACGCCTTCATGATCCGGCTCTCCGGATCGGTGAGGTTGGCCTTGGCCTGGGGCTCGGGTTCCTCCTGCGGCGGCTTGGGCTTGCGGCCCCGCTTCTTGCGGCCGCTTTTCTTCTCTTCCTCGCTTCGTCTGCGGATCTTCTCCGCCTGCTTGGCCGCTTCCTCAGCCGCCTCCTGCTCCAGGTGGGCCTTGGCCTGCTTCAGGCGGGAGAGGCGCTTGCCCCGATCCCGCAGATCGGGTGGCAACTCGTCGCCCCGCCGGTCCGGGCCATACAGGTCGTCCTCTTCGGCATCCTTTTCCCCCGCCTCCTCGAGCATCCGTCTTACTTGTGCTTCAATCCACTCGTAGCTGCGGTTGGCCGCCAGCGAGGCGTTGGCCTTGATCTTGGTGCCGTCCAGTGCCACCAGCCCCACCTTGACCAGCCCGGCTTCGGCGCACAGCCGCAGCACCTGGGTGAAGAGACCCCCCAGCGCCTCCTCGTTGGCCTGACGAAACCGCGCGATCGTGCTGTGATCCGGAGCCTGGTTGGCACAGATCACCCGGAAGGCGATGTCACGCTCGCAGAGACGCTCGATCTGCCGGCTGGAGCGCACCCCCAGGCAGTAGGCATACAGCAGCAAGGGCACCATCATGGAAGGCTCGTAGGCGGCGTGGCCCCAGCCATCGGCCCGGTACCTGGCGTAGAAGGGGCCCAGGTCCATCTGGTCCACCGCGTCCAGCACAAACCAGGCCAGATCGTCCTCGGCAAGCCAGTCCCGCAGGTTGGGCGGCATCAGGAAACCCTGATCTCGGTTCACAGGGAAGAAGTTGTAGTCGCTCACCGGCCTACTCCCGCGCATTCGCCACGCACAGCCTCACATCCTACACCCAGACAGTACTTTGCGCGAATCAAGAGGGTTTATGCAACAGGCTCCTCTGAGGTGGAATATTCTGAAAGACCCCTCTATCTAGAATCACGTCGAATTGCCTATCCAACTTGGTGTCGAGGATGTCATCCTCCTGAAAACCAATATCCAGACCCTGCTGTTTCGCCTTCTCCTTGGCAATCTCAACAGCGGTGGCGGAGATATCCGTAGCCGTCACCGTGAAACCCATTCTGGTAAGTGCCATCGCTTGAGTGGCCGGTCCGGTGCCGATATCCAGAAGCTGCCCCGCTTCAATCTGCATGCCCTTCAATCCGCGCTCAAAATCAGGATCGTGGTCTTCCGAATACCAGGGCGTGGCCTCCATCGCTTGTTCTTGATAGATCTGTTCCCAATAGTCCCTGTCGATATCGGATTGTGGTTCCATTCGTAGCTTCGCTCCTGTCTCGCGGGCTCAATGATAGTGCATCTGCAATCTGGCTGCTCAACGCCATTGAGATCAGCGGCCCGATATGGGACCACTTACTTTCTCGGGGGCCGCCCTCGGGTCCGCTAAAGCGAGAGCCTGTGGAAAAAGTCGGCGGAAAGATTGGTGGTGGGGCGAAATCGCGGTTTTCCGCCCTTCTGACCAGCGCTGCCCCGTTTTTCCAGCACTTTTCCCTTATCGGGTGGGGCGAAAAATCAATCATCTAGTGAATGGCCGACTTTTTACACAGTCTGGCGAGCTGTTATGCGAAACGGAATTGCGCCCAAGTTCCCTGGCGAAAGACCTTCCCAATCGATCTCGCAGCGGGCGCGAAAACTCGTCTCGCTGGCCCCGCCTCGGCATCGCATGCCGCCTCGAAGGCCTCCGCGTTGACCCGCTACGCCCGCAACCCGATCCGGAAGGCGCCAAGCCAGGACCGATGATCGGGCGGAGCGCAGATAAGCAAAGACAGCTCCCTTGGCAGTGACTTCTCTGGATCATTTCGCGGCCAGGAAAATCAGCGGAACTTCAGATCGCCCACTTTCTCAGCCTTGTGCGCCCAACGCCGGCGCGGCACTCGAATTCTCACATTCTCAGGCTGCCCCCGAGGAACTTACCGAGCCGTCTCCGGCATCTCTCGCGGCTGCGGTTTCAAAAGAGAAGGAGGGCCGGCGAGACGACGCATAACGACTTTGAGCTCAGCCGCCCCGCCCGTCACTCCGCTTGCTTTTCAAGATTCTCCATCAAGGACCATCAATTGCAAATCGCGCCGCCCGCGGGGTCGGCTACAGCGAGAGCCTGTGTGAAAAGTCCGATTTTTCCCGTGTCAACGGGCCAACGCCCCACTTTTTGCGTCCTCAGCCAGATCTTGCGGGAACTGACCCTTGTCATAAGGCGTATTCCAGTGTTTTCCTCCCACCGATTATCTTTTTGCTGACTTTTCACACAGTCTGGCGAATGGTTAGCCAGCGACTGTGTACATTCTCAGGACATGGGTGACACTTTATTCTAAGGACATAGGTTACACTCGGCTGACGTGGTCCACCCTTTTCACGCTCAAAGGCACCCTCGAAACAATATCGTGAATCTTATTCTCTCGCAAATCATAGCGGCCGATCTGATAGAAGCAGAAGTACAGGTCGTAAATCCCATCATCCACTTCCTCTAGCCCCACGTAGTCCTCATGCAAGGTGTTGCTCACAAAGATCTGATTGTGTAGCACACGGATTGTTCCCGCTCGGCTCACCCGCCGCACCAGGTAGTGCCCCGGGTAGTCATACACCTCAATCTTTTTCGGCAACTGGCGGTTTGAAGGCCGGTAGAGCTCCGCGGGCCGCTTCATATCGATCGCTTCGTGGGGCCGCTCCTCGTTGAACTCCTTGCGGAAGGCATCGAACTTCCGCTGCTGTCCCTTCAAGCTGCTGCATGGTGGGATCGTCGCCTCCTGCTTCAGCGTCCTATGCATCCGCTCGTGCACCCCATTTTGCTGCGGCTTCCCTGGCTCGATCAGCTCAGGGTAAATCCCCAACCGGATAAACCACACTGACAGCTGCGACAGCCTCGCCAGCGCATTCGAAGCAAACGGCACCCCGTTATCCGTCCGGATCCGCTTCGGAAGGCCACATTCTTCGAAAAGACGCCTGAAATGCGCCTTGGTGCGCTCAAGCGAGATCGCTGGATGCGCATCTACGCCCAGGATAAACCGACTGGCCAGGTCGCTCACCGTCAGCGGAAAACAGTAGCTGCCGTTCTTTAGCCGGAACTGACCCTTATAGTCCGCAGGCCATATGTCGTTGGGTTCGGCTGCCTTCGTCTGCGGACAGCCCGGGTGAGCTCGCCGGTAGCGGCGCCTCGGCTTCACCAGCCCCGCTCGTTTTAGAATGCGTGCCGCCGTCGGGATAGAGGGCAGCAACCACCCCGGATTCCGGCGCGCCAGGACATCCAAAAGCTTCTTTGGCCCCCAGCTCGGATGCTTCTCTCGCAGCGCCACGATCTCCGCCGCCACGGCTGGGTCCGTCTGCCATGGACAGCTCTTCGGACGGCGCGACTGCTCTTCGAGACCGCTCGGTCCTTGTTCGAGATACCGTTTGATCCACTTGTGGGCTGTTTTACGGGTAATGCTGAAGCGTTGGGCTAGCTCAGTGATGCAGTAGTAGTTCAATAGATAATCTTCGATGAAACGCTGCTTTTGCTCACTCACGGTAACACCTTCCCATGGCATCGGTCCACCTCCTCTCCCCTGAAGTGTTACCGATGTCCTGATAATTTGTGTTACCGATGTCTTGATAAGATTCTGTTACCTATGTCCTGAACTCATTCGACATAAATCCCATCCGGACACGGGCCCTACGGGCGCATTTCGCAAACATCACAGGGAAATCCAGAAGCTTCTATGAGTGACCGCATGGACTGCGGATCGGTAGACGAATGATGTACCCCAACAATGCAGATGCACCAATCTGATGAATAACTTGATAGCCGCGAAATCATCCTATCGGCAAATCTCTTTTCGCGTTCATATCTATTCTGGGGTGGAGGCAGTATCTGGGACCATACCCTTTCGCTCATTACATGCAGTGTTGAGAGTGAGTAGGGTGGCTCAAGCCCGCATATGTAGTTCCTATACTGATTCATTCGGAAATGCGCGAAATCGGAAAGCTCTGTCGGGTCATCGAGGAGGCGGCCTTCATCTAGCCAGAGTGTCTCAGCCTCGGGGAATACCGACGAGTGTGTGTCGCCTTCAAAGCCACAGGCAAGCTCAAGATGACTGTAGAAAGCTTCATCCCCTCCCGGCCATTCATGTTCAGCGAGTTGGCGCAGGAGTGGCCTCTGCGCCACGACTCGGCCAAGGTGATCCCGATCCCATTCGACTGCAATGAATTCTGGATAGTTCTGGCGACTTGATCTCAGGGACTTAAGCCAGTCCTCAAGTCTATCTCTTCCGAGAGGATCCGAATGGGCTATCCCTGCTATATGAACGCGCATCGGTGGGCTCTCGCAAACACTGGGTATGGCTGTGAAAGGCCGGATAACGGCCTTGAGCTGAGCGGCCGGGGTGAACCTACTTCTCTACCCTGCAACCCTCCCGCATCATACAGCGCCTCTAGCTTTTCCGGCAGCATCCCCGGCCCGCTCCAGCGAGAGTCTGTGTGAAAAGTCCGGTGTTGTATAGGATAGATCGGCTGATCGTTCTTGTCCACCGGGAGGCATCATGGACCACATTCGGGGCCTCAGCCGC
>CAYMBA010000160.1:0-6258 GCA_964388535.1 uncultured bacterium | reverse complement strand
TGGTGGTGCGTCCCGGGGCAAGGCGAGCCGTGCCCATCCCAATGGCCGCAAGGCCCAGCCTTGCACGCTGCAATCCCGCCTCAGGGCATGGCTGGTATGGGCATCTGCTGGCCGACTGAAGGGCGATAGCAGTTGGTGTCTGTTTTGGCCCGCTCCGCTGATCACCGAAGATGGGGCAGGGTGGTCGACATTGACCTTTGTGTAAGTGATTCACGTGCTTTGAGTGAATACAGCCTGTGAGTGAAAGTTGCAAGGCGTGCGTCTAAACAACCCTTTGACGATTCCCGATCAGGGAATCGGGTGGCAATGCATCCGGGAGGTCTCATGTCAGCGACCAAAGGACTTGCGAAGATACTCGTTGTAGAAGATGACGTGAACCTGCGGACCATCCTCAAGATGCAGCTCGAGCGCGCAAACTATGAGGTGGACGCTGCAGAGGATGGTGAGGAGGCTCTGGCTAAGATTTCCCAGAACGTTCCCGATCTTGTCCTCCTCGATGTCATAATGCCCAAGATGGATGGTTACGAGGTCTGCCGCAGAATAAAGAGCAATCCGATGACCGCGAACATCCCGGTCATCATGCTGACCGCAAGAAGCGAGCAGGAGGACAAACTAAGGGGATTTGGAGGGGGTGCGAACGACTACATCACGAAGCCGTACGAGTTGGCTGAATTGCTGGCCCGCGTCCGAAACATCCTTGCCTGGAGCAGGATGCAACGGGATGCGAATCCCCTGACTGGACTGCCTGGGAATGCTGCCATCGAAAGAGAGGTTGACCTGAAGCTCCGCTCGGGGAAGCATTTTGCATTCATGTACTGTGATATAGACAATTTCAAGGCGTTCAACGACTACTACAGCTTCAGAAAGGGTGACGAGGCGATAAAGCTAACTGCAGCGATCATGGTTGGTGTGATTACCATGGAGGGGGACAACGAAGACTTCGTAGGGCATGTGGGGGGCGATGACTTTGTGATGATAGTCGGGCTCGATCACGCTGAGGAGGTAGCTGACGAAGTCATTCGCGAGTTCGATGAGAAGATCCCTAAGTTGTACAAGCCAGAAGACCGGGAGAGGGGCTACATCGAGACGGAAGACAGAACGGGAAAGATGAAGAGATTTCCCCTTATGTCACTGACGGTTGCTGTGGTGACGAATGAACACCGAACGCTGACACATGTGGGACAGATAAGCCAGATAGCAGCCGAGCTGAAGTCCTATGGGAAGGGGCGAGAGGGAAGCATTGTGGTCTGGGACCGCCGTGCAGCCTAAGAGTAGCCCGGAGGCCGAAGGGCCGGGGGGTATGATGGTAAAGAAGAGAATCCTCATCGCTGATAGCGAGATATATGTGGTTCATATCTTGGAGTTCAGCCTGGGTATGGAGGGCTTCGAGGTCATAACTGCCAGGGATGGCGCTGAGGTGGTAGGTAAGGCTAGGGAGAAGGAGCCCGATGTGGTCGTGCTCGGGACGACGCTCCCGGATGGGACAGGATACGAGGTATACGAGCGGATGCGGGCGGACGAATCACTTTCGGGGATTCCGGTCGTCCTGCTAAGGGATCGGGAAGAAGAGGGTTTCGACACCTCTGGCTGCAGCGATGTGCCATACGTGACCAAGCCCTTCAGCACTCGCCGGCTGATACGAGAGATCCACTCTGTTCTTGCTGCATCCGAGGAGGCCAACGACGAGGCCGTGGGGGCCTGAGGTCGCGTGGCTTCTCCACACAGGGACCTAGGTCCGGTATACTCCGCACGGCACCGGGGTGCGCGCCGCCCGTTGGGTTTCGAGACTCACTCGAGGAGGGAAGGGCGGATGCAGGGCACCCCGGCCATGCGGAGGCGTCGCCGTGACCCCCCGGTTTGCTTCTGTTGCGCTCCCTATTGCAATCCATGAGGCCCTCACCTATGCGGTTCCTGAGGACCTCCAGGGCATGCTCCACGTTGGCTCCAGAGTCCTAGTACCCTTGAAAGGACGCAAGATGGCCGGCTTCGTGGTTGCTCTTGCAGATCGAGCACCTATCGAAGCCGCGCGGCTAAGGTACATTGAGCGTGTAGATCCCGAGGAGCCTCTGCTCGAGCGGCCTCTGATGGACCTCGTGGAGTGGGTTGCTGAGTACTATGCGGCCCCGCTGGGTCAGGTTTGCGAGAGCGCGGTACCGAGAAGTGTCGTCAAGAAGCCGAAGGGTGTCACGGCCGGGAGCAGAGTTCCGCAAGAATGGGGAAATGCGGAGATCCCGCAACTTACGACCCACCAAGCCCGGGCGGTCTCGGAGGTGATCGAGTCGCTCAGGAGCCCAAAGGCGCGCACTTTCCTTCTCGAGGGTGTGACGGGCAGCGGAAAGACCGAGGTCTATCTGCGGGCCGCAGAGTGGGTGCTGGAGCGCGGCGGCAGCGTTCTCTTCCTCGTTCCTGAGATCGCTCTTGGGAGTCTTTTGCTGCAGCGGGTGCGAATGAGGTTCGGCGATGCCGTCGGGGAATACCACAGCCAGATGAAAGCGACCGAGCGCCGCGAGACGTGGTGGCTGGCGAAAGGGGGAAGGGTTCGGGTCGTGGTGGGGGCACGCTCAGCCGTCTTCGTACCGATGCGAGATCTCCGTCTAGTTGTGGTCGATGAGGAGCATGAGCCGGCGTACAAGCAGTCTGAGACACCGCGCTACCATGGGCGAGACGTAGCCTTGATGCGGGCGAGGCTAGAGGGGGCTGTCACGCTGCTGGGGTCCGCAACGCCTTCGCTTGAATCGAGGTATAACGTGGAGCGTGGCAAGTTTGCACTTCTGGAGCTCCCGGAGCGAGTCGAGTCGAAGCCCCGGCCGACTGTCACACTAGTGGACCTGAGGGCTTCGAATACGACTGCCGAGCTAGGAACTACGCCGGCTGGCATAAGGAAGGTTGCCGCTGGTGCTACGAGCGGCGACGAGCCACTTTCTCCGTACCTTCTTTCGCGACTTAGGGAAACTATCGCTGCCGGTAATCAGGCGATCGTCTTCATGAATCGGCGCGGCTTCTCTACCGCTGTTCAATGTCGTGACTGTGGTCATGTCTTTGAGTGTCCAAAGTGCAGCGTCGCTTTGACCTATCATAAGGCGGCGAGGCGTTTGAGATGTCACTACTGCAACTACGGCATGGATGCTCCATCGTCCTGTCCTACCTGCGGGGGCACACACTTCGTGCTCGGTGGCGTTGGAACACAGCGGATCGAGGCAGCGTTGCAGCGTCACCTCCCGGAGGCAAGAGTTCTGCGAGTCGATCTCGATTCCACGCGGCGGAGGGGAGCGAGCATCGATATGCTGGCGCGGTTCGGTAGGGGGGAGGCCGACATACTGCTTGGAACACAGATGATCGCGAAAGGATTGGACTTCCAGCGGGTAACCCTGGTGGGTGTGGTGAGTGCTGATAGTGAGATGGCGCTTCCCGACTTCAGAAGCCAGGAGCGTGCATTCCAGCTTCTGACGCAGGTTGCAGGTCGCGCAGGACGCGGAGCAGCCGCAGGCGAGGTGGTCTTCCAGACCTTCATGCCACAGCACCACGTCATAGAGACAGCTGCCTTGCAGGACTACGAGCGTTTCTACGCCGCCGAGCTGGAAGAGCGAAGGCTGTTGGGGTACCCCCCCTTCCGCCGGATGGTCAATATCCTGATCGATGGACCTGATGAGACTGCCGTGATCCGTCACGCAGAGGAAATGGCCACCATTCTCCAGGACGAGCGGGGCATCGAGATCTTGGGGCCCGCACCGATGCCGCTCAGCCGTCTTAAGGGCAAGTACCGCTGGCACGTCACGCTGCTGAGCAGCAGTCCAAAGACGCTGGCAGAGGTGTTGCGCCGGCGGGTCCTGAGGGCTGAGCGACGCTCCGGAATCAGAGTCCAAGTCGATGTTGATCCGGCGAGCATGCTGTAGGTCCGGCAAAGGAGGTGGGGAGGCGGCCGGCCCTGCGCTGGGGCGCTGCCCGCGTGAAGAGATCGCGCGGGTTGCGCCATCTTGACACCCCCGACAGCGTAGGCATACCCTCGTCAGGCTGAAACTGGCATTGCTGTCCGGAGGGATCCTGTCCCCCCAAACACAAGGAGAGATTCTAGTGAAATCAAGACGATTACTCTCAGTCGTAGCCATCCTTTTCGTTTTCCTCCTTGCCGTTGGTTGCGGGAGCAAGTGGCTCGCCGGGGGCAAGCTCCACTTCGATCAGAAACGTTTCGAGAAAGCGGCTGAGGTGTTTGAGAAGGCCGTGGAGGAACAGCCCAAGAACCCCGAAGCCCACATGTGGCTCGGCTGTGCGCTGGCTGAGCTAGAGCAAGATGAACGGGCCGCTCAGGAGTTTCTCAAGGCGCTGGAGCTCAATCCCAAGCCCGCACTGAAGAAGCAGACTGAGCAGAACATCGAGCACTATTGGGGCGTGCGGATGCAGCGCGGCCTGGGGCTGGCGAAGGAGGCCAGGGAGGCGAGGATCGCTGGTGACGTGGAGGGCTACAAGGCCAAGCTGCGTGAGGCCGCAGACCGGTTCAGAAGGGCGATAATCTTTCTCCCCGACAGCGTGAGGTCCCACGTCAACCTTGGAAAGGTGCTGTATCAGCTTGGGGAGGTAGACAGTGCTCTCGCGTGCTTCCGCAGAGCGAAAAGCATGCACTTTGTCAGTAAGAGTAGCCTCAACTTCCTCTTTAGAGTGTTCGTTGCTCTTGGAAGTCACACGGCAGAGGCGGGCGAGAGCGAGGAAGAGCTCACTGCAGGACTCGATTTGCTGACTCAGGCGCTGGAGATAGAGCGCCCGCAAGAAGACTATCTTGATGTGTGGTATAACATCGCAGTAGTTCATAGGAAGCTTGCCTCGAAGTATGAAGAGGCAGGAGACGACGAGAAGGCGAAAGAACACCTCCTGCAGTGTGCCGAGTTCTTCGAGAAAGTGTACGCAGCGGATCCCTCGGACCTGGTGGTCGTAGAAGCGCTGGGCAATGTCTATCACGATCTCGGCGATGCGGAGAAGGCGATAGAGATGACGGGCAAGCTTGTAGACGCAAGGCCATGGGACATGGACTACCATCTGCAAATGGCCCGTGCCTACGAGCTTGCTGGCGATGAGATGCGCCAGAAAGCACACCTTTGGATGGCCCAGATGCTTGGTGCCCTGGCGGAGGCAGCAGATCCCTCGACTTGTCGCCAGGAGGCCGACAAGTGGGGCCCAGGTTCGGACGTAGCGAGAACCCTTCGCCAGCGCCGGTTCCCGCAAGAAGTCAGAAGGTATAGCTCTGGGGGAAACGAGTGGAGCGCCTGGTTCTATTGGACGGAGGGACGCGCTCACATCTTTGTCAACGGGGAGGAGGCGTTCCTGGTAACCTTCAAGAGAGTTTCTGAAGAGAAGCTGCAGGAGAGGCTGGGAGAGGGATCCTCTGGCAGGTAGGCAAGCTGGTGCCGGGCGCATGGGCGTCGCTGATCTCCTCGGAGGGTGAGTGGGTACCTGGCTCGAGCCGCAGGACGGGGATCTTGATGTTCTAGAAGGCAAGCAAGCGCTTGTCCTGGGATATGGTAACCAAGGTCGGGCCTTCGCACTCAATCTTCGGGACAGCGGACTGTTCGAGAACGTGAGGGTGTGGGTGCGCCCTGGCGGGCCCTCGTATTCACGTGCACAGAGCGACGGGTTCGAAGTAGTCGATGAGACGGACCTTGGGGCCTCCGATCTCCTTCTGTGCCTCCTTCCCGATGCCGTGCACGAGGAGGTCCTTGGGCGCCTCGTAGAGCCTCGATTGCGGGCCTCTGGCCGGCGTGCGGGTCTGTGTGTTGCGCACGGGTTCTCGCTGGTGAGCTCATCCCTCGGCGAGCGTGTGCGCCGTGCGCCGTGGGGCGATGTAGTTCTAGTGGCGCCTGTGGCTCCCGGGGAAGAGGTGCGTTCTGCGTTCCTTGAGGGCGGCGGCGTTCCCGCATACGTCGGTGTGTGGCGAGACGAGAGTGGCGAGGCGCTTCGTCTGGCCCGTGCGCTTGGGCATGCTCTTGGCTTCTCTAGGGCTGGGATGCTGAAAGCGAGCATCCGTGATGAGGTCGTGGTAGATCTGTTCGGCGAGCAAGCTGTCGTGTGTGGTGGGATCGAGTGGCTGGTCCGCAGAGCATTCGACACGCTTGTGCAGGCAGGCTACTCGCCCGAGATGGCCTACCTGGAGTGTGTACATCAACTAAAGTATCTAGCAGAGCTCGTGCACCGGAACGGACTTGAAGGCATGCGCGATCGGGTAAGTGAGGTGGCGTACTACGGAGCCCTTACGCGCGGGCCAAGGGTCAT
>CAYMBA010000159.1:0-6258 GCA_964388535.1 uncultured bacterium | reverse complement strand
GCATCTACATGTACGACGATCGGGTCTTCTCGATCATCTCCGGCCTCGTTCCCTCGGCCAGGGGAGAGCTTGAGATCACCGACGTCAACAACGCCTACATCGAACGCGGCGAGATGACCTTCGATTTCCTGAAGGGCTGGTGGACGGATGCCGGCACTTTCGAATCTCTCCTCAGGGCGAACCTGTTGGTGGCTGCGAAGAAGAGGGCCAAGGTGGCTGGCATCGAGAGCGCCCGGCGGCTCTTCGAGGCCGGCGGAGACAACTAGCGTTGCAGATGTGCGGATCAAACCAGGTGCCTGTTGGGAGCAGGCGCCCGTCGGCCCGCCGGCTGCCGTTCGTGCTGCCGGCGGGTGCGCTCCTGCTTGCTGCTTGTACCGCCCAGGCCCCGGCGCTGGACTTCTTCAAGCGTTTCAAGATCACACCGACGTACGAGACGAGTTACAAGGTCACACGCCAGACAGAAACCTGGTGGCAGAAGGCGAGGCTTCTGCGGCGTCCGGCTGGTGGGGCGGTCTCCGATCTGGGGCTGGACGCGTTTGTAGAAACCAAGATCAAGGAAGATGAGACGCGAAACAACCTGAGGGAGACCGACGACAAGATATCGCTCTCTATCAGGCGGGGCTCCAGTCTCGGCGAGTGGTCCCTGGATCTGCAGACCCGCAGACAAAGGCGGGAGACCAACGCCTCGCTCAACGGCATAGGGAATGACTACATCTATCTAGGGCACGGTCTCGAACTACGCCACGGGCAGGTCTTCTCGATGTCGGTCGAAACGCAGGTCGGCCCTACGGGTGATCTCAGGTTGAACAAGCGGGTTTCGGCCCACAGGGTGACCTACGACAGTACGAGTAGTTGGGGCTGGGGAGGGGCAGTCGTCCTCCATCCTGAAGTGGTTCTGGGTCGGCGTGGGCGGCAGGAAGACTTCTCCTCGCGGGCGACCCTGACCTTTGAGGGCTCCGTGCTGGACGCAGGGACGGACCATGTCGTGGAGGAGGGGGACGAGGAGGAGGTCGTTCGCTACTCGGAGACGGACCGGAACCGTTCTTTCTCCCTCATTTCCTCGACCTCGTGGAGTCGCTACGAACGTTGCCAGATGCAGCTGGATGTGACCTACCAGGACGAGATGGCGCAGTTCTATCTGGCGAAGGAGCAGGCCCAGGAGACAAGGTGGGTGCTGAGAAAGAGCGCTTCCCTGGCTGCGGGGGGGCCCTTGGTGGGCACACTCACGTATCAGAGCAAGCTCTACATGGACGAGACGTCATTGGACTCTAAGGTCCAGGCACAGGACAAGATGGACAGAAAGCGGGGCGTGAGCCTGACGGTAGGCTGGGACATACCGCGAACGCTTCTGGCTGGGACTCACATAGAGGGTGTCTGGGGGAGTGAGCGGAACCGCGTGGAGCTGGAGGCGACCGCAAACTACACGAAGGAAAGCGACGGCGTCGGAGTCAGGGTGCGCCGGGATCTGGGGGCTTCTACAACCTTGAGTTTCAGAGCGGACGTCGACCTGGTGCAGGACTTCTACGACGATGGAAAGCAAGACAAAGACAGGCTTCGCCAGACGACGTCGCTGACCCTCAGGCACGACGTCGATCACGACACGCCTATCGCCAAGTCTGGGTCCTGGATATCGCTCACCTACGCGACTTCCGAGGATAAGACGATTCACATAGCTGCTGCCAAGGCGATCCAGAGCAAGATCCGAGACGACTACAGGCTGACCCTCTACTACGCCCTCACTTTTTCAGAGAAGCTGGCTGTGAAGCAGAAGTTCATGATCAATGCCAGCTACACGTACTACATCTACAACGAGGAGGAGAACTCCCTGAGGCGGACGAATTCGGTTCAGACCACGATCGAAGCTGATCCCTGGGAGAACCTGAGTCTGGAGATTTCACATTCGTACAAGAGGTCGGATTCCGGAGCCTATCTCTATTCGGAGGATCTCAGCGAGAAGGTGTATGGCAAGTCGAATATCGACCTGCGGAACACACTGAAGGCGAAGGTGCAGTACGAGCTTGTGCCGGGGCTGAAGATCAACGCCGAGCAACGCTCCCAGGTGCGCTCGACGAAGCGTGCCGACGACCCGGTGCCGAAGCGCATCGACAAGTATGAGCTCTTCGTGGGTGGAAGCCTGTCGCAAAGGCTTGGGAAGGGGCTTTCCGTGAACCTTAGCGTGCAGCGCGTGTTGAGTACGAAGGACCCCGACTACTGGAAGGTCGACGGGAGCTTCAAGACTACCTTGTGAGAGAGGGGGTGTGTGGGCAGGTGCGCAGAAGCGAGGGCTGGACCTACGTGCTGCTGGGCTTCCTGGCGGCCGGGACGCTTGCGGGTTGCATATTCTCTACCAGAGAACCCGAATCTACCGGCGGGGAATCCTCAGTGCCCTGGGTGCCTCCTGAGTATCTCTATGCAGCTCTTGTAAACATGAAGGCGGCCCTCGAGGCTAAGGTCGTGGACAACTACGAGCGTTCCTTCTCCCCCGACCATTTCGAGCTGATCCTGGACGACGCCGATCTCGGTGCCCTGGGGGGTGAAAACCCCTTCGAGACCTGGAGCGCGTCCCAGGAAGCCCAGAGGATGGAGCAGATCCTCGGCGGGACAAAGGCCAGCCTGAGCGTGGAGTGGATCTTCACTGCGGAGACGGACTCCATCTACAATAGTGATACCGAGCAGTACTACAAGGACCTGGGCTACGAGCTGGTTTTCACCGAGGGTACCAAGGAGGCCGTCTATGCAGGGAAGGTGAACCTCTACTTCGAGGACGACGGGACGGGCCAGTGGTTCATAACCAAGTGGGTCGACAAACGGGACCCGACGCAGCCCGAAGGTGTGGAGACCTGGGGGATGCTGAGGGCCCGCGGTACGGTGGAGTTCCCCAGCCGCTAGCGTGCCTCCGGTCCTGAAGCACCCTTGCTATGGTGGAAACCTGCCAGCCCGTAGATTGTTCGCACCATGGGTGTGCAGCCAGGATAAGGCAGCGTCGATCATTGCTTTGGTGTGGCGTCATTGCTCGGCGGACCTGGAGGTGGCTTCAAGATGCGGTCCCGCAGATGGTTACTGTTTTCTGTAGCTTTGGCAGGGCTTCTCCTGACCAGCTTTGGGTGCCCGTTCATAACCAAGCCGGGGGATCACTCCGATAAGGAAAGTCCTTTCAAACCCCGCACTTCCCCGGAGAACCTGCTCATGAACCTGCGCGCAGCCTACCTGGAGCGCGATCCGGTTCAGTTCGACAGCCTCCTTGCGAAGGATTTCACGTTCGAGGTTTCCGAGTGGAGCGTGCAAGAAGAGAACCTCGAGCCGTCCTGGGGCAGGGAAGAGGAAATGAGAATCCATCACCACATGTTCGAGGGCACGAGCATCCAGCAGCTGACGCTTGAGTTCGACATCGGCCCCAGGAAGGACCCCGACGAAGGTGAGGAGGGTGACGTAGTGATCGAGATTCATAACGTCACCATGTATTTGCACGCTTTCATCGAGGGCGAGGAGATCCAGAAAAGGGTCAACGGCGACATGTCCCGCTTCCTGTTCCGCAAGAATGGCTGGACGGATCCCGCCACCGGTGATTCGATATGGACCATAGTCAGGTGGAAGGACATCCATGTCACCGGCAAGTAGCACCAGATCCAAAGCACGGGGCATGCCCGGGAGCCTCGTGTTCTATCTGGCAGGGGGGATCCTGGCCCTGTTGCTCTTCTTCCTGCTGTTGCCTCGGGGTGTAGAGCGGCCTAGTTTGCGAAGCAGCTCCGCAGGGCTGGTTCGCTCCGATCCTTCCGTCGAAGAGAACCTTGGGCTTTTGTACGAGCACCTTTCCAAGCTCACCGACTGGGAACGCAACCCTCCGGGCCTACCCATAGAGTGGCACGGCCGGCCGAAGCCTGAGGTGGGGCTCGTTTCCTGGAACGCGAGGGCTACGGCTCTGGCCGAGAGTCTTGGCTTCGTGGTGCTCGAAGGCACAGAGGAGATTCTGGAGCGGCGGGGCAAGTGGCCCCTGCAGCGCCTTACCCTCATACTGGGCTTGGGGGATGCAGAGATAGGGTCGATCGTAGTAGAAGCCCCTCGCCCACCCACACTGCCCATCGCCTTCTAGCGTCGCCGCGGCGGAAATGAGCCTTGTGTAGCCCCGCCGTGGGCGAATCCTGTTGACGGTCCCTCACCCGCGCAAATAGAATCCGTCGTTCGTGTTTGCCTTGTCTGTCCGTCTGGGCGGAGGAACGAGTGATGATAGCTGCCAACCGGTGGAAACTGATAAGCCTGATCATCCTGCTCGGGCTCTCCATCTACGCCCTCTACCCGACTGTGCGCTACTACACGATGTCGGAGCAGGAGCGCCAGGCCCTTCCCAAGGAGGAGCTCGAGGCGCTGAGGGACGACGCCCTCAAGCTGGGGCTCGACTTGCAGGGTGGTATGCATCTGGTGCTCGAGCTGGACCGGACCAATCTCCAGTCACGCACCGAGGTGCGAAACGCCATGGACCGTGCGATCGAGATCATGCGCAACAGGATTGACCGCTTCGGTGTGGCCGAACCCACGATCCAGCGGGAGGGCGACGACAGGATCGTCATCGAGCTCCCCGGGCTGCTGGACAAGGAGCGGGCGGTGCGCTTGATCGGCCAGACGGCCATGCTCGAGTTCAAGCTCCTCAAACCGGAGCCGGAGATCCGAAAGACGATCGAGCGCCTGGACCGCGCTCTGGCACGGAAGCTCATCGAGGAGAGTTCCGCCGGGGCGGACAGCGCCGCGATGGATTCGCTGGAAATCGAGTACACCCATCCCCTCCTTGACCGCTTCCCGTTCTGGCCCGACGTCTCGATGGGCGGGCCGTTCGTGCTGGCCGAGGACATTCAGGACGTCGAGAACCTTCTGGCGAAGGTGAATGTCGACTCCATTCTGCCCATAAACACGAAGCTCCATTGGAGCATGAAGGAGGAGGTCTACCAGGGCCACGCCGGCAGGGTCCTTTATGTCACCGACAAACGGGTGCAGCTGACCGGTGCAGCCATTGCGAATGCCATGAGAAGAATCGGCCTCGACCGGGCACACCCGAATGCCGCTGGTGTGAGCCTGACGCTCAACTCCAAGGGTACGCGTGACTTCAGGAGGGTGACGGCAAAGAACGTTGGTCGGAGGCTCGCGATCATCTTGGATGACAGGGTGGCTTCTGCACCTGTGATCCGGGAGCGCATCCCCAACGGGCGGGCCAGCATCACGGGGCGCTTCACTGACGAAGAGGCCCGGGAGCTGGCGATCGTGCTTCAGACGGGTGCGCTGCCTGCCCCGGTGAACATCATCCAGGAGATGACCGTAGGGCCTTCGTTGGGTTCCGATTCGATTCGAGCCGGGGTTCGTGCTGCGCTCGTCGGGGCCGTCCTGGTCGTGCTCTTCATGGTCATCTACTACCGGTTGAGCGGCTTTGTCGCCCTACTGGCGCTTGTGCTCAACATGATCTTCCTGCTCGCGGCACTGGCGGGGATGCGCGGGACCCTCACCCTGCCGGGCATTGCGGGAATGGTGCTCACGATCGGTATGGCAGTGGACGCAAACGTGCTCATCTTCGAGCGCATCCGAGAGGAGCTGCGCACCGGCAAGAGGGTTAGAAGCGCAGTGGAAGCCGGCTACTCCAATGCGTTCAGGACGATCCTGGACGCCAATGTTACGACGCTCATAAGCTCCGGTGTCCTGTGGTGGATCGCGAGTGGTCCGATCCAGGGCTTCGCTACGACGCTCTTCATCGGCATCCTGGCGAACCTCTACACGGCAGTACTTGTGACGAGGATGGTCTTCGACGCTTTCACCTCCAGGCCGGAGGTCGAGAGCATTTCGATATAGTGCCGGGCACGGGCCCGCCTTGAGAGGAGCAAGAGGGAAAATGCTGACGATTCTCGGAAAGACCAACATCGACTTCATGTCGAAGAGGCGGCTGTTCTTCGGGATCTCGGCGGCCGTTATCCTGGTCGGCATTGTGTCCTTCATAGCCCATCGGGGCTTCAAGCTGGGCATCGACTTCGCCGGCGGGCGCCTGATCGAGCTTGGCCTGAGCGAACGGCTGGAGGTGGACCAGGTCAGATCGGCTGTCGGGGAAGCGGGCTTCAGTGCCGAGATCCAGGCTGTCGGTGGCACAAACAAGGTGCTCATCAGGATCCCTGAGATAATCGAGCAGAAGGGAGGAGAGGCCTCACCCTCGGCACTTATCATCGAGGCACTCAAACGAGCTCATCCCGGCCTTGAGGTGGAGCTGCTCAGGGAGGAAAGCGTCGG
>CAYMBA010000158.1:0-6320 GCA_964388535.1 uncultured bacterium | reverse complement strand
CACATGGTTCTTGCCACCCAGAGGCCTTCTGTGGATGTGATCACTGGGGTCATAAAGGCCAATTTCCCGGCGAGGATTGCCTTCCAGGTAGCCAGCAGGGTCGACTCGCGCACGGTCCTCGATGCCAACGGTGCCGAGACGCTCCTTGGTAGGGGCGACATGCTGTACGTGCCGCCGGGCAGGGCCCAGGCGCACAGGGTCCATGGGGCCTTTGTCAGTGAGGAAGAGACCGAGCGACTCGCGGCGTACCTGAGACAGTTTCCCTCGCCGGAGCCGCTTGGTGCCTCAAGCGAGCAAGGAAGTAGCGTGCTGGGGGAACACGATGATCCTCTGTTCGAGGAAGCCCTGAGGATCGTGGTGCTGAGTCGGCAGGGGTCTACCTCCCTTCTGCAGCGACGGCTCAGAATCGGCTATACGAGGGCTGGCAGGCTCATGGACATGCTCGAGAGCGCGGGGATTGTCGGGCCACCGGATGGCAGCCGTGCGCGGGAAGTTCTCGTGGGTCCGGAGTACTTGGCCGAGCGGGGCGTGGCTGAAGGTGTTGGTGCGGCCCGGGAGGAGTAGAACCCAATGAAGGGGAGGCTGCGGCTTCTGTTGGTTGCCCTTCCGCTGGCGCTGGCTCTTCTTGCGAGCGGATCCGTGTGGCAGTGCAACGGGCGCTCAGCGGCGAGCAGCACCGAAGCAAGCGACACAGTAGGGGCTGAGGAACCCCCATCAGACCGAACGAGAGGACCCGGAGTGGAGGGCGCAGCCCGAGGCTTTCTCGAGATTCTTGGTTCCGATTCTTTGGTTTTTCAGGCGAGTTTCCAGCAGGTGACGCGGTGGTTTGCGATCGGGGAGGTCGATAGTACCTCTGGCAGGCTGTGGATAGGGCCGGATGGACTCTTTCGGCTCGCCTACGAGTCCGGGGAAACCTATGGTTGTGACGGTGTATTCGTCTACAGCATCCTGCCGGCGGAACGGCAGGCTATTCGGGCAACTGCCGATGCTGCAACAAACTGGGCTTCTATCTTCAAGGAATCACTTAAGGCTGCCCGAGTTCTTTCCGACTCGATTGCAGGCGGGGAGCGCTTGACTCTCTCAGCAGGGGCGATCCCGGAGCTTGGGGTGGATTCCGCCTGGGCCGTCATGGATCCGATACTGGGGCGTCCTGTTGCTTACGGCCACCTCGATGCGGAGGGGAACGTGTTCGAGTTCAGGTTCCTCGCCAGCGGCTTTGCACCGCTCCCCACAGACTCCCTCTTTCGCTTCGAAATCCCAGAGGGATATGAGCTCTTCGAGAGTTACTGACGGTAGGGACCGGCGGCCAACGGTTTCGATCGTGACCCTCGGCTGTCCCAAGAACGAAGTGGATTCCGAGGTAATGGCAGGGATCCTTGCCTCAGAGGGATTTCGGATCTCGCTCGACCCTGATTCCGCCGACGTCGTAGTTGTCAATACCTGTGCCTTCATCGAGGAAGCAGAGCGCGAGTCGATAGAGGTGATTCTCGAGATCGCCAGGCGGTCGGATGTATCCCTCGTTGTGGCTGGCTGCCTTGCACAGCGGCGTGGCCGGCAGGTGCTCGAGGAGCTGCCCGAGGTGGCGGCCATCATAGGGCCGGGTCGGATTCGAGAGATCGCCACGGTGGTGGAGGGATCGCTCCGCGGAAGCGGCGACCGGGTTCGTCTCGGAGCGCTCAACTCTCCGGCGGCTGCACGCCCCCGACTCAGAATGGGCACCCCTGCCTGGGCTTATGTGAAGATCAGTGAGGGGTGCAGTGAAGGTTGCACTTTTTGCCTCATCCCCCAGATGAGAGGCCGGCAGCGGAGTCGCCCCATCGGAGAGGTGCTCGATGAGGTGCGCCTGCTGGTGGCTGAAGGCGTGGCGGAGATCATCCTTGTGGCCCAGGATACCACAGCCTATGGGATTGACCTCTATGGCCGGCCTGCGCTGTTGGATCTCCTGGAGGGGGTCAGGAAAGAGGCAGATGGGGTCTGGGTACGAGTACTATATGCAAACCCCCGATACTGGTCGGACGACCTGACGCGCCTGCTGGCCGAGGGGCCACCTCTGATCCCTTACCTGGACCTACCGGTCCAGCACATCAGTCCTCGGGTTCTCCAGGCAATGGGCCGCTGGGACGACGTCATGGCGATGAGGGCCAGGTTGGAATACCTCCGGCAAGCGGTGCCGCGGCTGTGTCTTCGCACGACGGTGATGGTGGGACACCCGGGAGAAGGGCCCGACGATTTCGAGGAGTTGCTTGCGTTCCTTGAGGATTTTCCTTTTGACCGGCTTGGGGTGTTTCCATACAGTGCGGAGCGACCGCGCCAGTGGCCCCAGTCGCTCCCCGTCCCTTCCCGGGAGGAGTCGGAGCGCCGAGCTCGCCTCGTCCTCGAGCGGCAGCGGGAGGTTTCCAAAAGGCTTCAGAGGATGCTCCGGGGTGCCAAACTGGCGGTACTTGTGGAGGGTCTGGACTCCGAGCGCGGCTTCCTAGTAGGGAGAAGCTATCGGGAAGCGCCGGGCATAGACGGTGTGGTGTATGTAAAGGCCTCGGCGACGGACGGAGCGGCGTTGCCTGAGATCGGCGAGGTCTTAGACTGCAGGGTAGTGGGGGCGGGTCCGTACGACACGGTCGCGGTTCCCGAGAGCTAAGCATCCGCAGGGAACCGGAGGACTCTGAAACATGGTTCGGATGGGATTTCTCCGGGCGGTTTTCGCGAGCATTCTTCTCCCGGGACTGGCCCCTCTGGGGTCCCCGGTCTGGGCAGAAGAGTTCCAGGGGCCTGCAAACCTGCCCCTGCTCGAGGACCTAGTCCAGCAAGTGGCCGACGAGATCACGGCCGATCTGGCCGTGCCCACTGGGGCAGTGATCCGTCTTGGCCCTGAGACTGGTCATGAGGCCAACTGGCTGGTGGCAGATGCCTTAGCCCGCGCATTGCGGGCAAGAGGGTGCGAAGTGTCGCTCCTGCAGCTTGGAGCCCCAAGGGGGGGTGTTCCGGCCAGCGGCCAGCCGGCGGCAGCGCCCAAGGGGGCCGGGTCTCGCAAGGGTGAGGTGGCGGGCGGCGCGCTTGGCGAGCCTGAGTTGGAAGAGGGGGCAGGTCTCGGGTCGGAGCGAGAGGAACCCGAGGAAGGCGAAGAGGGCGATTTGCAGGAAGAAGACGGAGAGGCTGAAGAGACCGGGGCCGGGCAAGAGGCAGGTGAGGGTAGCGGAGAGGCAGAGCAGCAAAGGCCGAGGCCAAGGAGGGGTCCGCATAGGGCGGCGCAACCCAAGCAGACGGGGTCGGCGAGCGAAGAGACCGCAGAAGATAGGTCTGCTGCCAACGAGCCATTCGAGCTGGTGGTGCCTGAGACGGGAAAAGCAATCCTGTTCCGCGTGCTCGAGTGCGGAGTTTCCTTCCCTGTGGCCAGGCGCAGCTGGCTACTTGGCCCGACCTCGTATGAGCGAGTGGCTCGTGTGCGGGTGAGCGCGCGATACATGGAGGAGCCCGGACATAGAGTCCTTGGACTCGCTGAGGCCTCGAGGGCTAGAGCCGATACGGTGCCAGGCAGCGCGATGTCGTACGTGGCCGGTCCCGAGTATCCATTCTCCATGCGGGTGGCTGAGCCGAAGTCCGTCAAGGCCTTGCTGCAGCCGTTGATTGTCACAGGCATTGTCTCGGGCCTCGTCTACCTGTTCCACCAGAATCAGAAGTAGTCCGGGTGGCCGATGCGAGGGAGCGTGAGTAGCACCGAGCGCGTAGCCCGTGGATGCGGGTATCACAGCGCCTTCCTTCGATCCCCCCTGGTGCTAGCGGTGCTCATGATCGCGGCTTCAGGCTGCGGGGGAGGGCTAGCGCCGCGGCGGGCGCCGGACTTGCTTGTCTTCCCCGGCGGCGTGGATGCGGCGCGGCAGCGGATGGCGAAGGCTGAGAGGGCGTATGATAAGGGTCACTATGAGGAAGTGATCCTCTTGCTCTCGGACTTCGACCGCGAGTTCCCTGGCAGCCCGCTCTTCGACTCGGCCTTTCTCCTTTTGGGGCGCGCCCACCAGGCCAACGAGGAGTACTTGCTTGCTCGTCAGGCCTTCAGGAGGATTCTCGAGGAAACCCCGGGCAGTCCGCTGGCGGAGGATGCGCTTTTCGAGATCGGACGCTGTTGGTTCCTGGCTATTGGGGGGCCAGAGCGCGACCCTGGACCAGCGGAGGAAGCCATCAGCACCTTTGGGCAGTACCTCGAACGCTACCCCGGGGGCAAGTATGTCTCGGAGGCCCAGGAAGGGCTTGAGAGGGCGCGGGAAACCCTCGCCAAAAAGGACTATCTCAATGGGCGAACATATCTGCGGCTGGGCTATTACGGGGCTGCAAGGAGGTACTTCCGCAAGTCACTCGAGCGCAAGGCAGATTCCCGCTGCAGCGGGCTAGCTCTGGCGGGGCTGGCAGAGGCCTACGAGCGGGAAGGGCGAAGGGCCGAGGCAGTTCGGGTCTACCGCCGTCTGATCGGGCACCTGCAGGAGAGCCCTCAGGACTTTGAGAAGGGTGGTGCCCTGCTGCGGAAGGCACAGCGTCGGCTCAGGCGGCTCGAGCAGGAATCCTAGATGAAGGTCGGTGTTTTTGGGGGGACTTTCGATCCCCCGCATGTTGGCCACTTGGAGATTGCAGGTCGGGCCAAGGCTGCACTTCACCTGGAGCGCATCCTCTTCGTGCCGGCCTGGATTCCCCCCCACAAGCGCCGCCCCGATTTGACCGACTTTGAGACCCGCGTCCGGATGACCGAAGCCGCAGTTGAGGGACACCGTGACTTCGAGGTCTCACGGATCGAGGCCGAGAGGGGTGGCGCATCCTACACAGTGGATACCCTCACGATTCTTCTTGAACGTCACCCGAACTGGAGTATGTGGCTAATCCTCGGCAGCGACACCCTCCTTGAGATGCCGGGATGGAAAGAGCCCGGCAGGATAGTCTGCATGGCGCGGCTCGGTGTCTATCCTCGAGCCGGCTCGGTCCGCTCGGAGCCTGCCTGGGCTCACGGCCGGGTGGATTGGATAGAGGGGCCCCTGGTGGAGGTTTCATCCTCGATGATCCGGGCCCTAGTGGCTGATGGACAGCCCATCAAAGGGCTTGTTCCGGACCCGGTTGTGCAAATCATTGAGGAGAAGGGGCTCTATCGTGGGGCGCCCCGCTGATGTGGCACGCCTCCGGCTGAGGCGCCTCGCGTGGTGCTTGGGCCGAAGCCGGGACTGCGGCCGGATTGGGGGCGCTGAGAGGCTTGCTTCCCGCGAGGTTTCCTATGAAAGAGCGGCACGCTAGGCGGGTCTTCCTGGTCGACGGGACGGGTCTGGTTTTCCGTTCGTACTTCGCTTTCATCGGGCGTCCGCTTCTGCGCAGTGACGGGACGAACGTGAGTGCTCTCTATGGCTTCTTGAACACCTTGGCCTCGCTCATCCGGGAAGAGCAGGCTGCGTACCTGGCTGTCGCCTTCGACACGGAAGCGCCGACGTTCAGACACAAGATCTACCCGGAGTACAAAGCAACGCGGCCACCCATCCCGGAAGACCTCGCCCCCCAGCTGCCCGAGGCGGTCAAGTTCGTGGAGGCCATGGGCATCCGGGCACTGGCCGTCGACGGGCTGGAGGCCGACGACCTGATCGGCAGCGGTGTGGAGAGTGCAAAGCGGCAAGGATGGGAGGCTGTCATTGTCTCCGCTGACAAGGACTTCGCACAGCTTGTGGGGAGTGGCGTGCTCCAGCTTATTCCCTCAAGGGGTAGGGAACCTGCGCAGTGGCTCGACGCCGAGGCGATCGAGAGGAAGTACGGGGTCCCCCCGGGCCGCTTCGTGGATTTTCTGGCAATCACTGGCGATTCCTCGGACAACATTCCGGGTGTGAAAGGCATTGGGCCAAAGGGCGCGGCCGAGCTGCTGCGGCGTTACCGCAACCTGGAGGAGATCTACGAGCACCTGGATGACCTCAAGCCTGGAGTGCGGAAGAAGCTGGAAGACTCTCGTGAGCAAGCCTTCCTGAGTCGCAGGCTGGTCGAGATAAGGCGCGATGCCCTGGAGATAGATCCAAAGGAGCTTAGGGTCCCTCCGGTGAGTGAGCGAGAGGATCTGAGAGAGCTATTGCGTCGCTACGAGTTCCAGAGCATCGAGCGAAGGCTCTTTGAGAAACCCACGGAGAAGCCCGAGGCCGCTGCGCCAAGGCGAGAGCGCGTTGCTGCCCAGGAATCGCTGGCGTTGCCCGAACCGGCCCCTGCGGCGGGGGATGCTGTCGTCATAGAGGACGGCTGGGCTGCAGACTACCAGACCGTCACCTCGCTCCAGCAGCTGAAGCGCCTCGTGCGCGGGATTTCGGCCGAGAGCC